>NZ_MKRR01000001.1:0-6059 GCF_001897045.1 Sphingomonas sp. 66-10
ACGGTGATGATCCCCATCGTCTTCTGCGCATCGTTGAGCCCGTGGCTCAGCGAGTAGGTCGCGGAGGAGAGCAGGTGCAGCGCGCGGAACGAACGCTCGGCCTGGAAGGTCGTCGCGCGACGCAGCGCCCAGCTGCTGAGCAGCATCACCAGCATCGCCAGCATCATGCCGATCATCGGCGAGAGCACGATCGCGAGCAGCGTCTTGTTGAGCCCGGCCCATTGGATCGTGCCGATGCCGCCATGCGCCACCCCGGCGCCGATCAGCCCGCCGATCAGCGCGTGGCTCGACGACGAGGGAATCCCGCGCAGCCAGGTGATGACATTCCACGACATCGCCCCGCCAAGCGCGCCGAAGATCACCGCGGGCGTCACGATATCCTTGTTGATCAACCCCTTGCCGATCGTCTCCGCGACGGCGTGGAGGCTGGGAAAGGCGATCGTCAGAAAATAGGCGGCGAAGTTGAAGAAGGCCGCGAACGCCACCGCCTGGACCGGCGACAGCAAGCGCGTCGCGACCACCGTGGCGATCGAATTGGCCGCATCATGCAGCCCGTTGAGATAGTCGAACGCCAGCGCGACCGCGATCAGGCCGACGAGCAACGGAAAAGCGAGATCGTGCATCGTCGGCGCGATCAGGCGTGATCGATCACGATGCCGTCGATCTCATCGGCGACATCCTCGAATGCGTCGACGATCCGCTCGAGATGCTTGTACAACTCGCGCTCGACGACGAAGCGCAGCGTATCCTGCTTCCCGTAATTTTCGAGCGAGCGCTTGAGCCCGGCGCTGTGGATCTCGTCGGCATGCCCCTCGATCCGCACCAGCCGCTCGGTCAGCTCGTGGAGCCGGTCGCCGTTGCGGCTCACGTCGCGCAGCAGCGGCATCGCCTCCGCCGCGACGCGCGCGGCATCGAGCACGATCCCCGCCATGTCGCGCATCTCGGGCGCGAATTCGTTGACCTCATAGAGATCGATCGCCATCGCCGCGGCGTGCATCTCGTCGATCGTATCGTCGAGCGCGCCGATCAGCGCGGTGATCGAGGCGCGATCGAACGGGGTGAGGAAGGTCGAGCGCACCGTCTTGAGCACGTCGCGGGTGATCTGATCGGCGTCATGCTCGCGCTCGACGATCTCGCGGATATGCTCGCGCGCGGCGGGGCCGCCCTCCAGCAACCGCGCGGTCGCCTCGGCGCCGGCCAGCACTGTCGCGGCATGCGCCTCGAACAGCTCGAAAAAATTGCCGGTCTTGGGCAGCAGGCGCTGGAACCAGGCGAACATCGAACGGACTCCCGAAATCGGTTGTTGGGTGACGAGCGACGACCGTCGCCGCACCGCCGCCTCGAATTGAGACGGCGCAAAAGAACGGATCAATTCGCGCAGATCGGGCTCGTCCACCGCATGCGCCGCATCGGCCAAGGTGAACCAGCGGCGCTCGCGCTGCGCCTGCTCCTTCCACCTCGTCAGCTCGCGCGTCACCGCGAGCGGAAAGACGTCGACGTCGATCATCAGTGACGCGCCGCTGCTGCGCCGCTTGCGATAGCGATAAGTGCCGAGCGGCACCGGGCACAGGGCACCGCTCACACCCGCCTCTTCCTCCGCCTCTTGCGCGGCGGCGACATGGAGCGAGGTTCCCGGTCCGATATTGCCCTTCGGCACGACCCAGCGGCCGGTGTCGCGCGACGTGATCAGCAGGACGCGGATTTCACCGTCCGGCGCGACGCCATCAAGGCGATAGGGTAAAGCGGCAATCTGGCGAATGGCCTGTCTCTTTGCGAATAGATCGTCTCGGCGGCCCCATATCCGCCCCGCACGCAAATGTCATCGCTGCGTAACAATGTGACGCGCGAAAGCCCGCCACGCAAGCGCGGCGTCGACAGGAACAGCCGCTATTTCAGTTTCTTGAGTTAAGGGAGATCGGCGGCCATTTTCCGGCTACCCCGTCACCCCGGCCTTTGCCGGGATCCACCGGGAGGCATCGGCAGGACAAGCGGCTCTTGCTCCAAGACGGGAGGCGCAGTGGACGCCGGCACAAGGCCGGCGTGACGAAGGGGCAAGCCGCCAAATATCATTGCCTTGCGACTCAAAGACCGGGGGGAATGCGGGTTTTGCCTAGCGAATAGTTGCACGCCCACAGCGCCAGCGAACCAGCGCCCCGATTATCATACGTGCAGCGGCGCGCCGACGCGCCGCCGGGACCGCTCAGATTCGGCGGTGCTTACCGCCGTACCGACGGCCGATATATTCGCCCAACCGATTCATTTCGCTCGCCGCCGCGGCCGCGCCCTCGATGCAGCAGGGCAACGGATCGCCCGCATGATCGCTCGCGCGCGCTTCCACCTTCTCGCGCAATTCCTCGATATCTGCGCGGGTTAGCAGGTTCTTTTCGCGCAGCAGGCAGAGCAGGCTTTGTAAGATCACCAGGCTCTTGTCACCCGAATCGCCTACGCCCAGCTCGATCCTGTTCATCGCATCTCTCTCCTTTGCGTAGAGAGAGGATATGCCTGTTACGCGAAAAGGCAAGTCAGCGAAGTATTTTTTACTCCAGCCCGCCCCCCAGCGCGCGATAGAGCTCGACCAGATTGCTCGCGCGGGCAAGCCGCGTCGTCTGGAGCTGCTGGCGTGCGGCATAAGCGGTGCGCTGTGCATCGAGCGCGGTGAGGAACGAATCGACCCCGGCGCGATAGCGCGCGTCGGACAGATTCGCCGCGACATTGGCCGCCTCGACCCGTGCATTTTGCGCGGCGACCTGTTCGCCGATCGTCCCGCGCGTCGCCAGCGCGTCGGCGACCTCCTTGAACGCGGTCTGCACCGCCTTTTCATAGGTCGCGACCGCCGCCTGCTGCGACGCCTTGGCATAAGCGAGGTTGGCCGCGTTGCGCCCGCCGTCGAACAGCGGCAGCGCCGCGCTCGGCGCGCCGGTGTAGGTGAAGCTCCCTCCGGCGAACAGCCCCGAGAGCGCGGTCGAGATCGTGCCGAGCGTCGCGGTCAGCGAAATCTTGGGGAAGAACGCCGCGCGCGCCGCGCCGATATCGGCGTTCGACGCGATCAGCTGATGCTCGGCCTGCAATACATCGGGGCGGCGCAACAACACCTGCGACGACAGATCGGCGGGCAGCGCGTCGAGCGTCACCTTCCCGGCATCGAGCCCGGCGGGCAGCTGGTCCGCGGGGATGGTCGTCCCGGCGAGCAGGTTGAGCGCATTCTGATCCTGCGCGATCCGGGTGCGCAGCGTCGCGATATCGTTGCGCGCGCTCTGATAGCTCGTCTCGGCCTGCCGCGCGGCCAGCTCGGAGGCGACGCCGATGCGGAATTGCGCGCGGGTCAGCTCGAGCGTCTGCTCGAATGCCTTGAGCGTCTCCTCGGCCAGCGCGAGCTGGTCGCGATCCGAAGCCAGCGTCAGCCACGCCGTCGCGATCTCCGCGATCAGGCTGATCCGCGTCGAGCGCTGCGCCTCCTCGCTCGCGAAGAAGCGCTCCTGCGCCGCGCGGCTGAGATTGCGGACCCGGCCGAACAGATCGAGCTCGAACGAGGAGAAACCGGCGCTGACCGAATAGATTTCGAGATTGTTCGACGGGCCGCCCGCCCCCGCTGCCGCACCGCCGCCGAGGTTGGCGGCATTATTGGTATAGGTCGCGCCGCCGCTGATGCTGGTCGACGGCACCAGATCGGCGCGCTGGACATGATATTGCGCGCGCGCCTGGAGCACGTTGGCGGCGGCGACGCGCAGATCGCGGTTGTTGGCGAGCCCGGTCTCAATCACCTGGCGCAGTCGCGCGTCGGTGAAGAAATCGCGCCAGCCGATCCTGGTGACGTCGGGCGCGTCGCTCGCCGCGGCGGGATAGGGCCCGCCCTGCGGCAGCTCGGCCGGCACCGCGCCGACCGGCCGGACATATTTGGGCGCGAAATTGCACGCCGCCAGCGCGGTCGCGGCAGTCAGCGCGGTGAGGGTACGGAAACGGCGGGTCACGCGGTCACTCCTTGCGGCGCGGCATCGGGCGCCCCGTCATCATTATGGTCGTCGTCCTTGCCGTGACCGAACATCCGCAGCACCGCGACGAAGAACATCGGGACGAAGAAGATCCCCAGCGCGGTCGCCGACAGCATCCCGCCGACCACCGAGCGGCCGATCGCATGCTGCCCGCCCGCCCCGGCGCCGGCCGAGATCGCCAGCGGCAGCACGCCGAACACGAAGGCGAAGCTGGTCATCAGGATCGGCCGCAGCCGCAGCTTCGCCGCCTCGATCGCGGCGTCGAACGGCCGCATCCCGTCGGCGATCCGCTCCTCGGCGAATTCGACGATCAGGATCGCGTTCTTCGCCGACACGCCGATCGTCGTGATCAGCCCGACCTGCAGATAGATGTCGTTGTTGAGCCCGGTCAGCGTCGCGGCGATGATCGCGCCGATCACCCCGAGCGGGACGACCAGCAGCACCGAGATCGGCACCGACCAGCTTTCGTACAGCGCGGCGAGGCACAGGAACACGATCAGCAGCGACAGGGCATAGAGCGCCGGCGCCTGCCCGCCCGACAGCCGTTCCTCATAGGAGAGACCGGTCCATTCGAGCGCGGTGCCCGGCGGCAGCTTCGCCTGCATCTCCTCCATCGCCTTCATCGCGGTGCCGGTGCTGACCCCGGCGCCGGCGCCGCCCTGCACCTCGACCGCGGGCAGGCCGTTGTAGCGGGTGAGCTGCACCGGCGCATTGGCCCAGCTCAGCGTCGAGAAGGCGGTGAACGGCACCATCTGCCCGTTCGCGCCGCGCACGTAGAAGCTGCCGATATCCTCGGGGCGCAGACGATAGGGCCCGTCGGCCTGGATATAGACGCGTTTCACCCGCCCGCGATCGATGAAATCGTTGACATAGGCGCCGCCCCAGGCGGTCGAGATGGTCGAATTGACCGCCGCGAGATCGAGCCCCAGCGCGCGCGCCTTGTCCTGATCGATATCGACCCGGAGCTGCGGCGCATCTTCCAGGCTGACCGGGCGGACCTGCGCGACGCGCTTGTCCTGCATCGACATGCCGAGCATCATGTTGCGCGCCTGGACGAGCTTCTCGTGCCCGATGTTGCCGGTATCGACCAATTGCAGGTCGAACCCGGTGGCGTTGCCGAGCTCGGTCACCGCCGGCGGCACCAGCGCGAAGATCATGCCGTCCTTATATTGCGAGAATGCCCCCATCGCGCGCCCGGCGATCGTCTGCGCCTTGTTCGCCGTGCCGGGGCGCTCGTCCCACGGCTTCAGCTTGACGAAGGCGATACCGGCGTTCTGCCCCTGCCCCGAGAAGCTGAAGCCGTTGATCGTGAACACCGATTCGACGCCCTGCTCGCTCCTGAAATGGTTGCGCACCAGATCGAGCCCCTTGTCGGTACGCGCGCTGGTCGCGCCCGACGGCCCCTGCACCAGCGCGAGCACGATGCCCTGATCCTCGTCGGGCAGGAAGGCGCTCGGCATCCGGTAGAACAGGAAGCCCATCCCGACCACGATCAGCAGATAGAGGACGAACGAACGCTTCCAGTTGCGCGCGGTGGTCCGCACGCCCTTTTCGTAGCGCACCTGGCCGCGTTCGAACTTGTCGTTGAACCAGCGGAAGAAGCGCGCGAGCAGGCCATCGCCTTCGTGCTTGGTCGGATCGTGCGGCTTGAGGATCGTCGCGCACAAGGCCGGGGTGAGGATCAGCGCGACCAGCACCGACAGCACCATCGCCGAGACGATCGTGATCGAGAACTGGCGATAGATCACCCCGGTCGATCCGCCGAAGAACGCCATCGGCAGGAATACCGCGGAGAGCACCATGCCGATGCCGACCAGCGCGCTGCTGATTTCGTCCATCGACTTGCGCGCCGCATCGCGCGGGCTGAGCCCCTCGGTGGTGATCAGCCGTTCGACATTCTCCACCACGACGATCGCGTCGTCGACCAACAGGCCGATCGCCAGCACCATGCCGAACAAGGTCAGCGTGTTGATCGTGAACCCCGCGACCGCCATCATCGCGAAGGTGCCGAGCAGCACCACCGGCACCGCGATCGTCGGCACCAGGGTCGCGCGCAAATTCTGCAGGAAC
>NZ_MKRR01000001.1:6109-12167 GCF_001897045.1 Sphingomonas sp. 66-10
CGACGTCGCTCGGCAGCCCGCGCGACAGCTCGGCCACCCGCGTCTTCACCGCATCGACGGTGGCCAGCGCATTGGCGCCGGAGGCGAGCTTGACGCCGAAGGCCGCCGCGGGAAGGCCGTTGAACCGCGAATCGAACCCGTAATTTTCCGCGCCCAGCTCGACCCGCGCGACATCCGACAGACGCACCACCGAGCCGTCCGCGCCGTTCTTGAGCCGGATCGCGCCGAATTGCTCGGGGGTCTGCAGCCGCGACTGGACCGAGACGGTGGCGTTGAGCATCTGCTCCTTGGGCGCCGGCTGCGCGCCGATCTGCCCCGCCGAAACCTGCGCATTCTGCGCCTGCACCGCGTTGGTGACGTCGGCGATCGTCAGCTGATAGGCGTTGAGCTTGAGCGGATCGACCCAGATGCGCATCGCATATTGCGAGCCGAAGGTCTGGATCTCGCCCACGCCGTTCACCCGGCTGATCGGATCCTGCAGCTTCGACACCACCATATCGGCGAGGTCGGTCGCGCTATGCGAGCCGTCCTTCGAATAAAGCCCGACGATGACGAGGAAGTTCGCCGACGATTTCTGCACCTGCAGGCCCTGCTGCTGCACCTCGCGCGGCAACAGCGGCGTCGCGGCCTGCAATTTGTTCTGCACCTGGACCTGCGCGATATCGGGGTTGGTGCCCTGTTCGAAGGTCAGCGTGATCGTCACCGTCCCCGCCGAGGAGGAGGATGACGAGAAATAGCGCAGGTGATCGATGCCCTTGAGCTGCTGCTCGATGATCTGCGTCGTGGTGCGTTCGAGCGTCTCGGCGTCGGCGCCGGGATAGACCGCGCTGATCGACACCGCGGGCGGCGCGATCTCGGGGAATTGCGCGACCGGCAGCGAGCGGATCGCGATCGCGCCCGCCAGCATCATGATGATCGCGATGACCCATGCGAAAATGGGTCTGTCGATGAAAAAGCGTGCCATCGGGGATTACTTCGCCTGCGCCGGCGCGGCGGCCGGCTTGCCCGCCGACGCCGCCTTGGGCGAATAAGGCACCGGCTTCACCGGCATCCCCGGCTGGAGCATCATGCCGCCCTCGATGATCACCCGGTCGCCTGGCTTGATCCCGCCGGTGACCAGCCACGAATCGCCCACCGTCCGCGACGTTTCGAGCTGGCGCTGTTCGACCTTGTTGCCCTGGCCGACGACCATCACCGTCGCATGGCCGCGATCGTCGCGCCCGACGGCGCGCTGCGGCACCAATATCCCCTCGGCCTTGGTCCCTTCGACCAATTGCGCGCGGACGTACATGCCGGGCAGCAGCAACCCCTTCGGATTGGCGAAGCGGATGCGGATCGCCTGGCTGCCGGTAGTCGGATCGACCGTCACGTCGGTGAACTTCAGCTCGCCCTCGATCGGATAGACCGAACCGTCCTCAAGCTTGAGCTGGACGCGCGCCGCGCCGCCCTCGCGCGCGATCTCGCCGGCCATGATCCGCTGCCGGAGCTTGAGCACCTCGGCGCTCGATTGCTGGACGTCGACATAGATCGGATCGAGCCGCTGGATCGTCGTCAGCGCATTGGCCTGCGCCGCGGTGACCAGGGCACCGGTGGTGAAATCGGACCGCCCGATCCGCCCGGAAATCGGCGCGCGGATCGTGGTCCGCGCCAGATCGATCTGCGCGGTGCGCAGCGCGGCTTCCTGCGCGGCAACATCGGCGCGCGCCTGCTGCGCCTGCGTCACCGCATTCTCATAATCCTGCCGGGCGATCGCGTTGATCTTGACCAGCTCGCCATAGCGCCGCGCGAGCGCGGCGGTCGAGGCGATCGCGGCATGCGCGCGGCCCAGCGCGGCGCGCGCGCTGGCCACCGAGGCCTGATAGGGCTGCGGATCGATGCGGTAGAGCGGCTGCCCCTGGCGCACCTGATCGCCCTCCTCGAACAATCGCGCGAGGATCAGCCCGTTGACCTGCGGCCGGACGTCCGAGCTTTCATAGGCCACGGTGCGGCCCGGCAGCTCGGTGGTCAGCGTCACCGGCTGGGTCCGCACGGTGACGACGCTCACCTCGGCCGGTCCCTGCTGCTGCGGTGCGGCACCCTGGCTGCAGGCGGAAAGCAGCAGCACGGCCGCAAGGGCAGGCGCGAATTTCCTCACGAACGTCCCCGATTTTTATGCTAATGCGTGAGTGATCGATCACTCACAATTTGCGCCAGATACGCCCGCCCATAATTGAGAGCAAGCCCGAAAGATCCATGAACGGAGGAAAATTTTTGCGCTGCAGCATCGACGACCGTTCCAGCCGAGCCGCGCAACGGCGCGCGCATATCCTTGAAATATCGCGCCGTTTGTTCATCGAAAACGGATTCCACGGCACCGGCGTGGCGCAGATCGCCAGCGCCTCCGGGGTCAAGGTCGGCCAGATCTACCGCGACTTCGCGTCCAAGGAAGACATTGTCGCCGCGATCGCCGCGCGCGACCTGTCGCGCTTTCTCGACGAGGCCGCGCTCGATCATGCGATCCGCGTCGGCGACATCGCCGGCATCCGCGCGTGGATCCTCACTTTCGTCAGCTATAGCGACGATTTCGAGGGCTATCGGCTGATGCCCGAGATCATGGCCGAATCCGCGCGCAATCCGCGCATCGCCGCGGTGCTGGCGACGCTGAGCGACCAGATCCAGAATACCCTGCTCACCGCGCTCGCCGCCTGCGCCCCGGGCGACCGCTATGCCACGGCGCGCGCCGATCTTGCCGATCTGATCAACACCTTGGGCGGCGGGCTGTGCCAGTGGATCGTCGTCACCGCGCAACAGGGGCGCGATTTCCGGCGGTTGTGCGCGCAACTGAGCACGATCATCGAGCGCGAACTCGATGCGCTGATCGCACGGACGAAGGAGCGCTCGCCCTTTCACGTCATCTCCTCGACCGAAACGCCCCCCAGCCCAGCCTGACGGGCGCGCAACGCGGGTTTCCCGCGCGCACAATCATAATGACGCAGCGCAGCACGAACTGCCTCACAACTTTTTACGCCGGCAATGACGCTCCCCCGCCGTCCCGGCCCGCGCCGGCGCGACGAGGCGAACGGGGAAAAGGGGGGCGCCATTTTCCGGCCGCCTCTCAGCTCACCGGCTGCGGCATCAGCGCATCATCGATCTCTCGCGCGCGCGCCGCGGCTTCGCGCCCCATGATCCGCGCGACATAGGCGTCGAACGCATCGCGCTGCGGCAACGTGCCGAACTGCATGCCCCAGGCGATATGGCTGCCGACGAACACGTCGGCCGCGGTGAAGCGGTCGCCCGCGATATAGGGATTGGCCTTCACCGCCCCTTCGAGCGCGTCGACGACATGGTCGAGCGAGCCATAGCCCACCATCCGCTGCTGATCGGCGGTCGGCGCGACCCCCAGCGCCTTGTCCGCTGTCACCGCCTCGAGCGGACCGGCGGCGAAGAACATCCAGCGGTAGTAGTTGGCACGCTCCGCCGCGGTCGGCGCGAGCCCGGCCTCGGGAAACGCCTCCGCAAGATAGGCGACGATCGCCGCGCCCTCGGTCACCGCGCGGCCGTTGTGGACGATCGCCGGCACCTTCCCCATCGGGTTGATCGCCAGATAATCCGGCCCCTTCATCGTCGTGCCGTAATCGAGCACCACCGTTTCATAGGGTGCGCCCACCTCCTCCAGCATCCAGCGGGCGACACGCCCGCGCGACATCGGATTGGTGTAGAAAATCAAGTCGTTCACGCCATCATCTCCTATCGATTCGCATGGAACAAATTAGGAACATTTGCAGCATCAGGCGTCAAGATATTTGTGCAGGAAGGCGATCGTGCGCCCCCAGGCGAGATCGGCGGCGGGCTTGTTGTAGCGCTCCGCCGAGGTGTCGTTGTTGAAGGCGTGATCGACCCCGGAATAGGTGAACGCCTCGACCGTCTTCCCCGCCGCCTTGAGCGCGGCGACCCACGGCTCGCCGGTCTGCGCGACGCGCGCGTCCTTGCCGGCATAATGGAGCAGCATCGGTGCCGCGACCTTCACCGCCTCCGCCGGGGCCGGCGCCGGGCCGTAATAGGCCACCGCCGCGTCGATCGCCGCGCCGCCCGCCACCGCCAGCCGGTCGACCAGCGCGCCGCCCCAGCAGAAACCGACGATACCGCCCTTCCCGCTGGTCGCCGCGCCCTTCTTGGCTTCGGCAAGGATCTCCAGCCCCTGCGCGATGACCAGATCGTAATCGGCGTGGGCGATCATGTCGCGCGCACGATCCTCATTGGCGGGGGTGCCGCCCTGCGGGCCGAGGAAATCGGGCGCGACGACGCGGAAACCGGCCAGCGCGACGCGCCGCGCGACATCGCGGATATGATCGTTGAGCCCGCGATTCTCGTGGATCACCATCACCGTGCCCAGCGGTTTGCCGCCGGTCTTGGGCCGCGCGAGATAGACGATCGAGGGCTTGCCCGCCGCGGTGGCGTGAACCGTGCGGGTAATCAGCCGGGCATCGTCGGGCGGCGTGATCGACGCGGCGGCAGGCGCGGCGCCGATCCCGGCGATCAACGCCTCGGCCGCCGCGACCGACCCGGCCAGCGCGGTCATCTCGCGCAGCAGGGTGCGGCGATCGCGATGCTCGTGGGTATAGGCGTCATACAGCCGGACGGCGCGATCGCGCAGCGACGGATCGGTCATAACCACACTCCGATTCGCCCCCCGGCGGCGGGCGGATCATAATGAGGTAGGGCCGATATGGAAGCACTTGGATCGCCCCCGGATCGAGGCCGGGGTGACGATCGGGTGATCTCAGGCCCGGGCGAACCACCACACGCCGTCGCGCGTCTCGCAGATCGCGCGCCCCTCGATCTCCAGCCGGCGCAGATGCGCGAGCGCCTCGCCGGTCGCCATGCCGATCACCTCGGGGCCGATCGGCCGGCGGAACAATGTGGCGAAGCAATCGACCGCGCGCAGCGGCCCTTCGGCCATCAGATCGACCAGCGCGTCGAGCCGCTCGCGATGTTCGCGATCGAGCGCATCGAGCCGCGCATGAAGCCCGTAGAACGGGTCGCCATGCCCCGGCAGGACGAGCAGGTCATCGGGCAATTGCTTGAACTTGGCGATCGATTCGAGCCAGTCGCCGAGCGGATCGTCGTTGATCTGGCTGGCGTGGATCGAAACGTTCGAGCTGATCCGCGGCAACACCTGATCCCCCGAAATGAGGATATGCCGCTCATAATCGACGAGGCAGGCATGTTCGGGGCTGTGCCCGGTGCCGGTGACGACCTGCCAGTCGGCGCCGCCGATGCGCAGCGTCTCGCCGTCGCGGATGCGGTGGTAGCGCAGCGGCAGCCGCGAGATCATCTTGGCGAAATTGGACCAGCCCGCCCCGGCGCCGCGCGCCACCTGCGCCTCGTCCCACCCCGCACCGCGCCAGAAATCGAGCTGTTCCTGCGGCACATCGGGACGCGCATCGGCGGACAGCATCCGCGCCATCAGCCATTCGGTGCGCGTCATCACCAGCGGCGCGTCGTCGAACCGGCGCGAGAGCCAGCCGGCGAGGCCGATATGATCGGGATGAAGGTGGGTGCCGAGCACCCGCGAGATCCGCGTCCCCGCGAGCGGGCCGTCGAGGATCGTGTTCCACGCCTCGGTCGAACGCGGCGAGGCGGTGCCGGTATCGATCGCCATCGCGGCGCCGTCGCCATCGTCGAGGATCAGCCCGTTGACGTGCTTGAGCGGGCCCGACATCGGCACGCGCCACCAGCGGATACCCTCCGCCACGGTGAGCAGCTCGCCCGGCAGCGGCCCGCGCTCGCCGAAGGGAAAGGTCAGGCCGGCGTGGCTGGTGGGGGTCAGCCCTTCGTCGCCGATCAGGGTGCGCTGGATATTGACTGGCATCGGCGCGACCGTGCCACCGCGACGCATCCGCGTCACGCGCTTTTCTCAAACGAGCGGCTTAGAAATTATCGCACCCGTCACCCCGGCCCTGAGCCGGGGTGACGGGGTGGAATCAATGCTTGAACGGATCCTCGAACCCGAGATCGTTCGCTTCCTCGCCCGCCGCTTCGGCATCGCGCGCCGCCTGCTGGCGCTCGGCGCGGAGCT
>NZ_MKRR01000001.1:12221-18495 GCF_001897045.1 Sphingomonas sp. 66-10
TGGGTGGTGAGACCCAGGGTCACCGGGTCCTTGGGGACGATATTGGCGATGTTCCAATGCGTCCGCTCGCGGATCGCCTGGATCGTGCTGCGCGTCGTGCCGATCAGCGTCGAGATCGTGCCGTCCGAAATCTCGGGGTGGTTGCGGATGATCCAGGCGATGCCGTCGGGCTTGTCCTGCCGCTTGGACACCGGGGTGTAGCGCGGGCCCTTGGTGCGGCGCACCTGCTCCGGCCCCTTGGTCATCTTGAGGCGATAATCGGGGTTGGCCTGCCCCTTTTCGATCTCGTCCATCGTCAGTTCGTGCGCACGCACCGGATCGCGCCCGGTCAAGCGGGTGCCGGCGGTATCGTCGGCGATCGCCTGCACCTCAAGGATGTGCAGGCCGCAGAAATCGGCGATCTGCTCGAAGCTGAGCGCAGTGTTATCGACCAGCCAGGAAGCGGTCGCATGGGGCATGAGCGGCTGGGCCACGGCGAAAACTCCGTCGGAAACAAATAGGGCCGCCCCTTACCGGAGCGGCCACCTCACGCCCGCCGACTTAGTGCGACGCGCGCCTTAGGGCAAGTCATCAAGCCGCCAATGCCGCCGGAACCGGCGCCAGAGCGGCCAGAAACTGCTCGGCGCTCGCCCGCCAGGTGAATTTCGCCCCCAGTTCGGCGCAGCGCCGCGGGTCGAGCGCCAGCGCGCCAGCGATCGCGGTGGCGAGATCGTGATGCATCACCCCGCTCTCCGCGGTCAGCACGTCGACCGGCCCGGTCACCGGATAGGCCGCGACCGGGGTGCCGCACGCCAGCGCCTCGATCATCACCAGCCCGAAGGTGTCGGTGCGGCTCGGGAAGACGAGCACGTTGGCGGTGCGATAGGCCGCCGCCAATTCCTCGCCGAAGCGGCTGCCGAGGAAATGCGCCTGCGGGAAGCGCGCTTCGAGCGCGGCGCGCGCCGGCCCGTCGCCGACCACCACCTTGCTGCCGGGATGATCGGCGGCGAGGAAGGCGGCGACGTTCTTCTCCACCGCGACCCGCCCGACATAGAGCATGATCGGCCGCGGCAGCGCGGCGAGCGCGGCATCGAGCCGGCCGTGCGCGCGGAATTCAGCCGAGACCCCGCGCCCCCAGCGCCGCGCCTGCGTAAGCCCGTGCGCCGCCAGCGTCGCCTCGATCGTCGCGGTCGAGGCGAGGATGCTCTGCGCCGGCGAATGGAACCAGCGGATATAGCGCCACACCCATTCGGGGTTGGCCCCGGTGCGCGCCGCGACATAATCGGGGAATTGCGTATGATAGGCGGTGGTGAACGGCCGCCCCCGCGCGACGCACCAGCGCCGCGCCGCGACGCCGAGCGGGCCTTCGGTGGCGATATGCACCGCCTCCGCGCCGAATTCGGCGATCCGCCCGCCCACCGCACGCGTCCCGGCGAGCGCGAGGCGGATCTCGGGATAGGTCGGGCACGGCAGCGAGCGGAACGCGTCGGGCGCGATCACCCCCACATCATGCCCCATCGCGCGCAATTCCTGCGTGACCGCGTCAAGCGTGCGGACCACGCCGTTGACCTGCGGCGCCCACGCATCGGTGACGATCGCGACGCGCATCGTCACGCCGCCAGCGCGACGATCGTATCGGGCGCGCGCGCCGCGATCTCGTCGGCCCAGTGGAGCACCTCCATCCGCCCGTCGAAATGCTCGACCAAGGCGGTGCAGCCCTCCACCCAATCGCCGTCGTTATAATAATTCACCCCGGCGATCTCGCGGATCTCGGCGGTGTGGATATGCCCGCACACCACCCCGTCCACCCCGCGCGCGCCGGCGGCATGTGCGACGACTTCCTCGAAATGCGAGATGAACGCGACCGCATTCTTGACCCGCGCCTTGGCGTGTTTCGACAGCGACCAATAGGGCATGCCGAAACGCCGGCGGAAGGCGTTGACCCAGCGGTTCAGCACCATCAACGCGGTGTAGGCGGTGTCCCCGACATGCGCGAGCCAGCGGTGCGCCAACGTGATCGCGTCGAATTCGTCGCCGTGGAGCACGAGCAGCCGGCGCCCGTCGGCGGTTTCGTGGATCGCCTTGCGACGGATCGCGATGCCGCCGAAGTCGAGCCCGGAGAACTGACGGAACACCTCGTCGTGATTGCCGGGGATGTAGATCATCCGCGTCCCGCGCCGCGCGCGCTTGAGCAGCCGCCACACCACGTCGTTATGCGCCGCGGGCCAGTAGAATTTCTTCTTGAGCCGCCAGCCATCGATGATGTCGCCGACGAGATACATCGTCTCGCTGTCGACATGATCGAGGAAGTCGATCAGCATATCGGCATTGCAGCCGCGCGTGCCGAGATGGATGTCGCTGATCCAGATCGTGCGATAGCGCCGCCGCTCGGTCACCACGCGCTCGGGCTGGTTCGGACGGCTGTTGGTGAAGTCGGTAAAATCGGCGAGCTCACCGATAGTTGCGATCGTTTTCACGGTCGTCGGCATAGGGGCCCTCCCTCAAGGCCCCCTATGCCCGCCGCGTGTTACGCCCGTATCTCGCGGCGATGACGGTTTGAAGTCAGGGACACGCCTCTCCCCTCGCTTCACCAGGGAGGGGAGCGGTCCGCTTTCACGCGCCCATCGCCACATGCCGCGGCAAGGCCGCGACGCGCGCCAGCCACGCCTCGACCGCGGGATAGCGCGACAGATCGAACCCGCCTTCGCCCGCGACATGGGTATAAGCATAGAGCGCGATATCGGCGAGCGTGAAGCGCCCCGCGGCGAACCAGTCGGTGCGCGCCAAATGCGCGTCCATCAGCGCCAGCGCGTCATGCCCGGCCGCTTCCTTGGCGGGGAGCGCGGCGCGCTGCGCTGCGCTCAAATTCGCCTCGCCGATGAAGGCGCGCCAGAAGCGCAAGGTCGCGATATTGGGCTCGTGATTATATTGCTCCCAGAACATCCAGCGCAGCATGTCGGCATGATCGAAGCGATCGTGCGGGATCAGCGCCGAACCATATGCGAGATAGACGCACGCCGCGCCACTTTCGGGCAGATAATCGTCCCCCGCCTGCAACACCGGGATACGCCCGTTGGCGCTCACCTCCGACAGGAACGCCGGGGGGTCCGCGTCTCGCCGCGCAGGATGTCATAGCCGCGCCGCTCGAGCGGAATGCCGAGATGCGCCGCAACGAGGCGGATTTTGTAGCAATTGCCCGACGGGGCATATTCGTGAAGGATCAGGCCGCTCATGCCGCGACCCTGCCGCGCGCCGACGCCGCGCGCAAACGAAAGCCGCGGCGCGGGTGAAAAGTCCCGCTTATGCGTCCATCGTCAGCACGATCTTGCCGACATGATCGCCCGCCTCCATCCGGCGGTGCGCCTCGGCCGCGTCGGCGAGCGGATAGGTGCGGTCGATCACCGGGCGCAGCCGCCCGCCCTCGACATAAGGCCAGACGGTGCGGCGCAATTCCTCCGCGACCAGCGCCTTGAATCCGACGGAGCGCGGGCGCAGCGTCGATCCGGTCAGCGTCAGCCGCCGGCGCATGATCTCGAAGATCGGGATCGTCGCGACCGGCCCGGCCTGGATCGCGATCGAGACGTGGCGGCCGTCGTCCGCCAGGCACTTCATGTTGCGCGGGACATAATCGCCCCCGACCATATCGAGCACCGCCGCGACGCCCTTGCCGCCGGTGATCTCCCCGACCCGCTCGACGAAATCCTCGCGGCGATAGTTGATCGCATGATCCGCGCCGAGCTTCTTCGCCGCCGCGACCTTCTCGTCCGACCCGACAGTGACGATGATCTCCAGCCCGAAGATATTGGCGAGCGCGATCGCCATCGTCCCGATCCCGCTGGTCCCGCCGTGGACCAGCACGGTATCGCCCTCCACCGCAAAGGCGCGCTCAAACAAATTGGTCCACACGGTGAACAGCGTCTCGGGGATCGCCGCCGCCTCGACCAGCGTCACCACCTCGGGCACCGGCAGGCACAGGCCGGCATCGGCGACGGCATATTGGGCATAGCCGCCCCCCGCGACGAGCGCGCAGACGCGTTGCCCGAGCAGCGCCTCGTCCGCCCCCGCGCCCAGCGCGACCACCGTGCCAGACAATTCCAGCCCGGGAATCGACGGCGCCCCCGGCGGCGGCGGATAGGCGCCGAGCCGTTGCACCACATCGGGCCGGTTGACCCCCGCCGCGGCGACGCGGATCAGCACCTCGCCCGCGCCGGGACGCGGCACCGCGCGCTCGACCGGCACCAGCACCTCCGGCCCGCCGGGCGCAGCGGGATCGATCGCGATCATCGTCGCCGGAATTTCGTTCATCTGTATCAATCCCCTGTTCGGGTTCCTTATTGACTTCGCCCCTTCGGGGGTCAACGTTTGCACCGTGGACCTAGACGATATCCTCGGCCCCCGGCCCGACGATCCGCTGACCGCGCTGCTGCGCGAGGACCTCGATCGCCTTTCGGTGGCGGAACTGGAAGCACGCGTCACCGCATTGGAGGGCGAAATCGCGCGCTGCCGGGCCAAGATCAGCGGCGCCGTTAACCACCGCGCAAGCGCAGAAGCTCTATTCAAGCGATGAGCGCTGGCGCACCGGGTCGGCGCGTTGCTTCCGGTGCGGAAGGCCCCAGCGCTTGATGCGGGGCCCCACCCTCCCGACATATCAGGCAAGGGGCCACGCATTGTGTCGCGGCCCGTCAGGAGTAACGTAATGCCATCCTTTGCCAGCGCCCTCGAAACCACGCTGCACAAAGCGCTCGAGGCCGCATCCTCCCGCCGGCACGAATATGCGACGCTGGAGCATCTGCTCCTCGCGCTGATCGACGATGAGCACGCCAGCCAGGTGATGGCGGCCTGCGGCGTCGATCTGGGCGAGCTCAAGTCCACCGTCGCGCATTATCTCGATACCGAGCTCGGCGCGCTCAAGGTCGAGGCCGCGACCGATCCCTCGCCGACCAGCGGCTTTCAGCGCGTCGTCCAGCGCGCGATCCTCCACGTCCAGTCCTCGGGCCGCGACGAGGTGACCGGCGCCAATGTGCTCGTCGCCCTGTTCTCGGAGCGCGAGAGCTATGCGGTCTATTTCCTCCAACAGCAGGACATGAGCCGGCTCGATGCGGTGAGCTTCATCAGCCACGGCGTCGGCAAGGGCGCCGCGGCCGCCGAGGCGACCCCGCCACGCGGCGCCGAAGAAGAGAAGAAGGAAAAGATCGAGCCCAAGCAGAAGGGCGAAAGCGCGCTCAAGCAGTTCACCGTCGATCTCAACGAGAAGGCGAAGAACGGCAAGGTCGATCCGCTGATCGGCCGCGGGCCGGAGGTCGATCGCACGGTGCAGATCCTGTGCCGCCGCTCGAAGAACAACCCGCTCTATGTCGGCGATCCCGGCGTCGGCAAGACCGCGATCGCCGAGGGGCTGGCGCGCAAGATCGTTGAGGGCGACGTGCCCGACGTGCTCAAGCCGGCGGTGATCTATTCGCTCGATATGGGCGCATTGCTCGCCGGCACGCGCTATCGCGGCGATTTCGAGGAGCGGCTGAAGCAGGTCGTCAACGAGCTTGAGAAGCTTCCCGACGCGATCCTGTTCATCGACGAGATCCACACCGTGATCGGCGCCGGGGCCACCTCCGGCGGGGCGATGGACGCGTCCAACCTCCTCAAGCCCGCGCTGTCGGGCGGGACGATCCGCTGCATCGGCTCGACCACCTACAAGGAGTTCCGCAACCATTTCGAAAAGGATCGCGCGCTGCTGCGCCGGTTCCAGAAGATCGACGTCAACGAGCCGACGATCGAGGATACGATCAAGATCCTCGCCGGGCTGCGCTCCGCCTTCGAGAATCATCACAGCGTGAAATATACGCCTGATGCGATCAAGTCGGCGGTCGAGCTGTCGGCGCGCTACATCAACGACCGCAAATTGCCCGACAAGGCGATCGACGTGATCGACGAGGTCGGCGCGATGCAGATGCTGGTGCCGCCGTCGAAGCGCAAGAAGACGATCACCCCGAAGGAAATCGAGGCGGTGATCGCGACGATGGCGCGCATCCCGCCGAAAACCGTCAGCACCGACGACAAGAAGGTGCTGGAAACGCTGGAGACCGATCTCAAGCGCGTGGTGTTCGGGCAGAATAAGGCGATCGAGAATCTGTCCTCGGCGATCAAGCTCAGCCGTGCCGGGCTGCGCGATCCCGAAAAGCCGATCGGCTGCTATCTGTTCACCGGCCCGACCGGCGTGGGCAAGACCGAGGTGGCGAAACAGCTCGCCTCGATCCTCGGCATCCCGCTCCAGCGCTTCGACATGTCGGAATATATGGAG
>NZ_MKRR01000001.1:18537-28227 GCF_001897045.1 Sphingomonas sp. 66-10
GCTGCTCGACGAAATCGAAAAGGCGCACCCGGATCTTTACAACATCCTGTTGCAGGTGATGGACAACGGCAAGCTCACCGATCACCACGGCAAGACGGTCGATTTCAGGAACGTCATCCTGATCATGACCACCAATGCCGGGGCGAGCGACATGGCGCGCGAGACGCTGGGCTTCGGCAACCTCACCCGCGAAGGCGAGGACGAGCAGGCGGTGCAACGCATGTTCACGCCGGAATTCCGCAACCGGCTCGATGCGGTGGTGCCGTTCGGCTATCTCCCGCCCGAGGTGGTCGCGCGGGTGGTGGACAAGTTCATCCTCCAGCTCGAACTCCAGCTCGCCGACCGCGATGTCCACATCAAGCTCGCCGACGAGGCGCGCCAGTGGCTGACCGACAAGGGCTATGACAAGCTCTACGGCGCGCGGCCGATGAGCCGGCTGATCCAGGAGAAGATCAAGCAGCCGCTGGCCGAGGAACTGCTGTTCGGCAAGCTCGTCCACGGCGGCGAGGTGACGGTGAAATTGAAGGACGGCGCTTTGTCGTTCGAGATCGTCCCCGCCGCGCCGAAAAAGCCGCGCAAGAAGGGCGGCAAGGCGGAGCCGGTCAAGGCCTGATCCGCCGACCGATCGAGCGAATGAATGATTGCCGGCGGTGCCTCCGAACACGAGGCGCCGCCGGTTTTTTTGCGGCCCCCCTCTCCCCGTTCGCCCTGAGCTTGTCGAAGCCCTGCCCTGTCTTCCGCGGAAGAAGCACAGCCCTTCGACAAGCTCAGGGCGAACGGCGGAACTGCGCCACCGGACCAAGTCGTTACGCCTTTGTAAGAAATAACTTTCGCCGGCATTAACGATCTGTTGGCCGCTCGCCGCTAGAGCGTCGTCCATGCCCGCTCGTTCAGCGTTCAGGATCGTCTTTCGGGCGTTGTTCGCGCTCATCGCGACTCTGGCGGCCGTCCCGACAGCGGCGCAAAGCGGGCTGGTCGGGCGCGATGTCCCGATCTGCATCGCGCCTGCCCGACCCGGCGACACCGCGGCGGCGATGCTGCGCGCCGATCGGCGCTACGATTGCACCCGCGCGCAAACCTCGTTCGGCGCCGGCGACTTCTGGGTGCGATCCGCGCCACTCTCGACCCGCGCCTGGGCGGTGCGCAGCGGCAGCCTGTGGCAGGACGAAGCGACGCTCTACATCGTCTATGGCGACGGCGTCGTGCTCAGCCAGCGGATGAACGGCCATGACGCGACCCGCGCGATCCGGCTCGGCGCGATCTTCGAACGTGCGCTGCCGGCCCGTGAAGCGCCGGTGACGCGGCTGATGTGGCATGTCCGCGGCGCGGCCAATCTGCGCGGCATCGTCCTCGCGCCGCACCTCGCCACCGCCCGCGAGAGCGTCCGGTCCGACATGCTGCTCGGCGCGCTCTACAGCGCGTTCGGCGGGCTATGCCTGGCGCTGCTGATCTACAATCTCGCTTTGTGGGGGGCGCTGCGCCACGGGTTCCAGCTCGCTTATTGCGCGATGGTCGCGGGGCTGATGCTCTATGCCTTCTCGTCGTCGGGGGCGATGGCCTGGGTGTTTCCGGGGCTGGAGAACAACGATCGGCTGCGGATCAATTATGCGATGCTGTCGATCGCGGCGGTCTGCGCTTTGGCCTTTGCGCGCAGCTTCTTCGGCGCGCATGTCTTCAAGGGCTGGCTGGCGCGCGCGTCGGATATCGTCGCCGCATTGCTGCTGGTCGCCGCGACCGCGCTCGTCGTTCTGGCACCGTGGCGCATCACCCTGCTCGACCACATCTATGCGGTGAGCTTCGTCGCGCTGATCGCGCTGGTGCCGTTCATCCTCTGGCGCGCGTGGCGCGATCGCAGCAACTATCTGTGGATCTACACGATTTCCTGGGCGGCCCCGGTCGTGCTGGCGGGGATGCGCGCCGCGGGCAATTTCCACCTGCTCGGCTGGAGCTTCCTGCTCGACAATTCGACGATCCTGTCGATGACGATCGAGGCGACGCTCTCCAGCCTCGCGATTGCCTATCGCTTCCGGCTGATCACCGCCGAGCGCGACGAGGCGCGCGAGCAGGAGATCGCCGCGCGGCTGCTCGCCGACGCCGATCCGCTGACCGGGCTGCTCAACCGGCGCGGTTTCCTGCGCAGTGCGATCGGGCGTGATCGGGCGCATCTGCTGGTCCTCGCCGATATCGATCACTTCAAGCTGGTCAACGACACGCTCGGGCATGACGGCGGCGACGAAGTCCTGCGGATCGTCGCTCGCGCGCTGCGTGCCGCCGCGCCGCCGGATGCGTTGGTCGCACGGCTCGGCGGGGAGGAATTCGCGCTGCTGATCCCCGATCGCGGCCATGATCTCGCCGCCGACGTGCTGGCGCGGGTCCGCACCGAGCGGATGCCGTTCGACATTTCGGTCACGGTCTCTCTCGGCACCTGCCACGGCCCAATCGCCAGCGAGGACGATTGGAAGACGCTCTATCGCCATGCCGATCAGGCATTGTTCGCCGCCAAGGCGGCCGGGCGCGATCGCGTGCGCCACGCCATCGCGCCGATCGCCGCCTGACTCTTTCCAGCGCGCCCGGAATCGGGTAATATACTGCGATGCAACGCCGCCGCGCCGCCTTCTTCCTTGCCATCGTGCTTGCGCTGGCCGTCGCGGCGGAGCGGCGTCCGCTGATCTCGGTGAATCTGGCCGGCGAATCGCCGATCGCAACCAGCCAGCCCGCGGCGCAGGCGACGATCAACCTCGGCGTGGTCGGGCTGTCGCTGCTGCTGCACTGGAACCGCGGGCGCTAACCGCAGCCTGCTTGCCCTTTGACGGCCCCTGCCGCATAGCGCCCGCATGGCGTCAAACCCCGAGGATAATGCAATCGCTTCGATGACGTTCGAGGCCGCGCTGCGCGAGCTCGAAGCGATCGTCCACAAGCTCGAATCCGGCGAAACCCCGCTCGCCGAGGCGATCGACCTGTATGAGCGCGGCAATGCGCTGCGCGCGCGCTGCGCCGAGCGGCTCGATGCGGCACAGGCACGGATCGAGGCGATCCGGCTCGACGCGGAAGGCCGCGCCACCACCACGCCGTTCAACGCCGGATGAGCGCCTCCCCCGCGCTTCAGGCGGCGCTGGCCGAGATCGCCACCGAGATCGACGCGCGTTTCGACCAGTTCCTCGCCGTCCCGGACGATCCCCGCGCCGATCTCTATCGCGCGATGCGCCACGCCGCGATCGGCGGCGGCAAACGGCTGCGCCCGCTGCTCGTCTACGCCACCGCGCAGATTTTCGGCTGCGATCGCGATTGCATCGCGCGGGTCGGCACCGCGATCGAGGCGATCCACGTCTATTCGCTGATCCACGACGATCTGCCCGCGATGGACGACGACGACATGCGCCGCGGCAAGCCGACCGTCCACAAGGCGTTCGACGAAGCGACCGCGATCCTCGCCGGGGACAGCCTGCAGGCGCTCGCCTTCGAGATTCTCGCCGATCCGGCGACTCACCCCGATCCGTTCGTCCGCGCCGAACTGACGCTCGATCTCGCGCGCGCCGCCGGCCCGGCGGGGATGTGCGGCGGGCAGGCGATGGACCTCGGCGCGGCGCGCGCGGGCTTCGATCTTGCGATGGTCGGGCGGCTCCAGGCGCTCAAGACCGGCGCGCTGATCGCCACCTCGGTCGAGGCGGGCGCGATCCTCGGCCGCGTCGCGCCGGAAGGGCGCACTGGGCTGCGCGGCTATGCACGCGACATCGGGCTCGCCTTCCAGATCGTCGACGACCTGCTCGATGTCGAGGGCGACGAGGCGGCGGCGGGCAAGAAGCTGCGCAAGGATGCCGACGCGGGGAAGGAAACCTTCGTCTCGCTGCTCGGCATCGAACCGGCGCGCAAACGCTCGCGGCTGCTGATCGATCAGGCGATCGCGCATTTGCGCCATTACGGCCGCGAGGCCGACCTGCTACGCGATATCGCGCGTTTCGTGCTGGAAAGGGATCGATAAACCCATGAGCATCCGCATCGGCGTCTATCCCGGCACGTTCGACCCGATCACGCTTGGGCATATGGACATCATCCGGCGCGGCGCGAAGCTGGTCGACCGGCTGGTGGTGGGGGTGACGACCAACCCCTCCAAATCGCCGATGTTCTCGCTGCCCGAGCGGATGGCGATCGTCGAGCGCGAGGTGGCGGCGATCGAGGCCGATATCCGCGTGGTCAGTTTCGATTCGCTGCTGATGGATTTCGCCGAGCGCGAAGGCGCCGGGGTGATCGTGCGCGGGCTGCGCGCCGTTGCCGACTTCGAATACGAATATCAGATGGCGGGGATGAACCAGCAGCTCAACGACCGGATCGAGACGGTCTTCCTGATGGCCGATGTCGCGCTCCAGCCGATCGCCTCGCGGCTGGTGAAGGAGATCGCGATCTTCGGCGGGGAGATCGGCAAGTTCGTCACCCCCGCGGTGCGCGAGGAAGTGACGGCGCGGGTCCAGGTGCTCGGCCGGCGCGGCAGCGGGGTTTGAAGGTTCAGATTGGCGCAAGCGTCGCTATGCTTTAGCTGCGGAGCAGCGTTCCGGGGCGCTGGCGCGATGGAATCGAGCGGGAAAGTCGGATTGATGCGTTTCTTGGGTGTAGTGGCGATCCTTGGCGTGCTGATTGCACCGCCGGCCTTCGCCAAGAAGGAAAAGAAGAACACGGTGGTGCTGACCACCGAGACCGCGACGCGCGCCGCGCCGCCGGCGATCACCGATACGACCAACCAATGGCTGCTCGATCTGTCGGACGGCGGGCGGGTGACGATCCTGCTGCGCCCCGACGCCGCGCCGCTGATGGTCGAGCGGATCAAGACGCTGACCCGCCAGCATTTCTATGACGGCCTCACCTTCCATCGGGTGATCGACGGCTTCATGGCGCAGGGCGGCGACCCCAAGGGCGACGGCACCGGCGGCTCGACGCTTCCCGACGTGAAGGCCGAGTTCAATTATCTGCCACACGTCCGCGGCGCGGTCGCCGCGGCGCGCGCGCAGGCCGACGACAGCGCCAACAGCCAATTCTACATCGTGCTCCAGCCCAAGCTGGCGCTCGATCACAAATATACCGTGTTCGGCCGGGTGCTCGACGGGATGCAATATGTCGACGCGATCGAGCGCGGCGAGCCGCCCGCCAACCCGACGCGCATCCTCCACGCCTATATCGCGAGCGACAACCCCCCGCCTTATCAGGCCGCGCCGCCGCCCGCCGTCAATCCGGCCGCGGTGCTCGGCCCGGTCTCGCTGCCGGGGGCGAAGCCCGCGCCCACGCCGGCCGCAAAGCCGGCGCCGAAGAAGAAGCCGTAAGACGAACCGGATCCGCCATTCCCGTTCGCCCTGCGCTTGTCGAAGCGCGTCCCGTCGCTCGTGAGGTGGGGCCGCGCTTCGACAAGCGCAGGGCGAACGGATTTACTTCGCGCACGTTGCGCTAAAGACGAAGCCCGACCCCGATGAACGTCGATCTGTTCGATTTCACGCTGCCGCCCGAGCGGATCGCGCTGCGCCCCGCCGCGCCGCGCGATTCGGCGCGGATGCTGGTGGTGCGCGGCGACACGCTCGCCGACCGGATCGTCAGCGATCTGCCGGGCGAGTTGCGCGCCGGCGACCTGCTCGTCTTCAACGATACCCGCGTGATCCCGGCACAACTCGAGGGGATGCGCGGCGCCGCACGTGTCGGCGCGACGCTCCACAAGCGCGAAGGCCCGCGCCGCTGGCGCGCCTTCGTCCGCAACGCCAAGCGCGTCCGCGACGGCGATACGATCGATTTCGGCGCCGGGGTCAGCGCGGTGGCGAGCGATCGCGGCGCGGACGGCAGCATCGCGCTCGATTTCGCGGGCGACGAGCCGGTCGAGCTGCTGCTCGAGCGCGCCGGCCGCATGCCGCTCCCGCCCTATATCGCCGCCAAACGCCCGACCGACGCGCGCGATGCCGATGATTATCAGACGATGTTCGCGCGGCGTGCCGGGGCGGTCGCCGCCCCTACCGCGGCGCTGCATTTCACCCCGGCCCTGCTCGACGCGCTGGCGATGGCGGGGGTCGGGCATGTCACGCTGACGCTGCATGTCGGCGCGGGCACCTTCCTGCCGGTCAAGGCCGACGACACCGACGATCACGTGATGCACGCCGAATGGGGCCGCATCGACCGCGCCACCGCCGATCGCCTCAACGCGACCCGCGCGGCAGGCGGACGGGTGATTTCGGTCGGCACCACCTCGCTGCGGCTGATCGAGAGCGCGGCGGATGCGGACGGCATCGTCCACCCGTTCGAGGGCGATACCGCGATCTTCATCACCCCCGGCTATCGCTTCCGCGGGATCGACGGGCTCGTCACCAACTTCCATTTGCCGCGCTCGACCCTGTTCATGCTAGTCTCGGCGCTGATGGGGCTCGATCGGATGCAGGCGGCCTACGCCCATGCGATCGAGCACGGCTATCGCTTCTATTCCTACGGTGACGCTTCGCTGCTGCTGCCTTAAGCGCGCTATTCAGGCCGCTTTCGGGTGATCTTCGCTGTTCTCGACCGTCGCGCGCAAACCCAAAGCGGTGAGCACCTTCAGTAAGGTGTCCAGCGTTGGGTTGCCGTCTTTGCTCAAGGCGCGGTGCAGCGCCTGCCGTTTGAGCCCCGTTTCCTCGGCCAGCTTGGTGAGGCCGCCCCGCGCGCGGGCGATCGTGCCAAGAGCATGCGCGACATAGGCCCGATCACCGCTGGCAAGCGCATCGGCAAGCAATTCACGCTGCGCTTCGTCATCGCCGACCAGATATTTCGCCGCATCGAATGCGAGCCCAAGCTCAGCCGTCACTCTCGGATCCTTCCATCACGTCCCCCGGTGGATTTCCTCGGCCATCCGATACGCCTGCTCGATATCCCGGCGCTGGCTCTTCTTGTTGCCGCCGCAAAGCAGGTTGATGATCTCCTCCCCCTTGATCGTGAAATAGACGCGATAGCCGGCACCATGGTCATGCGGGGCTCGCTGACCTTCCCGCCCACCGATTTGGCGTCGCCGAAATTCCCGGCTTCGATACGAACGATGCGGATCGCTATCCGCGCCGCCGCACGGCGATCCTTGAGGCCCTCGATCCAATCGGCGAATCGGGCGGTCGGGATAACCGCGAACACGCGTCACATATAGGTGACGCCGCAGCCGCGTCAACTAAAAGTGACGCCTTCTTAGGCTGGGTGTCGGATTAACTTACAGATAACCATATTCCGCTCGCGAGAATCGGCGGATTTCCGCGGCTGGCATATCGCTTGCTTCTGATCCGGCATGTGGTCCCGCATCGCCCGTCTGTTCGTCATCAAGACCAAGTTCGAGGCGTTCCTCGTGATCTTCTCGCTCGGCACCGGGGCGATAGAGCGCGGGGTGCATTATCTGCAGCAATATCCTGGCTACGGCGGCTGGCTGCTGTTCGCCGCTTGCCCCGTCGCGGTGTTCATGGCCGGCGCGCGCATCCTGGAATCGGTCGAACGCAATAGCTGAGCTGCGCCGAAGCGAGCCCTCGCGACGATGAAGCGATGTTGATATGTTGTAACATTGCGTTTAGCCGGTCCTCATGAACCGAACATATGCCCATAGGTCGCTTCCGCTCGCCGGCGTTGTTGCCGCACTGATCGCCACCCCCGCCGTCGCCGAGGATAATCCGGTCGCGCAGGACACCGTGCCGCGCGATGTGATCGTTACGGCGCCCGTCGCGCGCAGCGAGACCGACGTGCTGCAAGGCACTTCCGTCCTCTCGGGCGAAAAGCTCGACCGCGAATTGCGCCCGACGATCGGCGAGACGCTCGCGCGGCTTCCCGGCGTCTCCGCCACCTCGTTCGGACCGAGCGCGTCGCGGCCGATCCTGCGCGGCTTCCAGGGCGATCGTATCCGCGTGCTGACCGACGGGGTCGGTTCGGTCGACGTGTCGAACACCTCGGTCGATCATGCGGTGGTGATCGATCCGCTGCTCGCCGAACGGGTCGAGGTGCTGCGCGGCCCGGCGGCATTGCTCTACGGCTCGTCGGCGGCGGGCGGCGTGGTCAATGTGATCGATTCGCGCATCCCGCGCAGCGTCCCGAGCAACGGCTATCGCCTCAACGCCACCGCCGGCTTCGGCAGCGCGGCGACCGAGCGCTCGGTCGGCGCAGCGGGGGATGTCGCGGTAACCAGGAACCTCGTGCTCCACGCCGACGGCTCGTATCTCAAGGCCGACGACCTCCGTATCGGCGGCTATGTGCTGTCGCGCAGCGCGCGCGCCGCCGCTTTGGCCGCGGCGCAGGCGGCGCCCGACGATGAGATCGACTTCGCCGCCTCCGCGCGCCTCAAGGGCCGGCTGCCCAACACCGCGGCGAAGACCTGGACCGCCGGGCTCGGCGCGGCGCTGATCACCGACACCGGGTCGCTCGGCATGTCGTACAGCCATTACGACAGCCTCTATGGCGTGCCGATCCGCTATGCCACCGAGCCCGGGCAGGAGCAGGAGGCGCCGCGGCTCTCGGTCGTCCAGAACCGCTTCGATCTGCGCGGCGAGGTGCAGACCGGGGGCGGCTTCCTCGATCGCATCCGCGCGCGCGCGGCTTATGCCAATTACCGCCATTTCGAACTCGAACCGAGCGGCGAGATCGGCACGCGCTTCTACAACAAGGGCCTCGAAGGGCGCCTCGAATTCGTCCAGGCCAATCGCGGCGGCTGGAGCGGCGCAAGCGGCGCGCAATATTTCAACCGCCAGTTCAACGTCGTCGGCGAGGAAGCCTTCCTGCCGCGCAACAATACCGAACAGGTCGGGCTCTTCACGCTCCAGCAATATGAGAATGGCGCGTTCAAGGCCGAGGGCGGGGTCCGCTACGAGCATACCAATCTCGCCGCGCTCAACCCGGCGGACGATCTGCGCTATTTCAACGGCAAACGCCGGTTCGACACCTTCTCGGGCTCGCTCGGCGCGTCTTACGGCATCGCCGACGGGGTGCGCATCGGGCTCAACGCCTCGCGCACCGAGCGCGCGCCGTCGGCCGAGGAATTGTTCGCCAACGGCGCCCACGCCGGGACGCAGGCCTATGAGCTCGGCAACCCCGATTTCCGTACCGAGAAAAGCTGGGGGCTGGAGGCGACGCTCCACGCGCATAGCGACGGCTTCAGCCTCGATGCCTCGGCCTATTACAATTGGTTCGACGATTACATCTACGAGAACCAGACCGCGCAATCGGTCTGCGCCGCCGCCGCCGCGCCGTCCGGACGCGAGGTGGAATTCCCCTGCTTCCAATATCAGCAGGCCAAGGCGCGCTATTATGGCTTCGAGATCGACGTCTCCAAGCGGCTGGCGCGGATCGGCGGACATGCGATCAACGCCGACATCCTCGCCGATTATGTCCGCGCGTCGGTGGTGGACCTGAGCCCGGTGCCGCGCATCCCGCCGCTGCGCGTGCTCGGCGGGGTCGAGGCGCAGGGCGACCGCACCAGCGCGCGGGTCGAGCTGGAACATGTCTTCCGCCAGACGCGCATCGCCGCGTTCGAGACCGAGACGGCGCCTTATACGATGGTCAACGCGTCCTTCTCGTTCCGGCCGTTCGCCGGCAACGAGAAGACCAGCATCATGATCGCGGCGAACAATATCTTCGACGTCAACGCGCGGCGCGCGGCAAGCGTGCTCAAGGATTTCGCCCCGCTCGCCGGGCGCGATATCCGGGTGACGTTGCGGATGGGACTCTGAACCC
>NZ_MKRR01000001.1:28247-43248 GCF_001897045.1 Sphingomonas sp. 66-10
TGCCGCCTTCGCGGGAATGACGGAGGGTTTACCGTGGCCCGCGCCAGATCTTCAGCCGCGCGTCGGGCGCCAGCCCGCCCTGATGCGCGGGGCAGGTCGTGTAGTTGAAGCTCTTGTCGGTGCACAGCCACACCTCGTCGAGCCAGCCTTCGCGATTGGCGGTGATCCGCATCATATCGGCGCGCATCCCCGGATTGGCGCGCGACAGCGCGGCGGCGAACTGGCCGGCGGTGAGCGGGCGGCGCGACAGCGCGTTCATATCGGGATAGCGCAACTTGCCGTACATCGCGGTCGAGCGGCGGAAGAAGGTCGCCGGGGTCTCGCCCTTCATGCAGGTGCCGTGCTTGGCCCATTCGTGCTGGAGCAATTGCACCGAGGGGGTCGCGCACAGATTGGCGGCGATCACCTTGGGGGGCACGAGATCGGTCGCGGTGCAATATTGCGGCCAGTCCTTCCCCTCGCCGTCCGGCCACAGACCGTGGAGCACGAAGCCGAAGCGGTTCTTGCCGCATTGCATCCGCGCCGCCGGATCGTGCATCCGGGTGCGGCAATATTGCGGCGACCAGCTGATCGCCAGCGTATAACCGCCGATCGGCAGCAGCCGCTGCGGCTCGCGCTCGTTAGGCAGATCGGGATGCGGCGCGGCGAGATCGCGCGGGACGGCGCAATGATAGGCCTGCGCCGCGGCGACGCCGGGCAGCGCCGCGACCGTCGCGGCGGCAAGGACAAAACGGTCGATCAAGCAATATCTCCGTTGGTCGGCTCCTCGCCGAACCATAGTTTCGCGTCCGGTTTGAACAGCATCACTGCCGCCGCGACGTAAAGCAGCGACACAAGCACCGCGAGCAATGTGGCGAACAGCGGCACGGTGCCGCTCGCCAGCGCATAGAGGTTGCGCGCGACGCCGAGCAGCGAGAGCGCGGCGAACACCGTCACCACCCATTTCGCGGCGATGCTGGGGTTGCGCGCGGTGAAATACCACAGGGTGACGCTGATCACGATCCCGACCACCAGCGCCGCCGGCATGATCCATTGCAGATTGCCCAGCGCCGGATTGGCGCCGAGCTGCGCCGCGCGCCCCTGCCACGACAGCGCCGAGGCGACGAGCCCGAGGATGAAGGAGCCGAGGTACAATTGTTCGTACCTGACGATCGACGATGGCCGTTGCATGATTCGTTCCCCTTGTCGCCCGCCGACAGGTTAGTGCCGCGACCCCGCCGTGCAAGGCGGTCGCGGAGCGTGGTTGGAAAATGCGGTCGGGGGCGCCTTTCCGCTCCCTTCTTGCTCCCCTCCCTGGTGGGGGAGGGGAGAAGAAAGAAGATGGACGCGCGCCCTCAGGCCGGCGCGAAATCCAGCCCGATGTCCGCCGCGGGCGCCGATTGGGTAATCCGCCCGACGCTGACATAGGTCACCCCGGTTTCGGCGATCGCGCGGATCGTCTCCAAGGTCACCCCGCCCGACGCCTCGGTCGGCACCCGGCCGCCGATCAATGTCACCGCGCCGCGCAGGTTGGCCGGCACGAAATTGTCGAGCAGCAGCCAGGTCGCCCCGGCGGCGAGCGCGGGCTCGATCTGGTCGATGCGGTCGACCTCGACGATGATCTCGGCGATCCCCGCCGCCTTGGCGCGCGCCGCGGCCTCCGCCACTCCGCCGGCGACCGCGACGTGATTGTCCTTGATCATCGCCGCATCCCACAAGCCCATGCGGTGGTTCTTCGCCCCGCCCATGCGGGTGGCGTATTTCTCCAGCCGGCGGAGGCCGGGAACCGTCTTGCGCGTATCGAGCAGGGTCGCGCCGGTGCCGCGGATGCGATCGACATAGGCGCGGGTCAGCGTCGCGATCCCCGACAGATGCTGCACGGTGTTGAGCGCCGAGCGCTCGGCGGTGAGCATCGCGCGCGCGCTCCCCTCCAGCCGCATCAGATCGGTGCCGCGCGGGACGGTCGCGCCGTCCTCGACCAGCAATTCGATCGACACATCGGCGTCGAGCGCGCGGAAGAAAGCGGCGGCAATCTCCAGCCCGGCGACGGTGATCGCGTCGCGCGTATCCATCACCGCGCGGAACCGCGCCTCGGCCGGGATCACCGCGGCGGAGGTGACATCGCCCTTGTCGCCGAGATCCTCGGCCAGCGTCGCGCGGACGAAGCCGTCAAGATCGAATCCGTCGAGCGCGAACGTCATGGCAATACCTCCCCGGCGGCAACGCCCCACAAGCGCGACATCTCGACATAGCCCGCCTGCCCGTGGACGTCGAAGCGGCACCAGCCGCCGCCGCACTGGCTCAGCCGCCCGACCACCCCCGGCTCGGCGCGCCATACGATCTTGGCGTCGGCCGCGGGCTTTTCGCGCAGCTCGGCGATCGTGCCCTGGATGATCGCGGTGCGGCGCTGGCTGATCATATTGCCCTGCATCCAGCCCTGCACCCCGGCCGGATCCTCCACCTTGCGCCACTCCTTGAACGTATCGACCACCCGCACCGGCAGATCGGCGCGGACATAGAGCCAGGTCGCGGGATAATTGCGCCCCGGCCCGCTGCGCATCCGCGCGCGCGCCGGCGCGATCGACGCGAAATACGGATCCTTGCGTGGCGGCGGATCGGCGGCGAACGCGTCGCTGGCGATCACGCCGCCGGCGATCGCTACCATCATCCATTTCGATGCTGCCCGCATCTCAACCCTCAATTGCCGGCGCGATCGGAAGGTGTCGCGCGTCAAACGACCGTTGACGCCAGCCGAGCCGTTCGCCAAGCCCTTTTCATGGTTGATACGCGACGCTGCGCCAATCCCAGGGTGATCGTCACCCGCGAGCTGCCGGACGAGGTGATGGATCGGCTGGAGGCGTTGTTCGATACCCGCAACAACCGCACCGACCGCGCGATGACCCGCGCCGAGCTCGCCGAGGCGATGGCCAATTGCGATGTGCTCGTCCCCACCGTGACCGACTCGATCGATGCCGAGCTGATCGCCGGCGCGGGCGAACGGCTGAAACTGATCGCCAATTTCGGCGCGGGGGTGAACCATATCGATCTGAAGGCGGCGCGCGCGCGCGGTATCATCGTCACCAACACGCCGGGCGTGCTGACCGAGGATACCGCCGACATGACGATGGCGCTGATCCTCTCCGTCCCGCGCCGGCTGGCCGAGGGCGAGAAACTCGTGCGCTCGGGGCAGTGGACCGGGTGGAGCCCCGGCGGGATGCTCGGCCATCGCATCGGCGGCAAGGCTTTGGGCATCATCGGCATGGGGCGGATCGGGCAGGCGGTCGCGCGGCGCGCGCGCGCGTTCGGGCTCGCGATCCACTATCACAACCGCCACCGGCTGCCGAAGGTGGTCGAGGCCGAATTCGGCGCGCAATGGCATCCCAATCTCGACGAGATGCTCGGCGCGATCGACATCCTGACGATCCACACCCCGCTCAACGACGACAGCCGCGACCTGATCGACGCGCGCCGCATCGCCTTGCTGCGCCCGCATGTCTTCCTGATCAATTCGAGCCGCGGCGGGATCGTCGACGAGGATGCGATGGTCGCCGCGCTCGAACAGGGCCGGCTCGCCGGCGCCGGGCTCGACGTATGGCGCCACGAGCCGGAGATCGACCCGCGGCTCCTCGCGCTGCCCAATGTGGTGATGATCCCGCATATGGGATCGGCGACCTATGAGGGGCGCATCGCCACCGGCGAGAAGGTGATCGCCAATATCCGCATGTGGTCCGACGGCCACCGGCCGCCCGATCAGGTGCTGGAGGGCTGGGCTTAACCACCGCTTCGTTAAGGCAGGATTCCCACTCCCCGTTCGGGCTGAGCTTGTCGAAGCCCTGTCCTTTTCTTCCGAAGAAGAAGTGCAGCCCTCCGGCGGGTCCCATGAAAGTATTACTTTCATGGGTGCCCTCACAAGCTCAGGGCGAACGGGTGGCTTATCAGGCCGCCTCGCGCACCTCATTGTCGCGCAGCCCCTCGAGCACGCGGTGGCAGTGCAGCCGGCACAATTCCTCATGCCGGACCGAGGCGCTGTTGCTCAGCGAGCGGATCGCCTGGATCGCTTCGTCATGGGCGCGGCGGGCGTGATAGGCCAGATCGCGATCGGTACGCATCGCACGGGGCTCCTTTCCGGTACGAGGGCTTGATAGCCCCCCACCGTGTCAGCCGCGTGTCAGCAATGTTGCGCGGCGGAGATCTATGCCTCCGCCCGTCGCATATCTTGCTCCCCTCCCTCGCTCAAGGGAGGGGAGAAAAGCGCTCAGTCGCCGGTCAGGATGCGGTCGACGAGCTGCTTCACCGTCGGCACGAAGCCGTTCGAATAGAAGGGATCGCGCTTGAAGTTGAACGCGGCATGCCCGGCGAACATCAGATTCTGCTCGGTATCGCCGCCGTGCGCAATCTCCTGCAGCGTCTTCTGGATGCAGAAGCTGCGCGGATCGGCGAGCCGGCCGGTCGAATTGGTCTCGGTATCCGCCCAGCTCGAGAACAGGCACTGGCTGAGGCAGCCCATGCAATCGGCCTGATCCTTGCGGATCTCGATCTTCTCGGCCGGGGTGACGAACACCAGCGTATTGTCGGGGGTCTTGAGCGCGTCGGTGAAGCCCTCGCCATACCAGGCGCGCGCGCGCAGCAGGTCGTTGCGCGTCACCCAGAAATTCTTGCCCTTCACGCCCACGTCGAGCTGGAACACATGGTCCCCGGCTTCCTGCGTCGAGAAAGCGATCTGGCGATCCGAGCGCGCCTCTAGATTGCGCAGGAACGGGTTGCGCACCGCCGACGAATAGAAACCGGTCGGCGAAAAACGGTGAAGGAGGACATCGCCCTCCTCGATCGTCATCAGCCGTTCCTTCCACCCCTGCGGAATCGGGCTTTCCTGCGTCAGCAGCGGGCGGGTGCCATATTGGAAGGCGATCTGCCCCAGTTCGGGATTGTCGATCCAGTCGTTCCAGTCGCGCAGATACCACACGCCGCCGGCCATCACGATCGGGGTCGAATCCGGGATGCCGCCCTCGCGCATCGTCTCGCGCAGCGCCTTGACGCGGGGATAGGGATCCTCGGGCTTCAGCGGGTCTTCGGCGTTGGACAGGCCGTTGTGCCCGCCCGCGAGCCACGGATCCTCATAGACCACCGCGCCGAGCAGATGCGCGACCTTCGAATAAGCGCGCTTCCACAAGGCGCGAAAGGCGCGCGCCGAGGAGACGATCGGGAGGTAGTGGACATTGTACGACGCCGCGATCTCGGAGAGCTTGTACGGCATCCCCGCGCCGCAGGTGACGCCCGCGACCATCCCGCGGGTCCGCTCGAGCACGCCGTTGAGCACGCGCTGCGCGCCGCCCATTTCCCACAGCACGTTGATGTTGATCGCGCCCTTGCCCCCGGCGATGTCGAACGCGCGCTTGACCTGCTGCACCGCGCCCTCGACCGCATAAGCGATCAGCTCTTCGTGGCGCTCGCGCCGGGTGAGCGCCTTATAGACCTGCGGGACGATGCGGCCTTCCGGGTCGTAGCTGTCCGCATTGACCGCCGACACCGTGCCGATCCCCCCCGCGGCGGCCCAGGCGCCGGCGGACGCATGATTGGTCGCCGCCACGCCCTTCCCACCCTCGACGAGCGGCCACACCTCGCGGCCGTTGTAGACGATCGGCTTCAGACCCTTGAACACGTAGTTGGTCATCCTTCGGACATAATTTGGCCCGCTATAGCGCAAGGGCCGCGGGATGCGAGTAAATTGATCGTGTCCAGCAGCCTAGCACCACCGGCCGCTCATAGCACATCATCGCCCCGCGGCGCGATGCGATCGGCTAACCGCCCAGTACGCCCGGCCGCCCCAACGCCGCCTCGTAGAGTGCGGCGTAACGCGCGATCATCACCCCTTCGTCATATTCCGCGCGCGCCTTCGCCCGATTGGCGGCGCCGACGCTGGCGCGCAGCCCGGCATCGGCGAGCAACGGCTGGATCGCGTCGCGCAGCCGCACCTCGCCAGGAAGCTCGGTGATGAAGGGCAGATTCTCCGCCGCCACCATCTGCGGCACGTCCCCCACCGGCGGGGCGACGATCGGCAGGCCGGCGGCCATCGCCTCCACCACCGAGATCGGGAATTGCTCTGACCGAGACGACAGCGCGAGCAGGTCGAAATGCCGCATATAGCGATACGGCCGATCGACGAACCCGGTCAGCACCACGCGATCGTCGATCCCCATTGCCATCGCGGCGCGCTCGATCGCGGCGCGCTCCGGCCCCTCGCCGACGATGACGAGACGGTATTTGCCCGCCAGCCCGCCGACCGCGCGGACCAGCGCCGGCAGATCCTTCACCGCGCGCAGGCCGGCAACGGTGCCGATCACCACTTCCTTGGGCTTGCGGACGAAGCCGGGGAGCACCTTGGGCTCGGGATCGCGCGCATAGGCCATCGTCGCGATGCCGTTGGCGATGCGATGCACCTTGCCGCGCGGCTGCTTCCAGGTGTCGAGCGCGATCCGTTCGAGCGTCATCGAGGGCACCGCCAGCGCATGCGCCGCACCGAGCGCGACGCGGCGATAGACGTTGCGCTCGCGCTTCAGCCCGGCCGCTTCGTCTTCGTTGAAGCCGTCTTCGTGATGGACCAGCGGCGGCGCGCCCTTGGCGAACACGCGCCGCGCCATGGCGCCGTCGATCGCGCCCCAATTATAGCTCAGCACCAGATCGAACCCGCGCATATAGCGCGCGATCGCCTCGTAGCGGCGCACCGACGGCCGCCCGGCGAGCGGCGGCGGATCCTGCGCGATCTCGTAGCGGATGCCCTTCTCGATCCGCTCGCGCGCGCCGTAATGCCCTTCCATCGACGAGACGATGACATGCCGCGCGCGATCGCCGAACGCATTCATCAGCCGCACCGCGCGCGCTTCCTTGCCGCCGAGGTCGAAGGTCGAATGGAGGTGGAGGATGCGGATCGGCTGCGCCATGCTTCCGCCCTAGCCGATCAGGCGCGGTTCCGTCACCCGATCAAACGCTTGGGCACATGCGTAATCCGGCACGCGAGATCGGCCTCGCCGCTTGCGACGATCCAGTAATCGCCGCCGTCGGCGATCCCCGTGGTGAACACCACGCTGTCGAGATACATCAGGTCGCGCAGCGGCTCGGTGAGCGCCGGCGCCGGTTCGATCAACGGGGTCTCGCCGAACGCCACCGTCCGCCACGGCGCATCGCGGGCAAGGATCGTCCAATAAGTGCGATAGATGCCGACCACGCCGTGCGGCTCCACCCCGTGCCACAAGGTGAGCCACCCCTTATCGGTCGCGATCGGGGGGGAGCCGCCGCCCATCCGCGCGGTGGCGATCGTCGCCGAATGCGGGCGGATGCCGGGATGTTCGCTCGGCTTCCAATGCAGCGCATCGGGCGAGCTGGCGAGGTTGATCGACGGCCCGGCGCGCCATTCGCTATCGGGCGGGTAAGCGAAATAGAGGTCGCCCAGCGGCCGCGTCTGCGCCCAATATTTGCCGTCGATCAGCCCTTCGAAGATCAGCATGTCCTTGTTCTGGTGATCGAGGACGATCCCCTCCAGCGTCCAGTCCACGGCATCGTCGCTGGTGTAGAGCGTGGTCGAATGCCGCTCCGGGCTGACCGAACAGGTGGTCATCAGGAAGCGATCGCCGACCCGGCTGATCCGCGCATCCTCCACCCCATAGCATTGCCAGCTCGCGGCGGGAACGATCGCGCGGGCGTAATGGACCGCCTCGACCCGCCGCCCCTCGGGATCGAGCTCGACCGGGAGCAGCCACGACAGCGAGGTGAGCGCCATCACCCGCCACCCGCCGCCGCGCATCATGAACTTTCGCGGATCGGCGGTGTCGACCAGCGCCAGCGGCCAGGGATCGAGCACGCAGCTTCCCGCATCCCAGCGGACGGCGCGGACATACCCCTCGACGATCGGCTCCTTGAGCGCCTCCGCCACGCGGACCATCAGCAGCAGGTTGCCGTTCGCCAGCCGGGTCATCCCGGGATTGAACGCCCCGAGCACGATCGTCTCGGCGTCGATCCGCCCGGCGAGCGGCGATCGCGCGAGATCGACGTCGTGCGGGGTGAAGATCAGATGATCGAGCGGAAAGGTCATCGCGGCTCCGGGATCAGGTCATCATGCGCACGACTACAACCGTTCGGGCGAGGTGATCCCCCCGTCGAGCGCAATATGACAATCGCCTCAGGCGGCGGCAGGTTCCCGCGCGGCGCGCACCAGCAGCCGGTCGATCGCGCCCTGCACCCCCGGCTCGTCGAGCGTCGGGGCGTGGCCGATTCCCGGCAGGGTGACGAGCTCGGCATCGGGCAGGCTCGCCGCCATCCGTTCCGCCGTCGCCGCCGAGAGGATGTCGGAGCGCCCGCCCCGCACGATCAGCACCGGCACGTCGTTCAGCCCGGCGAGCGCGCGCCACATGTCCGGCCCCGCCTCCGCCCCCGGAACGCGGAACGGCTCGGCGATCTTGAGATCGTAATCGAGCACGATCCGCCCCGCGCTGTTGAGGCGATAGAGCCGCTTGGCCATCGCCAGCCATTGCTCGACGCCCCAATCGGGATAGACGTCGGCATTGCTTTCCGCGACCGCGCCCCCGGCGTGCATCCAGGTCGGGAAGACACTCGGCTTGCCGACATAGCTGCGGATCCGCGCCAGCCCCGCCGGCTCGATCTCCGGCCCGACATCGTTGAGCAGTGCCCCCGCGATCCGCCCTGGCAGCATCCCGGCGAGCAGCATCGTCACGATCCCGCCGAGCGAAGTGCCGATCGACACGAACCGCGTGATCCCCGCGGCCTCGAGCAAGGCCGCGATATCCTGCGCATAGACGAGCGGCGAATAGCTCATCGGATCCTTGGCATAAGCGCTTTCGCCGCGCCCGCGGAAATCAACCGCGATCACCCGCCGCGGCCCCGCGAGCCGCGCCGCCACCCCGGCATAATCGCGCGCGTTGCGGGTCAGCCCGGGGAGGCACAGCACCGGCAAAACCCCCGCGTCGCCCGGATAATCGCGGGCGTGGAGCCTCAGGCCGTCCCGCGACCACCAAAACAAATCCTGATAGGCGGCCATGCTTGAACCTTTGCTGTCGCAGCCCCCATATCGCCGGATGCCCCTCGACCCGCAAGCTTACCGCCCCGAACAGACGATCCTTTCGCTGGGCGACGCCTTTTACGATCCGGTCGAGGCCGCACCGTTCCGCGAAACCCGGCTGCGTTTCCGCAACGACCGCGCCGCGCGCGAAGTGGGGCTGGACGCGCTGACCGACGAGGAGTGGATCGCGCATTTCGGCCGGTTCGCGCCGCTGCCGGGCACATTGCCCGGGCCGCTTGCGCTGCGTTATCACGGCCATCAGTTCCGCGTGTACAACCCCGAGATCGGCGACGGACGCGGCTTCACCTTCGCGCAGCTACGCAACCGCGACGGGCGGCTGATGGACCTCGGCACCAAGGGCTCGGGGCAGACGCCGTGGAGCCGCTTCGGCGACGGCCGGCTGACGCTCAAGGGCGGGGTGCGCGAAATCCTCGCGAGCGAGATGGTCGAGGCACTCGGCGTCCCCACCTCGCGCAGCTTCTCGCTGATCGAGACCGGCGAGCAACTCTACCGCAACGACGAGCCCTCGCCGACGCGCTCGGCGGTGCTGGTGCGGCTGAGCCACGGGCATATCCGCATCGGCAGTTTCCAGCGGCTCGCCTATTTGCGCGAGGACGAGGCGTTGCGTCGGCTGGTCGGCTATTCCTTACGCGCACTCTATGGCGAGGATAGCGACGATCCGCTGCGCCTGCTCGATCTCGTCCTCACCCGCACCGCGACGCTGGCCGCGCGCTATATGGCGGCCGGGTTCGTCCACGGCGTGCTCAATTCGGACAATATCAACATCACCGGCGAAAGCTTCGATTACGGCCCGTGGCGGTTCGCGCCGACCTGGGACCCTGCCTTCACCGCCGCTTATTTCGACCAGAACGGGCTCTATGCCTTCGGCCGCCAGCCGGAGGCGATCCACTGGGACGTGATGCAGCTTGCCGCCGCATTGCGCCCGCTGGCCGAATCCGAACCGCTCATCGCGCTGCTCGAAAGCTTCGGCGAGCGTTACCAGCCGGCAATCACCGACGCCTTGCTGTGGCGGCTGGGGCGCAAGCCGATCGACCCGGCGAGCGACCGCGCCCTGGTGCAGGCGATCGAGCGCGGGTTGCGCGCGAGCGGCGTCGGCATCGACCGGTTCTTCTTCGATGCCTTCGCCCAGCCGCTGCCCGAAGGTTACGGCGCGCCGTGGGACGAGGCGCGCGCCGCGCTGGATCGATATGCACCGCGTGCCCCGCGCACGCATGCCTATTGGCGCGGCGAGGCGCCGTGTTCGATGCTGATCGACGAGGTGGAGGCGATATGGGCGCGGATCGCGGAAAACGATGATTGGTCGGCGCTTGACGTCAAGGTGGCACAGATCCGCGAAATGGCGGACGCGCTGCGGCTTGTCGAAGACAGGTGATTGTCTCTACACGATGATTGCGGCCGGGGGCGGCCGCGCATTTCGGGGGACGGGATGGCTGATCGATGACCGGTGAACTCGTCTCGTTCGAGCCTGCGACGGGCGCGGAACTGTGGCGCGGCGCGATCAGCGATGTCGATGCGGAAGTGGCCGCGGCGCGCGGCGGCTGGGCGACCTGGGCGGCGCGCGCGCTGACCTATCGCATCGAAACGATGCGGCGCTTCGCCAATGTCGTGCGCGCGCGCGCCGATGCCTTTGCCGATTTGATCGCGCGCGAAACCGGCAAGCCGCTGTGGGAAGCGCGCACCGAGGTCGATTCGGTGATCGCCAAGGTCGACATCTCGGTCAGCGCTTATGCCGAGCGCACCGCGCAGCGCCGGCTCGATTCGCCGATGGGCAGCCGGATGGCGTTGCGCCACAAGCCGCACGGCGTGCTCGCGGTATTGGGGCCGTATAATTTCCCCGCGCACCTGCCCAACGGGCATATCGTCCCGGCGCTGATCGCGGGCAATGCGGTGGTGTTCAAGCCGTCGGAAAAGACCCCGGCGAGCGGCGCGTTCCTGGTCGATTGCCTGCGCGAGGCGGGGGTGCCCGAAGCGTGCATCCGCATCGTGATCGGCGGCCCCGATCAGGGCAAGGCGCTCGCCGCGCACGACGGGATCGACGGGCTGTTGTTCACCGGCTCGGCGCGCACCGGGCTCGCCTTGAACCGCGCCTTCGCCGAGAAGCCCGAGAAGATCCTCGCGCTCGAAATGGGCGGCAACAACCCGATCGTGGTGTGGGACACCCCCGATCTGTGGCAGGCCGCGGTGCTCGTCGTGCAATCGGCCTTCACCACCGCGGGGCAGCGCTGCACCGCCGCGCGGCGGCTGATCGTCGACGAGAAATTGTACGAGCCCTTGCTCGCCGAGCTTGAGAAAGTGCTAGGGCGGCTGATCGTCGACGAGCCCTTCGCCACCCCCGCGCCGTTCATGGGGCCGGTGATCGACAATGACACCGCGGATCAGCTGAGCGAGAGCTTCCTTGCGCTGCTGATGAAGGGCGGGCGCCCGATCCGTCACCTCGAACGCCCGGCGGCCCACCGTCCCTTCCTGCTCCCGGGGCTGATCGACATGACCGAGGCGCGCGACAAGCCCGATATCGAATTGTTCGGCCCGATCCTCCAAATCGTCCGCTGCCACGATTTCGACGATGCGATCATCGAGGCGAACGATACGCGCTACGGCCTGTCCGCCTCGCTGATCAGCCAGACTCCGCAATTGTTCGACCGCTTCTGGGCGCGCGCGCGCGCGGGGATCGTCAACTGGAACAAGCCGACCAACGGCGCGTCGTCGGGCGCGCCGTTCGGCGGCGTCGGCTGGTCGGGCAACCACCGCCCGAGCGCTTATTATGCCGCCGATTATTGCGCCTATCCGGTGGTGAGCAACGAAGCCGACGCCGCCCGCGCGGCAATCGGGATCGGGCTACGCGAGGGATGAGGCGCTAAGAAGCCCCCTCCTCCGCTTCTACTCCCCTCCCTCGTGAAGGGAGGGGCTGGGGGTGGGTGGGTATGAGGGGCGCGGGCCGGTGCCCCCTCGGGCCAACCCACCCCCGCCCCCTCCCTTGCTCAAGGGAGGGGAGAAAAGCGCTACGCTACCCGATCGGGTTGCGCGGCGATCAGCGCCTCGAGGAACTGGCGCACCTCGCCCTCGATCGGAATTGGGCGCCCGGTCGGCAGATGGACGTTGACCGTCACCATCTCGATCTCGGTGCAGAGCTCGCCGCGCTGGTTGGCGAGGTCGATCCTTTTGGTGATGCTGGTCGAGCCGATCCGCTCGATCCGCACCGACGCCTCGATCGTATCGCCCCACACCAACGGCCGCAGATAATCGACCGACGCGCGGCGGACGTGGAATTCGGTCTCCAGCCACGCCTTGCCGAGCACCTCGCCGATCCCGGTCCATTGCCAATATTCGGTCTCGGCGACATCGGCATATTCGAGATAGCGCGAGTTAAACACCACGCGCTGCCCGTCGATCTCGGCGTAACGGACTTTGAAGCGGGTGGAAAAAGCGAAGCCGGGGCGTGTCATGCCGCACCGATGCGGCGACGCGGCGCGCGCGTCAACCGAACACCAATTTCGCGCCGACCAGCGCCAGCGTCACCGCGAGGATCGGCACCAGCACGCGATCGGGGACGCGGGTCGCGACGAGGCTGCCGATCACGATCCCCGGCACCGATCCCGCGAGCAGCGACACCAGCAGCGACAGATCGACCGCGCCGAGCGAAAGGTGCCCCAGCCCCGCGATCAGCGTGAGCGGCACGGCATGCGCGATATCCGACCCGACCAGCCTTTTCACCTCGAGCCGCGGGTAGAGCACGAGCAGCGCGGTCATCCCCAATGCCCCCGCCCCCACCGAGGTGAGCGAGACGAGCGTGCCAAGGATCGCGCCGAGCAGCACGGTCAGCCACGCGATCCGCCCTTCGTCGAACCGGCCGAAGCGCGGCGCGAGCTTGTCGACGATCCGCGCGCGGAATAGGATCGCCACCGCGGTGAGCAGCAGCGCGCTGCCGAGGATCGTCGCGACGAGATGCCCGGTGTCGGCCGAGCGGTGCGTGGCGTAGCTCAGCGCGACAAGGGTCGCGATCGTCGTCGGCACGCTGCCGGTCGCGAGCCGGCGCACCACCCGCCAGTCGACCGTCCCGCGCCAGCCATGGACCGCCGTCCCCACCGTCTTGGTCGCGGAGGCATAGAGCAGGTCGGTCCCCACCGCGGTCACCGGGTGGAAACCGAACACCAGCACGAGCAACGGCGTCATCAGCGATCCGCCGCCGACGCCGGTCAGCCCGACGAGCAGGCCGACCAGCACGCCGGCAAGCGAATAGAACGGATTATAGACGATCACATATGCCCCGCGGTCAGCCTATCCGTGGCGGACCGCGCGCGCATGATCGCCTGCGCCGCCCACCGTCACCCGGCGGTGCGCGCGGGGGTGTTGACGCCCATCGATTGCAGATAGCGTTTCACGTTGCGTGCCGCCTGGCGGAGCCGTTGCTCGTTCTCGACCATCGCGATGCGCACATAACCCTCGCCGTTCTCGCCGTAGCCGACCCCTGGCGCAACCGCGACCTGGGCGTGAGTCAGCAATTGTTTGGAGAACTCAAGGCTACCTAGGTGCGCCAGCGCCGGCGGCAGCGGCGCCCAGGCGAACATCGAGGCGCGCGGGCTCGGGATCTCCCACCCGGCGCGCGCGAAGCTTTCGACCATCACGTCGCGGCGCTTGTGATAGAGTTGGCGGTTCTTCTCGACGATATCCTGCGGCCCGTTGAGCGCGGCGCAGGCCGCCGCCTGGATCGGGGTGAAGGCGCCGTAATCGAGATAGGATTTCACCCGCGTCATCGCCGCGATCAGCTGCTTGTTGCCGACCGCGAAGCCGATCCGCCAGCCCGCCATCGAATAGGTCTTGCTGAGCGAGGTGAATTCGATCGCGACGTCCTTGGCGCCCTTGACCTGGAGGATCGAGGGGGTCGGATTGCCGTCGTAATAGAGCTCCGAATAGGCAAGGTCGGAGAGGATCCACACCTTGTTCTCGCGCGCCCACGCCACCAGCCGCTCGTAGAAAGCGAGATCGACCGTCTCGGCGGTCGGGTTCGACGGATAATTGACCACCAGCACCGAGGGGCGCGGGACGGTATAGGCCATCGCGCGTTCGAGGCTTTCGAAATAATGTTCGTCGGGGGTGGTCGGCACCGCGCGGATCGTCGCGCCTGCGATGATGAAGCCGAAGGTGTGGATCGGATAGGAGGGATTCGGCGCGAGCACGACATCGCCCGGCGCGGTGATCGCGGTGGCGAGGCTGGCGAGCCCCTCCTTCGATCCCATCGTCACCACCACCTCGGTTTCGGGATCGACATCGACCCCGAAGCGACGGGCGTAATAATTGGCCTGGGCGCGGCGCAGCCCCGGAATCCCCTTCGACTGCGAATAGCCGTGGGCGGAGGGCTTTTGCGCGACCTCGCACAATTTCTCGATGACATGCGCCGGCGGGGGCAGATCGGGATTGCCCATGCCGAGATCGATAATGTCCTCCCCTGCCGCGCGCGCCGCTGCCCGCATCGCATTGACCTCGGCGATGACATAAGGGGGCAGGCGCTTCATGCGGTAGAATTCGTCGGACATTGGAACTCCTTTCGGTTCGCACGTCATACCGTGTCCGGCGCGCGGGCGACAGGGCCAAGCGGCAAAAAGCCGGGCTTGCGGGTTTGGCGAGGGGCAAACGGGTCGGATTCACCCTCTGCCGTCACCCCGGCCTCGAGCCGGGTGGCGGTGTGATTGTGTTGGCCGAAGCCGCTTTCGCCCCCATCCAGAGTTACGGGCGACGGCACTTGAGGCTCTGGATGCCGGGTCGAGCCCGGCATGACGAGAAGGGGAAAGCGCAAAAACCGGGTTCTGCTGATTGCCGATCCGGCCTAGGCTAGGCAGCCGCCCCCGAGTCAGCGGCCGGCGGTTGCGTCGAGGAGAGGTTGATGACCGATACCCAAGCCCCCGGCCTGGCCGATCTCCAGCGCTGGACCTGGGT
>NZ_MKRR01000001.1:43267-46780 GCF_001897045.1 Sphingomonas sp. 66-10
ATGATGATGGAACAGGGGCTGGCGGCGATGCAGGCGCCCGCGACCGGCGCGCCGGTGGTGCCCGGCATCAACGACCCCGCGACGCTGCAACGCGCGAGCGACTTCTGGCAGAACAGCCTCACCTTGTGGCAGCGCTTCCTCCAGCCCGGCGAGGCGACCGAGCAACAGGACGCCGCCCCGCGCGACAAGCGCTTCAAGGCCGAGGCATGGCGCGACAATCCGCTGTTCGCGTGGATCCGCGAAAGCTATTTGATGATTTCCGATCATCTGCTGAGCAGCGTCGACGCGATCGAGGGGATCGATGCCAGGCAGCGCGAGCAATTGCGCTTCGCCACCAAGGGCTTCATCGATGCGATGAGCCCGACCAATTTCGCCTTCACCAATCCCGAGGTGATCGACAAGACGATCGAGACCGGGGGCGAGAATCTGCTCAAGGGTCTGCAGCATATGCTGACCGATATCGGGCGCGGGCAACTCACCCACACCAGCGGCGACGCCTTCGAGGTCGGGCGCAATCTCGCCACGACCCCCGGCAAGGTGGTCAAGCGCACCCCGCTCTACGAACTGATCCAATATAGCCCGACGACCAAGCAGGTGCTGTCGATCCCGCTGGTGATCTTCCCGCCGTGGATCAACCGCTTCTACATCCTCGATCTGACCCCGGAGAAAAGCTTCATCCGCTGGTGCGTCGATCAGGGGATCAGCGTGTTCATGGTCTCGTGGAAATCGGCCGATGCGTCGATGGCCGATGTGACGTGGGACGATTATATCGCCGCGCAGATCGACGCGATCGACACGGTGCGCGACGCGCTCGGCGTCCCCGCGGTCCACACGATCGGCTATTGCGTGGCGGGCACCACCCTCGCCGCCACGCTGGCGCTGCTCAGCGCGCGCGGCGAGGCGGAGAAGGTGGCGAGTTCGACCTTTTTCACCGCGCAGGTCGATTTCACCCGCGCCGGCGACCTCCAGAATTTCATCGACGACGATCAGTTCGCGCTGATCCGCTCGCTCTCGCCGCAGGGCTTCCTTGACGGGCGTTATATGGCGGCGACCTTCAACCTGCTGCGCGGGCGCGATCTGATCTGGAATTACGTCACCAACAACTATCTGCTCGGCAACGATTATGCGCCGTTCGACCTGCTCCACTGGAACGGCGACACGACCAACCTGCCGGCGAAATGGCACCTTTCCTATCTGACCGATCTCTATCGCGACAACCGGCTCGCCCAGCCCGGCGCGATCTCGGTCGCCGGCACCCCGCTCGATCTCACCAAGGTCAGGACGCCGAGCTATATCCAGGCCGGCCGCGAGGATCATATCGCGCCGGCGGACAGCGTGTGGAAGCTGACCGGCATCTTCAGCGGGCCGCTGAAATTCGTCCTCGCCGGCTCGGGGCATATCGCCGGGGTGGTCAACCCGCCGGCGGCGAACAAATATCAATATTGGACCAACCCGGCGAAAACGAAGACGCTCGACGAATTCGTCGCGGGCGCGACCGAGACCAAGGGAAGCTGGTGGCCCGACTGGGTCGATTGGCTCCGCACGATCGATTCGACCGAGGTTGCGGCGCAGCGCGCGCGGGTGCCGGGCAAGGGCAAACTCGCCGCGCTCGAGGACGCGCCAGGGAGCTACGTAAAGGCAAGATAGCGTGCCGATCCACGCCGGTACCGTCGGCGAAGGAGCACCCCTTTCTGTGTCCTCGCGAAGGCGAGGTCCTAGTCTGGACTCCCGCCTTGACGGAGCACAAAAGTTCCGCCGCACCGTCAAGCGGAAACCGGACCGGACGTTTCGCGCCCGATGCTATGACCCGTTTTTCCGTCGCGGCGAGCGGCGGGGACAGATTATGTTGCACTGCACAATAAAGCTTGTCATTCCGACTCTCCTCGCGTATGTTGCATCGCAACAAGATGGAGTCGTGTGGAATGACCGACACTGCAGCCAAGCCTGATCAGAAGCCGGTGACCGGGGCCGCCCAGGCGCCTGCGAAGCCCGCGCCCGCTCCGGCCGCTGCCCCGGTCGCGACGCCGGCGCCCGTTGCCAAGGAAGCGGCGAAGCCCGTGCCCAAGGCGCCCGTCGCCGCACCGGCGGTGGCCAAGCAAACGCCGAAGCCCGCGCCCAAGCCGGTTGCCGCCAAGCCGGCGCCGGCCGCGGTCTCCGCCCCCGTCACCAAATCGACGCCGGCGGCTCCCCGCGCGGCCGTCAAGCCGGTCGCCAAGAAGCCGGCACCCCGGGCCAAGGTCGCACCGGCCCAACCCGCGTCTACCCGCCAGGCCAGCCGGCCGGCGACCATTGCTGCAAAGGAAGTGATCATGTCCGACACGATCAAGACCGTGACCGAGAAGACCCAGGCCTATTTCGCCGAGGCCAACGAGCGCGCCAAGGGCTCGATCGAAAAGGGCGTCAAGGCGTTCGAAGACGCCAATGCCTTCCACAAGGGCAACCTCGAAGCGATCGTCGAATCGTCGAAGATCGCGGTGAAGGGCGTCGAGAAGATGGGCCAGGACGCGGCGGCTTACGCCAAGACCTCCTATGAGAAGGCGACCGAGACCTTCAAGGCGATGTCGACCGTCAAGTCGCCGACCGAGCTGTTCAAGCTGCAGAGCGATTATGCCCGCGCGTCGTTCGATGCCTTCGTCGCCGAAGCGTCGCGTTCGACCGAGGCCGCGCTGAAGCTCGCCGGTGAGATCGCCCAGCCGATCTCGAACCGCGTCGCGCTCGCCGCCGAGAAGATCAAGGTCGCCGCGTAATCCGGGGCCTCGCCCCGCAAGGGGCGAAAAGGACGAAGGGGGCGGCCGCCTGAGCGCGGCTGCCCCCTTTTTCGTCGTTAATGGTACGCGCGCGCCCTTGCCCTTGGCGGCCGGGATGCCATATTTTCACGCGATCATGCAGCGCCAAACCCCAATCCAGCCGATCCTGATGGCCGAGCGCCGCGACGATGATTCCGACGGCGGCACCGGAATCGGCGTCGCCACCCGCACGCGGACGCGCACCAAACAGCCGACGCCCTATCGCGTGCTGATGCTCAACGACGATTACACCCCGATGGAATTCGTCGTCCTGTGCCTCCAGCGCTTCTTCCGCATGAGCGTTGAGGAAGCGACGCGGGTGATGCTCCACGTCCACCAGAAGGGCGTCGGGGTGTGCGGGGTATTCAGCTACGAGGTCGCCGAGACCAAGGTCGGCCAGGTGATCGACTTCGCGCGCCAGAACCAGCACCCGCTGCAATGCACGCTGGAGAAGGCGTAAAGTCTATTAAAACAAGTACTTACGTCATTCCCGCGCAGGCGGGAATCCATTCTGGCTGGCCTATCGGATCAAGCGCAATCTCAGCGTGAATGGATTCCCGCCTGCGCGGGAATGACGGGTGAATTGATCGAGGCTCACTCGTGTGAACTTCGTGAACTTTGCCCTCCCGGTCGGCCACCACGATGAACCCCGCAGACCCCCTTTGCGCCGCGCCCGCGGTTCGATAGACGCGGGCGAATGGACCGTATCCTCATCCGCGGCGGCAAC
>NZ_MKRR01000001.1:46811-50679 GCF_001897045.1 Sphingomonas sp. 66-10
CTGACCTTACGCAACCTGCCGCGGCTCGCCGACGTCGACAGTTTCGGCCATTTGCTCAACCAATTGGGCGCGTCGACCGCGATCGAAGGGTCGCGCCCCGAGGATTTCGGCCGGGTGATGACGATCCGTGCCGGTCAGCTCACCTCGACCGAGGCGCCGTATGACATCGTGCGCAAGATGCGCGCATCGATCCTCGTGCTCGGCCCGATCCTCGCGCGCGCGGGCGAGGCGCGGGTGTCGCTCCCCGGCGGGTGCGCGATCGGCAACCGCCCGATCGACCTGCACCTTAAGGCGCTGGAGGCGATCGGCGCCGAGCTCGAAATGTCCGCCGGCTATGTCACCGCGCGCGCGCCCGGCGGGCGGCTCGCGGGGGGACGCTATTCCTTTCCGATCGTGTCGGTCGGGGCGACCGAGAATGTCGTGATGGCCGCGGTCACCGCCAAGGGCAGCAGCCGGATCGAGAATGCCGCGCGCGAGCCCGAGATCGTCGATCTGTGCCGCTGCCTCGTCGCGATGGGCGCGCAGATCGACGGGATCGGCACCGAGACGCTCGAGATCGAAGGCGTCGACCGGCTCCACGGCGCGACCTATGCGGTGATGCCCGACCGGATCGAGGCGGGGAGCTATGCCTGCGCCGCGGCGATCACCGGGGGCGATATCGAACTGACCAATGTCGACGCGCACGATATGGGCGCGACGCTCGATGCGCTGCGCGACGCAGGGGTGACGGTGGTCGAGGGGCGCAAGTCGGTGCGCGTTTCGGCCAATGGCCCGCTCCGCCCGCTGACGCTCTCCACCGCGCCCTTCCCCGGCTTCGCCACCGATATGCAGGCGCAGTTCATGGCGATGCTGTGCAAGGCCGAGGGCGCGAGCGTGCTGACCGAAACGATCTTCGAGAACCGCTATATGCACGTTCCCGAACTGGCGCGGATGGGGGCGGACATCCAGGTGCGCGGGCGCACCGCGGTGGTGCGCGGGGTCGATCGCCTCGTCGGCGCGCCGGTGATGGCGACCGACCTGCGCGCGTCGATGAGCCTGATCCTTGCCGGGTTGGCGGCGGAGGGCGAGACCGCGGTCAACCGCGTCTATCATCTCGATCGCGGCTATGAGCGGCTTGAGGAAAAACTGAGCGCGGTCGGCGCCGATATCGAACGCGCCAGCGACGGGTAAGGCCACCGGCCCTCCCACGTCTGCTCCCCTCCCTCGTGAAAGGAGGGGAGCAGAAGTCACAAAGCGTCGAAATCGACCGGTTTGTGGCGATCGAGCGCGTTCGGCGCTTCGGGCATCGGATATTTGAGCCCGGTCGCGCAATTGAACAGCACGACCTCCTCATCCTCGTCGACCTCGCCGTCCCTCAGCGCCTGGCGATAGGCCGCCAGGGTCGCGCCGCCCTCGGGGCACAGCAGCAATCCGTCCTGCCGCGCGCAATCGTCGACCGCGCGGAGGATCGCCGGATCGCCCACCGCGAGCGCCTTGCCACCCGATTCGCGCACCGCGCGCAGGATCAGGAAATCGCCCACCGCGCGCGGCACGCGGATTCCCGCGGCGACGGTTGCCGCATCTTCCCAGCGCGCGGCATGCTCCTCGCCCGCCTCGAACGCGCGGACGATCGGCGCGCAGCCCGCCGCCTGCACCGCATACATGCGCGGCCGCTCGGCGCCGATCCAGCCGAGCTTTTCGAGCTCGTCGAACGCCTTCCACATCCCGATCAGCCCGGTGCCGCCGCCGGTGGGGTAGAAGATCGCCTTGGGCAGCCGCCAGCCGAGCTGCGCGGCGAGCTCCAGCCCCATCGTCTTCTTGCCCTCGATGCGATACGGCTCCTTGAGCGTCGAGAAATCGAACCAGCGCCCCTCGGCCGCGCCCTGCCCGACAATCGCGCCGCAATCGTCGATCAGCCCGTTGACCCGCCACACCCGCGCGCCCTGCATCGCGATCTCGCGGACGTTCACCTCCGGCGTGTCGTCGGGGCAGAGCACGATCGTCTCGATCCCCGCGCGGGTGGCATAAGCAGCGAGCGCCGCGCCGGCATTGCCGTTGGTCGGCATCGCGATGCGGGTGACGCCCAATTCCCTGGCCATCGCCACCGCCATCACCAGCCCGCGCGCCTTGAAGCTGCCGGTCGGCAAGCGGCCCTCGTCCTTGACCAGCACCTTGCCCCCGCCTGCGCGCGGGATCGGGATCAGCGGGGTCTCGACCTCGCCGAGGCTGACGACATTGGCGGTGTGGCGCACCGGGAGCAATTCGCGCCAGCGCCACAGATCGGTCTCGCGCCCCGTCAGCGCATCGCGCGACAGCGCCGCCCCGGCCGCCGCGAGATCGTAGCGGACGAGCAGCGGGCGCCCGGCGCGCGACAGCCCGTGAAGCCGATCCGCCTCATAGCGCTCGCCGGTCAGCGAACATTCGAGATGGGTGACGAAAGTCGGCCGTTCGGCGACGAGATTGTCGTTCATAAGGTGCGCGGCGCTTCCGTTGTTCTCGCTTGATCTTCCTCCGTCATGCCGGGTCAAGCCCGGCATGACGAGGTTGGCTTAATCGGCCGCCTTGGCGACGCCGACCAGCGCCGGGCGCAGCAACCGGTCGCGGATCATCCAGCCCGATTGCATTTCCTGTACGATCGTCCCCGGCGCGGCGTCGGCCGAGGGCATTTCCATCATCGCCTGATGCCGGTTGGGATCGAGCGTCTCGCCCAGCGCGGTGATGCGGGTGATGCCGTTGCGCTGGAACACATTGGCCAGCTCGCGCATCGTCGCCTCAAGCCCCGCGACCAGCCCCTTGAGCTTGTCGTCCTCGCGCAGCTCGGCCGGGATCGACGCCAGCGCCCGCTCCAGATTGTCGTTCACCGACAGCACGTCGCGCGCGAAATTGGTCGCGGCATAGGCGCGCGCGTCGGCGGCGTCCTTCTCGGCGCGGCGGCGGACATTCTGGATCTCGGCCTGCGCATAGAGCGCCTGCTGCTTCGCCTCGGCGAGCGCGGCCTCGAGCTCGGCGGTGCGATCATGTTCGGCGACCTCGGGTGCGCCCTCGGCGGTTTCCGCGCGCAGATCCTCGGGAACGTCGGTATTCTCGTTGTCGGTCATTTCATTCCTGTCTGTTAGCAGCTCAACCCATCAGCCGGGCGAGCGTTGCGGCCGTGAAATCCACCATGGGCACGACGCGCGCGTAGTTCAACCGTGTCGGGCCGATCACCCCCACCACGCCGACCACCCGCCCGTCCGCCCCGCGAAAGGGTTTGGCGATTACCGAAGAGCCGGAAAGCGCGAACAATTTCGTCTCCGCGCCGATGAAGATGCGGGTCGCGTCGCCGGCGCGCGCCGAATCGAGCAGCGCGGCGATCTCCTGCTTGCCTTCGAGATCGTCGAGCAGATCGCGCACGCGTTCGAGATCGGCGGCATCGGCATCGTCGAGCAAGCGCCCCTGCCCGCGCACGATCAGCACCGGGCGGCGCCCGCCGTCCTCGCTCCACACCGCGATGCCGCGCTGGATCAGCGCGCGCGCGGTGGCGTCGAGCGCGGCTCGGCCGTCGGCCAGCTCGCGCTCGACCCGCGCGCGCGCATCGGACAGCGTGAGCCCCGACAAGGTCGCCGACATGTAATTGCCCGCCTCGATCAGCGCCGAGGCGTCGACCCCGGCGGGGAGATCGATCACGCGATTCTCCACCGCGCCGTCCTCGCTGACCAGCACTGCGAGGGCCTGGGTCGGGGTCAGCGGCACGAAGCCGATCGAGCGCAGCACCTGCTCGCGCTTGGGGACCATCACCAGCCCAGCGCACGCCGACAGCCCCGAAAGCGCCGCGGTAGTGGCGGCGAGCGCCTCCTCCACCGGGCCGCCGCCCGCCGCGCGCGCCTCGATCGCGGCGCGCTCGGCACGG
>NZ_MKRR01000001.1:50699-51453 GCF_001897045.1 Sphingomonas sp. 66-10
AGCAGCCCCATCGTCTCGAGCTGCGCGAGCACGCTGCGGATTGAGGCGGGGGACAGGTTGAGCCCGGCCTGCGCCAGCGTGCGCGAGCCGACGGGCGCGCCGCTCTCCAGATAGCTGTCGACGACGCGGCGAAAAATCTCGCGCGCGCGATCGCTCAACTCGCTGACGGGGGTAGCGGGCACCATAGCGCGGGAGATGTAGGGCGGGAGGGGCGCCGGCTCAACGGCGTTTGCTCCCTTCTTCTTCCTACCCCCCTTCCTCGTGAAGGGAGGGGCTGGGGGTGGGTGGGTATGAGGGGCACCCGAACGGTATCCCCGCAGGCCAACCCACCCCCGTCCCCTCCTTGTTCAAGGGAGGGGAGAAAGCATCAGAACCCTAGCGCCTCCGCCACCACCGTGTTGACGATCCGCCCCTTGTCGACGTTGAGCCCTTCCTTCAGCCCCGGATCGTCGTCGAGCGCCGCGAGCCCTTTCGCCGCGAGCGCCAGCCCATAAGGCAAGGTCGCATTGTTGAGCGCGTGGCTGGAGGTGAGCGGCACCGCGCCGGGCATGTTGGCGACGCAATAATGGATCACCCCGTCGACCTCATAAGTGGGATTGGCGTGGGTCGTCGGGTGCGAGGTTTCGAAACAGCCGCCCTGATCGATCGCGACATCGACCAGCACCGCGCGCGGCTTCATCAGCTTGAGCATCCCGCGCGTCACCAATTTGGGCGCGGCCGCCCCCGGCACGAGCACCGCGCCGATCACCACATC
>NZ_MKRR01000001.1:51508-62479 GCF_001897045.1 Sphingomonas sp. 66-10
TGCTGACATTGGCCCCCATCCCGGTCGCGATTCGCGCCGCATTGGTGCCGACCACCCCGCCGCCGAGCACGACGACATTGGCCGCGGGCACACCCGGGACCCCGCCGATCAGCAACCCGCGCCCGCCCGATACCGCGCGCAACGCGCTCGCCCCGGCCTCGATCGACAGCCGCCCGGCGACCTCGCTCATCGGCGCGAGCAACGGCAGCCCGCCCGAGGCGTCGGTCACCGTCTCATAAGCGATCGCGCTGACCCCCGAGGCCATCAGCCCGCGCGCCTGGCCGGGATCGGGGGCGAGGTGGAGATAGGTGAACAGGATCTGCCCCTCGCGCAATTGCGTCCACTCCTGCGGCTGGGGCTCCTTGACCTTCACAATCATCTCGGCCCGCGCGAACACCTCGGCGGCGGTATCGACGATCGCCGCGCCCGACTGGCGATACACCGCATCCGACGCGCCGATCCCGCCGCCGGCGCCGGTCTCGACCAGCACCTGATGCCCGTGCGCGCAATATTCGCGCACCGCGCCGGGGGTCAGCCCGACACGAAATTCGTTGTTTTTGATTTCCTTGGGAACGCCGACCAGCATGTGATCTTCCTCCTCGTCCTGTGCCGGACGATCTATCAGGAACGCGCGCGCGGTGCACATCAAGATCGCTGCCACGCCGCCGATCGGTCACCCCACCTTGTGCCGGGCGCCACCGGGAGGCAAAGGCGGCGCGACGGTGGAATTGAATGTCGATCGGCACCGATTGATAAGAAAAATTTAAATTCGTTAAATTGACAGCAAGCGCGTTGCGATCCTTGTATAGGCGATGGCGATGACCCCTAACGAAACAGCCCCGCCGGACACGGCTTATGCGGACGCCGCGACGCGGCTGCTGCGCGGCCGCCCCGCGACCCGCGATGCCTTGCTGCCGTTGCTCCACGCGTTGCAGGACGAGTTCGGCTATATCGCCGATGCGATGATCCCGGTCGTCGCGGCAGCGCTCAACCTCAGCCGCGCGGACGTCCACGGCGTCGTCACTTTCTATCATGATTTCCGCCGTGCCCCGGCGGGGGCGCATGTCGTCCGGCTGTGCCGCGCCGAAAGCTGCCAGGCGCGCGGCGCCGCGACGATCGAGCGGATCGCGACGCAGCGGCTCGGCGTGACGATGGGCGCGACCAGCGCCGACGGGCGGGTGACGGTCGAGCCGGTCTATTGCCTCGGGCTGTGCGCTACCGGCCCCAACGCGCTGGTCGACGGGCGCCCGGTCTCGCGGCTCGACGCCGCCAAGCTCGAGCGGATCGCGGCGGAGGTGCTGGCATGACCCGCGCCTACGTCAGCGGCGATATGGCCTCGGTCGCGCTCGGCGCGGACGAGGTGGCGGCGGCGCTCGCCGCGCGCGGGGTCGAAGTGGTTCGCACCGGCAGCCGCGGGCTGTTCAGCATCGAACCGTTGATCGAGATCGATACGGCGGAGGGCCGCATCGCTTACGGCCCGGTCGAGGCGAACGAGATCGACGCGGTGCTCGACGGCACCCACGCCAGCCGCATCGGCCGGATCGAGGATCACCCCTTCTTCGCGCCCCAGCAGCGTTTCACCTTCGCGCGCTGCGGGGTGATCGATCCCTTGAGCCTCGACGATTATGCCGCGCACGGCGGCTGGCAGGCGCTCGACAAGGCGCGCGCGTTGACCCCGCAAGCGGTGGTCGACGAGGTCAAGGCGAGCGGGCTGCGCGGGCGCGGCGGCGCGGGTTTCCCAACCGGGATCAAGTGGCAGACGGTGCTCGACACCCGATCGCCCGAGAAATTCATCGTGTGCAACGCCGACGAGGGCGACAGCGGCACCTTCGCCGATCGCATGCTGATGGAGGGCGACCCCTTCTGCCTGATCGAGGGCATGGCGATCGCCGCGCACGCGGTCGGGGCGGGACACGGGTTTATCTACATCCGCTCCGAATATCCCTTCGCGATCCGCGTGATGCAGGCGGCGATCACGCGCGCCGCGCCGCGCATCGCACCGTTCGCACTCGAAGTGCGGGTCGGCGCGGGCGCCTATGTCTGCGGCGAGGAAACCGCCCTGCTCGATTCGATCGAGGGCAAGCGCGGGCAGGTCCGCGCCAAGCCCCCGCTCCCCGCGATCGAGGGGCTGTTCGGCCGCCCGACGGTGATCAACAATGTGCTGAGCCTCGCCGCGGTGCCGTTCATCGTCGCCGAGGGCGCGCAAGCCTATCAGGCGGTCGGCTTCGGCCGGTCGCGCGGGACGATGCCGATCCAGCTTGCCGGCAATGTGCGCAACGGCGGGCTGTTCGAGGCCGGGTTCGGCATCACGCTGGGCGAGCTGGTTAACGATATCGGCGGCGGCACCGAGACGGGGCGGCCGGTGAAAGCGGTGCAGGTCGGCGGGCCGCTCGGCGCCTATTTCCCCCCCGCGATGTTCGACCTGCCGTTCGATTACGAGGCGTTCGCCGCGGCGGGCGGGCTGATCGGCCATGCCGGGATCACCGTGTTCGACGACACCGTCGACATGGCGCATATGGCGCGCTTCGCGATGGAATTCTGCGCGCACGAAAGCTGCGGCAAATGCACCCCTTGCCGGATCGGCGCGGTGCGCGGCATGGAGACGATCGACCGTATCGTCGGCGGCGGTCGCCAGCCGGGCGGGCTGGAGGCGATGCCGCAGATGCGCAACGCAGCCGCGCGGCCCCGCGACCGCGCCGCGGAAATCGCGCTGCTGCGCGATCTTTGTGATACGATGAAGTTCGGATCGCTTTGTGCGCTCGGCGGGTTCACCCCTTATCCGGTGCTGAGCGCGCTGGATCATTTTCCGCAGGATTTCGATCAGCCTGCGACGGCGCAAGCGGCGGAGTAAGCAGCATGGCATGGATCAGCGAAACCGACCTCGGCACCAAGCCGGCGCCGGATAGCGCGCGCACCGTCTCGCTCAGGATCGACGGCGACACGGTGACCGTCCCCGAAGGCACCTCGATCATGCGCGCCGCCGCGCTGCGCGGGACGAATATCCCCAAATTATGTGCGACCGATCGGCTCGACGCTTTCGGATCGTGCCGGCTGTGCCTGGTCGAGATCGAGGGCCGCGCGGGCTATCCCGCCTCATGCACCACCCCCGTCACCGAGGGGATGGTGGTGCGCACCGAAAGCGCGAAGCTCGCCAAGCTGCGCCGCGGGGTGATGGAATTGTACATCTCCGACCACCCGCTCGATTGCCTGACCTGTTCGGCCAATGGCGATTGCGAATTGCAGGACCAGGCCGGCGCGGTCGGCTTGCGCGACGTGCGCTACGGCTATGACGGCGCCAACCATCTTCAGGCGGCGAAGGACGAGAGCAACCCATACTTCGACTTCGACCCGGCCAAATGCATCGTCTGCTCGCGCTGCGTCCGCGCCTGCGACGAGGTGCAGGGCACATTCGCGCTGACGATCGACGGCAGCGGGTTCGGCTCGAAGGTCGTGGCGAGCGCCGACGAAGGCTTCCTGCCGTCCGAATGCGTCTCGTGCGGCGCCTGCGTCCAGGCCTGCCCGACATCGGCACTGATCGAGAAGACCGTCACCGACATCGGCACCCCCGATCGCGCGATCGTCACCACCTGCGCTTATTGCGGGGTCGGCTGCACCTTCCGCGCCGAGATGCGCGGCGAGCAGCTCGTGCGGATGGTGCCGTGGAAGGAAGGCAAGGCCAATCGCGGGCATAGCTGCGTCAAGGGCCGCTTCGCCTGGGGCTATGCCAACCACCGCGACCGTATCCTCAACCCGATGATCCGCGAGAGCGTCGACCAGCCGTGGCGCGAGGTCTCGTGGGACGAGGCGATCGCGCATACCGCCAGCGAATTCCGCCGCATCCAGGCGAAATATGGCACGCGCAGCGTCGGCGGGATCACCTCGTCGCGCTGCACCAACGAGGAAACCTTCCTCGTCCAGAAACTGATCCGGCAGGGCTTCGGCAACAACAATGTCGATACCTGCGCGCGCGTCTGCCATTCGCCGACCGGCTATGGGCTGAGCACCACCTTCGGTACCTCGGCGGGGACGCAGGATTTCGACAGCGTCGAGCATTCCGACGTGATCATGGTGATCGGCGCCAACCCGACCGACGGCCACCCTGTCTTCGCCAGCCGGATGAAACAGCGGCTGCGGCAGGGCGCGCGGCTGATCGTGGTCGATCCGCGGCGCATCGATCTGGTCCACAGCCCGCATGTCGACGCGGCGCATCACCTGCCCTTGAAGCCCGGCACCAATGTCGCGGTGCTGACCGCGATGGCGCATGTCGTGGTGACCGAGGGGCTGGCCGACGAAGCGTTCATCCGCGAACGCTGCGACTGGGACGAATATAGCGACTGGGCCGCCTTCGTTGCGCAGCCCGAGCGCTCGCCCGAGGCGACCGAGGCGCTCACCGGGGTGCCGGCGGCCGATCTGCGCGCCGCCGCGCGGCTGTTTGCCACCGGGGGCAATGGCGCAATCTATTACGGTCTCGGCGTCACCGAGCACAGCCAGGGCTCCTCGACCGTCATGGCGATCGCCAATCTGGCGATGGCGACCGGCAATATCGGCCGCGAGGGCGTCGGGGTGAACCCGCTGCGCGGGCAGAACAATGTCCAGGGTTCGTGCGACATGGGGAGCTTCCCGCACGAATATTCGGGCTATCGCCACGTCTCCGATCCGGCGACGCGCACGCTGTTCGAAACCGCCTGGGGCGTCTCGCTCGATCCCGAGCCCGGGCTGCGCATCCCCAACATGCTCGATGCGGCGACCGACGGGACGTTCAAGGCCTTGTTCATCCAGGGCGAGGATATCCTGCAATCCGATCCCAATACGCATCATGTCGCGGCCGGGCTGGCGGCGATGGAATGCGTCGTGGTGCAGGATCTGTTTCTCAACGAAACCGCCAATTACGCGCATATCTTCCTGCCCGGATCGACCTTCCTCGAAAAGGACGGCACCTTCACCAATGCCGAGCGCCGCATCCAGCTCGTCCGCAAGGTGATGGACCCGCTCAACGGCTATGCCGACTGGGAGATCGTCCAACTCGTCGCGCAGGCGTTGGGGCTCGACTGGCAATATACCCACCCGTCCGAGATCATGGACGAGATCGCCGCGCTGACCCCGACCTTCGCCAAGGTCAGCTATCTGGCACTCGAAGAGCATGGCTCGCTGCAATGGCCGGCGACCGATGCCGCGCCGCTCGGCACCCCGACGATGCATGTCGACGGGTTCGTGCGCGGCAAGGGGAAGTTCGTCGTCGCCGATTATGTCCCGACCGACGAGCGCACCGGGCCGCGCTTCCCGCTGCTGCTCACCACCGGGCGCATCCTCAGCCAATACAATGTCGGCGCGCAGACGCGGCGCACCGAGAATGTCGCCTGGCACGCCGAGGACCGGCTGGAGATTCACCCGCACGACGCCGAGAACCGCGGCCTGCGCGACGGCGATTGGGTGAGCCTCAGAAGCCGCGCCGGGGAGACGACGCTGCGCGCGCTGATCACCGATCGCGTCGCGCCGGGAGTGATCTATACCACCTTCCATCACCCCGACACGCAGGCCAATGTGATCACGACCGATTATTCGGATTGGGCGACCAATTGCCCCGAATATAAAGTGACGGCGGTGGAGGTTTCGCCCTCCAATGGGCCGAGCGAGTGGCAGCGCGCTTATGCCGATCAGGCGGCGCGCGCGCGGCGGATCGAAACCGAGGCCGCCGAATGAGCGACACGATGATGTCGACCACCGATCGGCTGGTCTATATGGCCAACCAGATCGCGCGCAATTTCGCGATCGAGGGCGAGGAGGTCGCGATCGAGGCGACGCGCCGCCACATCCGGCGCTATTGGGACCCGCTGATGCGGCAACGCGTCATCGCCAGCCTTGCGGCCGATCCGGCGCAGTTCAGCGATATTGCGCGCGGCGCGGTGGAGGCGCTGCGCGACGCGGCGGGGTAAGGGAACGCTCCTCTACCACCCCGGCGAAGGCCGGGGTCCAGTTACGAACCACGCGATGCTGGACCCCGGCCTTCGCCGGGGTGGCAAGAGATTTGCGGCATTCCATCCCCGGGTCTCGCAACGCGATACAAGCTACGCTTGACCCCGCCCATGCCGCGTTGCAGCATCGCGGGTCATGGCAGCCCTCCCTCCGATCACCAACAACCCTGACGTGCGCTATCTCGGCCGCGTTCTGGGCGATGTCATCCGCGCGCTCGGCGGGGAGCGGCTGTTTACCGCGACCGAGACGATCCGCTCCGCCTCGGTCGAGCGGCATCGCGCCGGGGGGCCGCCGGTCGATCACCACCTTGAGGCGCTGTCGCTCGACGAGACGCTCGATTTCGTCCGCGGCTTCATGTTGTTCTCGATGCTCGCCAACCTCGCCGAGGATCGCCAGGGCGTCACCGCCGAGGAAGGCGCCGATGTCGCTGCCGCGCTCGACCGGCTGACGCGCGACGGCGTCGACAAGGCGGCGGTGGCGGCATTGCTCGAACAGGCATTGGTCGCGCCGGTGCTCACCGCCCACCCCACCGAGGTGCGGCGCAAATCGATGATCGACCACCGCAACCGCATCGCCGCGCTGATGGCGCTACGCGACCGCGGGGTCGAGACGACCGCGGACGGCGATCAGGTCGACGAGGCGATCGTGCGCCAAGTCGCCCTGCTGTGGCAGACCCGCGTGCTGCGCCGCGAACGGCTCTATGTCGCCGACGAGGTGGAGACCGCGCTTTCCTATCTCCGCGACGTCTTCCTGCCGGTGCTCCCCGCGCTCTACCAGCGCTGGGATCGCGCGATGGGCGAGCGCGTGCCGTCGTTCCTGCGCCCCGGGAGCTGGATCGGCGGCGACCGCGACGGCAACCCTTTCGTCACCGCGCAGTCGCTCGAAACCGCGCTGGCGCGCGCCGCCGAGACCGCGATCGTCTATTATCTCGATCAGCTCCACGCGCTCGGCGCCGAGCTGTCGATCTCGCGCGAGCTCGCGCCGGTCGACGCGGCGGTGCTCGCGCTGGCCGAGGCGAGCGGCGACACCGCCGAAAGCCGCGAGGACGAGCCGTATCGCCGCGCGATCTCCGGCATTTACGCCCGGCTCGCGGCGACCCACCGCGCAATCACCGGGCGCGACGCGCCGCGCCCCGGCGCGATCGATCGCGAACCCTATCCCGGCCCGGCCGAGCTGCGCGCCGATCTCGTCGCGCTCGCCCGTCCGCTTGCCGCGGCCGGCGGGGGCCTGCTCGCCTCGGGCGGGGCGATCGGCCGGCTGATCCGCGCGGTCGAGGTCTTCGGCTTCCACCTCGCGACGCTCGACATGCGGCAGAACAGCGCGGTCCACGAGCGCGTCGTGGCGGAGCTGCTCCAGCGCGCCGGGGTGTGCGACGATTATGCCGCGCTCGACGAGGACCAGCGCGTGATGCTGCTGCGCCACGAACTCGCCAGCCCGCGCCCGCTCGTCACCCCTTATGCCGATTATTCGGAGGAGACGCAGGGCGAGCTCGCGATCGTCCGCGCGGCGGCAGCGGCGCATGCGCGCTACGGATCGGCATGCATCCGCCAATATATCGTGTCGATGACCAAATCGGTCTCGGACCTGCTCGAAGTCAATCTGCTGCTCAAGGAAGCGGGGCTCTATCGCCCGGGCGCCGAGCCCGAGGCGGCGATCATGGCGGTGCCGTTGTTCGAGACGATCGAGGATCTGGAGGCGGCGCCGGCGATCATGGCCGAATGGTTCGCGCTCCCCGAAAACCGCGCGACCATCGCCGCGCGCGGGCATCAGGAAGTGATGATCGGCTATTCGGATTCGAACAAGGACGGGGGTTACCTCACCTCGACCTGGCAATTGTCCAAGGCCTCGACCGCGCTCAAGCCGGTGTTCGAGGCCGCGGGGGTGGGGATGCAGCTGTTCCACGGGCGCGGCGGCGCGGTGGGGCGCGGTGGCGGATCGAGCTACGCCGCGATCCTCGCCCAGCCGCCCGGCACGGTGCAGGGCCGCATCCGCATCACCGAACAGGGCGAGGTGATCGCGGGCAAATATGGCACGCGCGAAAGCGCCGCGACCAATCTGGAGGCGATGGCCTCCGCCACGCTCGTCGCCAGCCTCGAACCGCCGCAGCTCTCCAACGCCGAGAATGCGGCGTTCGGCGCGGCGATGGACGCCTTGTCCGACACCGCCTTCGCCGCCTATCGCGATCTGGTCTACGGCACCGAGGGGTTCACCACCTTCTTCCGCCAGATGACGCCGATCGCCGAAATCTCCGGGCTCAAGATCGGCAGCCGCCCCGCCAGCCGCACCAAGAGCCAGCGGATCGAGGATCTGCGCGCGATCCCCTGGGTGTTCAGCTGGGCGCAGGCGCGGGTGATGCTGCCCGGCTGGTATGGCGTCGGCCACGCGATCGCCGATTTCGCCGACAAGCCGTTGCTCGCCGAAATGGCCCAGGGCTGGCCGCTGTTCGCCGCGACGCTCGCCAATATGGAAATGGTGCTCGCCAAATCGGACATGGGGATCGCCGAGCGCTATGCCGGGCTGGTCGAGGATGCCGATCTGCGCGCGCGCGTCTTCACCACGATCCGCGACGGCTGGCGGCGGACGCAGGACGGGCTGCTCGCGATCACCGGCCAGTCGCGATTGCTGGAGAAACACCCCGCGCTGGAGGCGTCGATCCGCTTGCGGCTGCCCTATATCGAGCCGCTCAACCTGCTCCAGATCGAGTTGATGCGGCGGCACCGTGCGGGTGAGACCGATGATCGGATCGGCCAGGGCATCCTCCTGTCGATCAACGCCATCGCCACCGCGCTGCGTAATTCGGGGTGAGCGCCCTCCCTTCGTCATTCCCGCGAAGGCGGGAATCCATTCTGCCCGACCTCGCCGATAGAGGTGCAACGGCAGTGCTTATGGATTCCCGCCTTCGCGGGAATGACGAAGGAGAGATCAGGCGCGCGCTCAAGCGCTCCCCTTCTCGCTACGCTTATTCCCCCACGAACGGAGCCGCCACCTCGCGCGGCACGCGCATCAGCCGGCCGCTGGCGCGATCGATCAGCGCCCAGGTGGTGGTGCCTTCCACCTTCACCCGTCCGTCGGCCCCGGAGAAACGAAAGTGCCGGTCGAAGCGCGCGCCGCGGGGGGGATGCGGCACCCAGGTCTTGCCGACCGTCTCCTCGCCCTCGGCGAGATTGCCGCGATAGTCGATCTCGTGGCGCGTCACGACCCACACATAGGCCGCCCGATGCGCCGCCGGCGCAACCGCCTCCCAATGCGCCACCGCCAGCTCCTGCACCCAGCGCACCCACACCGCATTGTTGACGTGCCCCAGCTCGTCGATGTCGGCCGGGGTAGCGCGGAAGATGCGGGTGAAGCCGGTCATTGCCGGCGCCAATAGCGGATGCCGAAAAACGCGCCGGTGACGAGGATCGCGCCGCCGAGAATCAGCAACAGGCTGTGCGTATCGGGCACGAGCCGTCCCATCAGCCGCTCGAAACTATGCCCGGCAAGATAGCCGATCGCCGAAAAGGCGATTCCCCAGACGATCGCCGAGACCAAATTGACCGTCACGAAAGTGCGCGTCGCGACATCGGTGGTGCCGATCGCGATCGGGCTGACCGTGCGGAAGCCGTAGATGAAGCGGAAGGCGAAGATGAATCCGATCGGGTGGCGATGGAAAAAGTCGATCGCCTTGGCGAACGCCGGCTTCTCATAGGCGCGACGCACCACGCGGTGATCGTGGAAATGTCGCCCGACGAAGAACCAGATCTGATCGGCGGCGAACGACCCCAGCGCCGCCGCGGCCATCGCCCCCGCCAGCGGAAACAGCCCGCGGTGCGACAGCAGCCCGCCGGCGACGACCACCGTCTCCCCTTCCAGCCCCGCACCGAGAAACAGCGCCAGCAGGCCGTATTTGGCGACGATGGCCTCGACCGTCACCGCGCGTCGTCCACGCCCAATTGCCACAGCACGAAGCTATGCTCCTCGGCGGCTTCGTAGAGGCTGTCGAACCGCCCCGATTTGCCGCCGTGCCCCGCGCCCATATTGGTCTTGAGCAACAGGATATTGGCGTCGGTCTTGGTCGCGCGGAGCTTGGCGGCCCATTTCGCCGGCTCCCAATAGGTCACCCGCGGATCGTTGAGCCCGCCCGAAATGAACAGCGGCGGATAGGCCTGCGCGCGCACATTGTCATAGGGCGAATAGGAACGGATCAGCTCGAACGCCGCCTTGTCGGTGATCGGATTGCCCCATTCGGGCCATTCGCCCGGGGTAAGCGGCAAAGTTTCGTCGAGCATCGTGTTGAGCACGTCGACGAACGGCACGTCGGCGATCACCGCGCCCCACAATTCGGGATCGGAATTGACCACCGCGCCCATCAGCTCGCCGCCTGCCGAGCGCCCGGCGATCGCGATCCGGCCCGCGCTGGTCCAGCCCTGCGCGATCAGCCCCTTCGCCACGTCGACGAAATCGTTGAAGGTATTGGTGCGCTTTTCGAGCTTGCCGTCGTGATACCATTGCTGCCCGAGATCGTCGCCGCCGCGGATATGCGCGATCGCATAAGCGAAGCCGCGATCGAGCAACGACAGCCGCCCGGTCGAGAAGCCCGGCGGGATGGCATGACCGTAAGCGCCATAAGCATAGAGATAGAGCGGGCGCGACCCGTCCTTGGGGAAATCGACCGGGTAGACGATCGACACCGGCACCAACGTCCCGTCGCGCGCGGCGATCTTGAGCCGCTCGGTGCGATATTTGTCCGCATCATAGCCCGAGGGGATTTCCTGCACCTTAAGCGCGGTCAGCGCGCCGGTCGCGGTATCGTAATCATAGACCGTTCCGGGCGTGACCATCGATTCATAGCCGAGCCGCAGGACGGTCTGGTCATATTCGGGATTGTCGCCGAGCCCGGCGGTATAGCTCGCCTCGGGGAAAGCGATGCGCTGGCCCTGGGTCGGCGTGTCGTAGCGGTGGATCGCGATCTGATCGAGCCCGTCCTCACGCCCCTCGACGACGAAGAAGTCGCGGTAG
>NZ_MKRR01000001.1:62491-68319 GCF_001897045.1 Sphingomonas sp. 66-10
GCGGCGCGGTGGCGAGCCGCCACATCGGATCGGTGTCGTTGGTGTGGATGAACAATGTGTCGCCGTGGGTGTCGACATCATATTCGCGCCCGGAAAGCCGCGGCGCGACGAGGATCGGCGTCGCGAAGGGATCGCCTGCCGGGAGCAGCCGGATCTCGCTCGTCACATGATCGCCGGTGCCGATGACGATCCACTTGCGATCGCTCGTCTCGGACACCGCGACGCGATAGCCCTCGTCATCCTCGTGATAGAGCTCCACATCCTCGGCCGGATCGGTGCCGAGCCGGTGAAAGCGCGCATTGTCGGTGCGCCATTCCTTGTTGGCGAGCCCATAGAGAAAGCCCGCGTCGTCCGACGTCCACACGATATCGGAGAGCATCCCCGGGATCACCTCGGGCAGATGCTCGCCGGTGACGAGATCCTTGACGCGGATCTCGAACCGCTCGGCGCCCGAATCATCGATCGCATAGGCGAGCTTGGTCCCGTCGTTCGACGGCGCGAACGCCCCGAGCCGGAAATATTCGTGCCCCTCGGCCAGCGCCGGCTCGTCGAGCAGCAATTCGTCTGCGCCGCCGGCGACGGGCTTGCGCCACCATTTGCGATATTGGCCGCCGGTTTCGAACGCGGTCCAGTACAGCCAGTCGCCGTCGCGCTGCGGCACGGTCGATTCGTCTTCCTTGATCCGCCCGCGCATCTCGGCGTTGATTCGCTCGGTCAGCGGCTTGAGCGGCGCCATCACCGCGTCGAAATAAGCGTTCTCCTCCTCGAGATAGCCGAGGATCTGCTTGTCGGTGATATCGGGATAGCCGGCGTCCTTCAGCCACGCCCAGGGATCGTCGATCGTGATGCCGTGGCGGGTGAATTGATGCGGGCGGCGCGCGGCGCGGGGCGGAGCGGGAAATTTCATGCCACCTCCATAACCCGCCGCCCGGCCATGTCGATGCGTTTCGACTGCCGCGATTGCAGCATTTGCAATCGTAAACGCTTAGTTTGCAGTTGCGAAAACCCGTGCTGCACTGCACAAGGGTCGGGCCTTTCAGGCATCCTCTCCTAAAAACTTTTAAGGCCGGTCGCGAGACCGGCCTTTCTTTTTGGCTGCGAACCATGCATGGAAGCCGCGCTGAAGCGCGCCGAATCATAAGAAAGATTTGGAGTGGAGCCGCCGGTTAAGACCGGCACCGGCGGAGCAACAGTGCGGGGGATCGAGCGCCACTGCCGCACGGCTGCTCTCCCCCGTTTACGATTCTCCTGACATTCGAATGCTCTGCGCAACGCAGGCTGTACTATCCTCCGTTCGGGCTGAGCTTGTCGAAGCCCTGCACTTTTCTGCACGCGACGAAGGACAGCCCTTCGACAAGCTCAGCGCGAACGGAAAGGACGGTCCAGCGAATCGCCCCGATCTTTGGCGTGGATCGTCCCCGCCCCTTGCGTGCGGCTGCGAAGCTGCGCGATGGTCCATGCCTCGGGATCACAACATTGGGGAATTCGCGAATGGCCGCCGGCCTAGTTGCGTTGCTTGACGATATCGCTGCACTCGCGAAACTCGCCGCTGCCAGCCTCGACGACGTGGCCGGCGCCGCCGGGCGTGCCAGCGCCAAGGCGGCGGGGGTGGTGATCGACGATGCCGCGGTCACCCCGCGCTACGTCGTCGGCCTCTCCCCGGCACGCGAGTTGCCGATCATCGGCAAGATCGCGCTCGGCTCGCTCCGCAACAAGCTGGTCTTCCTCCTCCCGGCGGCGTTGCTGCTCGCGGCGTTCGCGCCCTGGGCGATCACCCCGATCCTGATGGCCGGCGGCGCCTTCCTGTGCTTCGAAGCGGCCGAGAAGGTGATCGAGGCGCTGTCCGGTGCGCCGCACGACGCGACCGAGGTGGTCGCCGCCGACGCGCAGGAGTTGGAGGAGCGCCAGGTGGCGGGCGCGATCCGCACCGATCTGATCCTTTCGGCGGAGATCATGGCGATCGCGCTCTCCTCGCTTGCCGATCAGCCGCTGGTCAATCAGGCGATCGCGCTGGCGGTGGTCGCGGTGGCGATCACCGTCGGCGTCTATGGCGTCGTCGCGCTGATCGTGAAGATGGACGATATCGGCCTCGCGCTCGCCCGCCGCCCCGGTGCTGCGCTGCAAAAGATCGGCCGCGGGCTCGTCGCGGCGATGCCGATCGTGCTGTCGCTGATCTCGCAGATCGGGGTCGCCGCGATGCTGTGGGTCGGCGGGCAGATCATCGTCCACGGGCTCGAACAATTCCACCTCACCCCGATCCCCTTATGGGTGCATCACGCGGCGGAGGCGGCGCAGCATGCGCTGGGCGGCGTCGCGGCGTGGCTCGTCAGCGCCTTCCTCTCGGGCGTGGTCGGGCTTATCGTGGGCGGCATCATCGCGGGCGTGCTTCACCTCGTCCCGCGGCGTCATTGATCGAGAATCGGAAAGCAGCTCTATGTCGACTTATTCCGCCCGCCTCGCTGCGCTCCGCGAGCAGCTTGCCCGCCAGCGCCTCGACGGCTTCATCGTGCCGCTGACCGACGAGCATATGAGCGAATATGTCGGCGCTTATGCGCAGCGGCTCGCGTGGCTTACCGGTTTCCAGGGATCGGCGGGCACCGCAGCGGTGCTGCCCCAGGACGCCGCGATCTTCACCGACGGGCGCTATACGCTCCAGGTGCGCGAACAGGTCGACGGCGGCGACTGGCAGTTCGTCGGCGTCCCAGAGACGAGCGTGTCCGAATGGCTCGCGGGGCATGCGGCGGACGGCGCGCGGATCGGCTACGACCCGTGGCTCCACACCCGCGCCTGGGTGGCAGAGGCATCGGCCGCGCTGGCCAAGGTCGGCGCGACTTTGGTCCCCGTCGACACCAACCCGATCGACGCGATCTGGCCCGACCGCCCCGCCCCGTCCGACGCGACGCTCTCGGTTCACGACAACCAGCTCGCCGGCCGCTCCTCCGCCGAAAAGCGCGCCGAGATCGCCGACTGGCTCGCCGCGCAAAAGGCCGATGCGGTGGTGCTCGCCGCGCTCGATTCGATCGCCTGGCTGCTCAACGTGCGCGGCAGCGATGTCGCGCGCACGCCGGTCGCGCTGGCCTATACGATCGTCAATGCCGACGGCACCGCGGATCTGTTCGTCGCGCCGGAAAAGGTGACCGATGCGGTGCGCCAGCATCTCGGCAATGCGGTGCGGATCCACGATCGCACCGCCTTCGCCCCCGCGCTCGGCGCGTTCGCGGGCAAGACGGTGGCGGTCGATCCCGCATTGTCGGTCGCGGCGATCCCGCTGGCGATCGAGGCGGCGGGGGGCAAGGTGGTGTCGCTGCGCGATCCCGTCGTGATCCCCAAGGCATGCAAGAACCCGGCGGAGATCGCCGGCCACCACGCCGCCAGCCTGCGCGACGGCGCGGCGCTGACCCGTTTCCTGCGCTGGATCGCGGCGGAGGCGCCCAAGGGCGGGCAGACCGAGCTTTCCGCCGCCGCCAAGCTGCAGGAATTCCGCGCCGAGACCGGATTGCTCAAGGATCTGTCGTTCGACACAATTTCGGCGACCGGCGCGCATGGCGCGAGCCCGCATTATCACGTCACCGAGGAATCGAACGCGCCGATCGAGCTCGGCCAGCTCTATCTGATCGATTCGGGCGGGCAATATGCCGACGGCACCACCGATCTGACCCGCGTCGTCCCGATCGGCACCCCGACCGCCGAGATGCGCGATCGCTTCACCCGGGTGCTCAAGGGGCATATCGCGCTCGCCACCGCGGTCTTCCCGCACGGCACGACCGGGCAACAGCTCGATGCGCTGGCGCGGCTGCCGCTGTGGCAGGCCGGGCTCGATTATGCGCACGGCACCGGGCACGGGGTCGGCAGCTATCTGTCGGTCCACGAAGGCCCGGCGCGGATTGCCAAGCCGAGCTACGGCGGCGGCGGGCCGCAGGAGCCGTTGCGCCCGGGCATGATCCTGTCGAACGAGCCCGGCTATTACAAAGCCGGCGATTACGGCATCCGGATCGAGAATCTGCTGCTGGTGATCGAGCGCGAGATCGCCGGAGGCGAGGCGGCGATGCTGGCGTTCGAGACGCTGACGCTCGCCCCGATCGACCGCGACCTGATCGAGCCGGCGCTGCTCGACGCGGCCGAGCTGGCGTGGCTCGACGCCTATCACGCGCGCGTCGCGGCGACGCTGGGCGATGTGCTGGAGGGCGAGGACCGCGCCTGGCTGATCGAGCGGTGCCGGCGGATCGGGGCGTAACGCCTCAGACCCAAATCCAAACCGCCGTTCGGGCTGAGCCTGTCGAAGCCCTGCCCTTTTCTTCCAAGGAAGAAGGACAGCCCTTCGACAAGCTCAGGGCGAACGGGGAGTATCACGCCTTCGGCGCCGAATCATCCGGCGCCGCCGCCTCCGCATCCGGCCGACTGCGTGCCTGCGCCTTGCGTTTCCTGAGGTTGGCGCGCAGCTGCTCGGCGAGGCGGGCGGCGCGATCTTCACGGTCGTTTGCCATGAAAGCGCTATTGCGCGCGCACAACGCCTTGACAATGCCGTCGCCCTCGTCTCTAGGGCGCCCCTGCCCTTCGGGCGATGCTGCCGTAGCTCAGTGGTAGAGCGCATCCTTGGTAAGGCTGAGGTCGTGAGTTCAATCCTCACCGGCAGCACCATTTTCCTCAGAAAACCGCATGACCGCCCTCGCATTTCGCGAGGGCGCCGGGGCGATCGGCGCGGATCGTGATTGTCCCCGGCGCCGCGCGATGGCACGGCTTCTCGACGGAGAAGACGGTGACGAGAGGATTCGCGGCGTGACATCACCCCAGGCCCAGTCGTTGTCGCTGATGCTGCGTCGATCGGCGGCGCGCCACGGTGACAAGGCCGCGCTGATCTTCGGCGACGAGACGTGGAGCTATGCCGCGTTCGATCGCATCGTCGACGAACTGGCGGCGGGGCTGCTCGACCTCGGCGTCGCCCCCGGCGACCGGATCGCGATCCTCGCGCGCAACAGCCACGCCTTTCTCGCGATCCGCTTCGCCGCGGCGCGCATCGCGGCGGTGCTGGTGCCGGTCAACGTGATGCTCGGCGCGGGCGAGATCGCCTATATCCTCGATCATGCCGAAGCGCGGCTGTTGTTCGTCGACGCCGCGCTGGCGCCGCTGGCGCGCGAGGCGAACCCCGCGACGGTCGAGGCGACCTTCATCGTCGAGGGTGACGCGCCGGCCGGCGCGCGCGGCTGGCGCGATCTGCTCGTCCCCGGCGCCGCGCCGGGCGACCGCGCCGATGCCGACGATCTGCTCCAGATCATCTACACCAGCGGCACCGAGAGCCGCCCCAAGGGCGCGATGCTCACCCATGCCGCGGTGCTGTGGCAATATCAGAGCTGCCTGTTCGATTGCGGCTGGACCCCCGATACCGTGGCGCTCCACGCGCTGCCGCTGTTCCACTGCGCCGCACTCGACGCGATGGCCGGCCCGGCGCTCTTGTCGGGCGCGACGAGCGTGATCGCCGGCTCGCCCGCCCCCGATCAGGTGCTGCCGCTGATCGAGCGCCACCGCGTCACCTCCTTCTTTGCCCCGCCGACGGTGTGGATCGCGCTGCTCCGCTCGCCCTTGTTCGCCGCGCACGACCTCTCGTCGCTCGCCAAATGCTATTATGGCGCGTCGATCATGCCGGTCGCGATCATCGAGGAGCTGGCGGCGCGCTTCCCGGGCCTCCGGCTATGGAACCTCTACGGCCAGACCGAGATCGCGCCCGTCGCGACCGTGCTGGGGCCGGCGGATCACGCCACCCGCCCAGGATCGGCCGTGCGCCCGACGCTCCACGTCCTGACCCGCGTGGTGGATGACGACATGCGCGATGT
>NZ_MKRR01000001.1:68334-71217 GCF_001897045.1 Sphingomonas sp. 66-10
CGGCGAGGTGGTGCATCGATCGCCGCAATTGCTGACGGGTTATTGGCGCCAGCCCGAATTGTCCGACGCCGCCTTCGCCGGCGGCTGGTTCCACAGCGGCGATCTCGCGACGATCGACGCCGACGGGTTCATCACGATCGTCGACCGCAAGAAGGACATGATCAAGACCGGCGGTGAGAATGTCTCGTCGCGCGAGGTGGAGGAGGCGATCTACACCCACCCGCACGTCTCCGAGGTGGCGGTGATCGGGCTGCCCGATCCGCGCTGGATCGAGGCGGTCACCGCCTTCGTCGTGCGCCGCGCCGGGGCCGAGGTGTCGGCGGCCGATGTCGAGGCGCATTGCGCGACGCGGCTCGCCGGGTTCAAGCGCCCCAAGCGGATCGTCTTCGTCGACGATCTGCCGCGCAACGCCAGCGGCAAGATCCTCAAACAGCGATTGCGTCAGCTTAGCGACGCTATGGCGGGGCATGATCGCGGCTGAGCGCGTTGGGGCATTGCTCCTCGCCGCCGGGGAGTCGCGCCGGTTCGGCGCGGCCGACAAATTGCTCGCCGAGCTGCGCGGGCAACCTCTGGTGCGCCACGTCGCCGAACGGCTCGCGGGGCTCGGGTTCGGCGCGCGGATCGCGGTGTGCAGCGACGATCGCGTCGCGGCGCTGCTCGACGACAGCGGATTTCATGTCTTGCGCAACGATGCGCCGGGGCGCGGGCTCTCGCATTCGCTGGCGCTCGGCATCGGCGCGCTGCCCGAGACGGTCGATGCCGCGCTGATCTGCCTCGGCGACATGCCCAATGTACCGGCGACGCATTTCGACGCCCTGCTGGCGAGGTTCGACCCCGCCCAGGCCCCAATCGTCGCATCGGACCGCGCGGGACAACCGATGCCGCCCGCGCTGTTCGGCCGATCCTCGTTCGCGGACCTGTGCGCTCGAACCGGCGACCGCGGCGCGCGCGACCTGCTCGCCACCGCGGCGCGCGTCGCGGCGGCGGCGGGCTGGCTCGCCGATATCGACGCCCCCGCCGATCTGGCGCGCGCGGTGACGCTCGACGACGCCGACTGACCGACCTTCGACTGGTACAAAAGAAGCCCCGACACCGTCCGAGCACCATTGCTAAATCCGCGTGCACCGAGGCTCGGTTCGCTGCGGTAACGATTCGTTGAGGATGTTCCGTCAAAGACGATCCCGCGCGCAAACCGCATCGCGCGCGCAGTGCCGGTTCGTCGCTGGCCGACAGTAAATTTCATATTTCACAGAGGTTTAGTCATGAATACGGCATCGGCCCGTACCGTTATCCTGCGCGGCGTCAGCGCGACTGCGTTGCTCCTCGCTGCAGCGCCGGCGCTCGCGCAGAGCGCATCCGATGCCGCTGCGGCTGCACCGCAGGACACCCCCGCCGACGTCGTCGTCACCGGCTCGCGCATTCCCCGACCGCAGTTCGATACCTTCCAGCCGACGCAGGTGATCGGCAAGAACGAGATCGACAATCGCGGTTATACCAATGTCGCCCAGGCGCTGACCGAGATCCCCGCGTTCGGCCCGCCGGGTGCGAGCGCGACCGGTGCGCAATCGCCGTTCGGGCCGGGGCAGACCTTCGTCGATTTCTTCGGGCTCGGCTCGCAGCGCACATTGGTGCTGGTCGACGGCCGGCGCTTCGTCTCGTCCAACACCGCGACGATCTTCGGCCCGGTCAGCCCGGGCTCGCAGGTCGATCTCAACACGATCCCGACCTCGCTGATCGAGCGGATCGAGACGGTGACCGTCGGCGGCGCGCCGATCTACGGCTCGGATGCGATCGCGGGAACGGTCAACATCATCCTCAAGCGCGATTATACCGGGGTTGAGCTCCGCGCGCAGAGCGGCGTCTCGCAACGCGGCGATGCCCCCGAACAGCAGCTCAGCCTGCTCGCGGGCACCAATTTCGCCGGCGGGCGCGGCAATATCACCGTGTCGGGCGAATATGATCACGGCGACGGGCTGACCGCGGGCAGCCGCGCCGTGACCGAGCGCGGCTCGTTCTTCGGCACCCCGCCCGCTTCGCTCAATTCGCCCTATCGGCAGGTCGTCTATCCGGGGCAGCGCTTCACGGCCTTCACCGCCGGCGGCACGCCCTTTTCGGACGACGATTATCTCGCCGTGCGCTCGGGAATCCGCAATGCCGCGGGGCAACTGCTCCAGTTCGGATCGAACGGCAGGCTCGTCCCGCTCGATCTCGGCACGATGATGCGTCAAGGCTTCATCAGCAGCGGCGGCAACGGCTTCGACATGCCCTCGCGATCGAACCTGCTGACCGATTCGGAACGTTATCTCGGCAGCGTCCGGCTCAGCTACCAGCTTACCGACAACGTGCGCTTCTTCGGCGAGGGCTGGTACAGCCATTCGAAGAGCGTCAACCTGATCGACGAGCCCAATTACAATACGGCATTGTTCGGCCCCGCCGGCTCGCCCAACGGCAATATCGCGATCAGCCTCGACAACCCCTATCTCAGCGCCGCCGATCGCGCGACGATCGCCGCCAATCTGCCCGCCGGGCAGAATGTCTTCTACCTCGGCCGCGCGCTTTCCGATCTCACCACCGGGCGCGCGGAATCGACCGTCGAGACCTATCGCTTCGTCGGCGGGTTCGACGGGACGCTCGGCATCGGCGGGCGCGATTTCAGCTGGGAAGCCTCGGCGGTCTACGGCCGGTCGCAGATGGATGTCCGCCAGAACAAGCTGGTCGAGCAGAATTTCCGCAACGCGCTCGACGTGGTGGTCGACGGTTCGGGCAATATCGTCTGCCGTCCCGGCGCGGTGAATGCGGCGATCCAGACGATCAGTTCGACCTGCGCCCCGCTCAACATCCTCGGCTCGGGGCAGGCGAGTCAGGCCGCGCGCAACTACATCT
>NZ_MKRR01000001.1:71262-75166 GCF_001897045.1 Sphingomonas sp. 66-10
AGCCTGCTCGGCAATGACGTGAAGCTGGTCGCGGGCTTCGAACATCGCCAGGAACGGACCCGTTTCGACCCCGGCGCTTTCTACTATGGCGAGCCGCAGCCGGATGGATCGCGCGTGCCCTATGGCCGCTCGATCCTGGTCGATCCGGTCGCGGGCAAATATCACACCAACGAGGTGTTCGGCGAAATCGTCGCGCCTTTGGTGACCGCGCAGAACGGCCTCAACTGGCTGCACACGCTCGAATTCGACGGATCGGCGCGCTGGGTCCACAACTCGCTGTCGGGGGGCGACCTGACGTGGAGCGCGGGCGGGCGCATCGGCTTCGTCCCCGACGTGACCTTCCGCGGCAATTTTACTCGCTCGATCCGCTCGCCCGCGATCACCGAGGCGTTCAACCCCGCCTCGATCGCTTATGAGGCCGGCCCTGATCCGTGCGACACGCGCTTCGTCGCCAACGGCCCGAACCCGGCGGTGCGCCGCGCGAATTGCGTCGCGGCGGGGATCAACCCGGCAACCTTCATTTCCAATTTCAGCAGCTTCCAGATCCCGGTGACCGTCGCCGGCAATGCCGACCTGCGCAACGAAAAGGCCGATAGCTGGACGGTCGGCGCGATCGTCCAGCCGCGCTTCGTGCCGGGGCTGTCGCTCGCGGTGGATTGGGTCAACATCACGCTCAAGGATGCGATCGTCACGCTCGACGGGCCGTCGATCCTCAGCGCCTGCTATGATTCGCCCGGCTATCCCAACCAGTTCTGCAACCTGTTCACCCGCGACGCCAATGGCCAGATCGTCACGATCCGCGAGGGCTTCTACAATGCCGCGCGCACCAGGAGCGCGGGGCTGCAGGCGACGCTCTCCTACCGGCTGCCGCTCGAGCGCATCGGGGTGCGCGATGCGGGGGCGATCGGGCTGGCGGTGAATTATTTCTACCGCGACACGCTCGAAACGCAGGTCGGCACCGACGATATCAAGCATGTCGCCGGGTCGATCGGCTATCCGCGCCATTCGGGCACCGCCAACCTCAGCTACGAGGGCAGTAAATTCAACCTGCTGCTGCAGGCGCAATATATCGGCAAGGGCCGGTTCGACATGGACGCCGCGCCCAATGCGACCGACATCACCGGGGTCGGCGACTGGTGGCTGTTTAACGCGACGATCGGCGCGAAGGTCAACGAGCGTTTCGGGCTGAAGCTGATCGTCGACAATCTGTTCGACGCCACCCCGCCCTATCCCGCCCCGCTCGGCAACGGCACCCGGCCCTATTTCTCAGGGATCATGGGGCGCTATTTCACCGTCGCCGCGACCGCGAAATTCTGATCGCCGCCCAACGCCGTTCGAGCTGAGCCTGTCGAAGCCCTGCCCTTTCTTCCGCGGAAAGAAGTGCAGCCCTTCGACAGGCTCAGGGCGAACGGAGGAGGTCCGTGCCTCGGCCTTCAACTATTAAGCAACGAGACGGAATCAGAACCAGATACGCGTCCCCATGACGAAGTTGACGGTGGTTGGGTCCTCGCCGTCGGCGCGCGCATAGCGGGCGGTCTGGCCGGCCTTGGCGTCGTAGGAGACGCCGATATAGGGCGCGAACTGACGGGTGATCTCATAGCGCAGCCTGAGCCCGAGCTCCGCGGTCGACAGGCCGGCGCCGGTGCGGGTCTCCGGCACGTCCTGCGCCGCGAAATCCAGCTCGACGCGCGGCTGGAGGACGAGGCGCTGGGTGAGGCGCTGATCGTAATAGCCTTCGAGCCGGCCGAGCAATTCGCCCTTGTTCGACAGGAACAGGCTGCCCCCCACCTCGAACCAGTAAGGCGCGAGGCCCTCGACCCCGACGACCGCATAGGTGCGCGAGGGATTCGGGCGGAAATCGTAACGCAGGCCGGCCTGCAGGTTGAAATAGGGGCCGATCGCGCGACTGTAGAGCGCCTGTATCTCGGCCGATTCGACCCCCTCGCGGAACGCCCCCTCGCCCTCGCTCTTGACGACGAAGCGGTTGATGTCGCCGCCGAACCAGCCTTCCGCGTCCCAGCGATAGCCGTCGCGCCCGTTGCGCGCATTATATTCGGCAAGGTTGAACATGATCAGCGAGAAGGTCTGCGCGCCCTCCTCCTTCATCATCTCGTGGCGCGCGCGCGCCATTTCCGCCGGGGAATAGACGCGATCGGCATAATGATCGCCCGGCAGTGCCGGCGCTGGCGCATCGCCCGCGGGCAGGTTGGTGCCGGTCTGCTGCGTCGCGGGCATCGCGGCCATATCATGCCCGCCATGTTCCCCGGCGGGCGCGGCCGGCTGCGGTGCCGGCATCGCGCTCATGTCGTGCCCGGCGTGATCCCCCGCAGGCGCGGCCGGTTGCGATGCGGGCATCGCGCTCATGTCGTGACCGGCATGTTCCCCCGCGGGCGTGGCCTGTGGCGTCGCGGCGGCTGGCGCAGGCGCAGGGTTCATCCCCGAATGGTCCATCCCGGCATGATTCATGCCCTGCATGTCATGCCCGTGATGCGCGGCGGGCGACGACGGCGCGGGCGTGGCGGTTTTCTTCGCCGGCACCTTCATGCCCGGCATGTCCGCCATCGCCTGATCCTGCGCGGTCGCGGGGGCGGCGGCGCACAGCGCCGCGAGGGCGAATGCGACCGAGGCCGTCACGAGCAGCGGAACGCGCCGGGTCATGCCGCGCCTCCCTTCGGCCGGACGCTGACGACGCGCATCATCCCCGCCGCCATGTGATAGAGCAAATGGCAGTGGAACGCCCAATCCCCCACCGCATCGGCGGTGAAGTCCCACGACACCTTGCCCCCCGGCTGGACGATCACGGTGTGCTTGCGCGGCGCGCGATCGCCGTGCCCGGTGACCAGTTCGAAGAAATGGCCGTGGAGGTGGATCGGGTGCCCCATCATCGTATCGTTGATCAGCGTCACCCGGACGCGCTCGCCCTCGATGAACGGGATCGGATCGTGCATGTCGGACATCTTCACCCCGTCGAACGACCACATGAACCGCTCCATATTGCCGGTCAGGTGGATATCGAGGCTGCGCGACGGCGCGCGCACGTCGGGGTTGCGCTCCAGCGCCATCAGGTCGCGATAGACCAGCACCTTGTGCCCGACATCCTCCAGCCCCTGCCCCGGATAATCGGTGCGATCGGCCGGCATCGGCGAGATCGTCTGGACGCTGGGATCGCGCTTGACCTGCGGCGCATTGGCGAAGTCGCGCATGCTGTGGCCGCCGCCCCCGCCATGCCCCATCGCGGCGTGATCGGCGCCCGCCGCACCGCCACCGTGCCCCATTGCGGCATGATCCATCCCACCGGCGCTCGCGCCGCCGCCATGGCCCATCGCGGCGTGATCCATCCCCGCCATCTTCGGCATCGGCTCCTCAGCCGCGCCGGTCGCAAGCTTGGCGGAGGCATTCTGCTCGGCGGTCGTGTCGATCCCGCGCGGCGCGGCCGTTCCGCCGCCCATGTCCATCCCGCCCATCCCCATATCGGTCATATTGGCGAGCGGGCGCTTGCGCAGCGGCGGGACGGGGGCGACCATCCCGGCGCGCGGCGCGAGCGTCGCGCGCGCCATTCCCGAACGGTCGATCGCCTCGCCGACCAGCGTGAAGGCGCGATCCGCCGTCGGCGTGACGATCGCGTCATAGGTTTCGGCGACCCCGATCTGGAACTCGCCGACCTCGACCGGCATGACATTCTGCCCATCGGCCTGAACGATCGTCATCGGCAATCCGGGGATGCGAACGTTGAAAGTGGTCATCGCCGAGGCGTTGATGACGCGCAGCCGCACCCGCTCGCCCGGCGTGAACAGCCCGGTCCAATTGTCCGCCGGGCCGTGGCCGTTGACCAGGAAGGTATAGGCGGCGCCCGACACGTCGGAGATATCGGCGGGGTCCATCCGCATCCCGCCCCAGGCGAGCC
>NZ_MKRR01000001.1:75199-77734 GCF_001897045.1 Sphingomonas sp. 66-10
CCGGCTGTGATCCGACAGGACGATCACATGCTCGCGATCGTAACGCACCGGATCCTCGCCCGCCGGATCGATCACGATCGGGCCGTAATGGCCGAGCTGCTCCTGGAATCCCGAATGGCTATGATACCAATAAGTGCCCGACTGGACGACGGGGAATTCATAAACGAAGGTCGATCGCGGCTTGATCCCCGGGAAGCTGACCCCCGGCACGCCATCCATATGGAACGGCAGGATCAGCCCGTGCCAATGGATCGAGCTATCCTCGTCGAGATCGTTGATCACGTTGAGCCGCACCTTCTGCCCCTCGCGGAGCCGGACGAGCGGCGCGGGGATCGTGCCGTTGACCCCGATCGCCGCCATCCGCCGGCCGTCGATCGTCATCGTCTGACGCGCGATGCGGAGCGTAATGTCCTCGCCCGATACGGTCGGTAGCCCGGCGGATACCGGGCTCGCCCAGGCGGGCATCCATGCCGCCAGAGCGGCCGTGCCACCGGCCAGCCCGGCCGTTCGCAAAAAACCCCGGCGATCGAGGACTGCCCTATTCGTCATGCGTCTTCCCAGTGTCCAACTTACCGGCAGATACGCATGCTCTGGGCTAATCCCTCAACATTTCCATAAGTTTCGCCCGCGCGCGATAGAGCCGCGTCTCGACCGCTTTCTCGCTGATCGCGAGCACCGCGGCGCTTTCCGCCTGGCTCATCCCCTCGATCGTGCGCAGCACCAGCACGTCGCGCAGATTGACCGGCAGCGTCGCGATCGCGCGCATCGTCCGTTCGAGCGCGCGGCGGTCGTCGATCTGGACATCGGCCGGGATGCCGGGATCGGCCACCCCCACCGCTTCGTCGATCGGGCGCGCGAAGGTCAGCAGCCGGCGCACCGCGCGGCGGCGGTTCCAGTCGTGCGCCTTGTTGATCGCGATCCGCGCGATCCACAGCCGAAACGGCCGCGCGCCGTCATAGCTGCGCAGCGCGGCAAAGGCGGCGATGAACCCCTGCTGGGTCAGATCGACCGCCGCATCGGCATCGCCGGTATGCCCGCGCAGCAGGCGGAAGACGGCGTCACGGTGGCGCCGCATCAATTCGCCATAGGCCGCCTGGCGCCCGCCGAGCGCGAGCGCGGCCAGCTCGCCATCCGAACAGCCGTCAAGATCGAGTGTCACCGTCCGTCGGCCGTGAGCGCCTTGACCACCGCCGCGTCGAACTGCACCGCCTGATCGGGCCGCAGCACGGCGCGCATCGCGAAGACATGCTCGAGCGTTTCCTTCTGGAGCTGCCCCATCTTCTGATGCGACTGGTCGACCGCCGCCGCGACCGCCGGGCCATAGCCGTGCTCGGCCTGAATCGCATCGGCGAGCCGCGCATTGTCCGCGCGCAACTCGAGCTCAAGCGCCTGTTTGCGGATCGCGAATTGCCGCTCGATCACGTCCATCCGCGCCTGCTGCGCGCTATCGAGCTTGAGCTGGTGGTGGAGCAGCGTGTGTAGCTCGCTTTCCACCGGCGCGGGGAGCGTGATGAACACCCGACCGATCCCCACCCCAGCGATCGCGGCGACGAAGGCGATCAGCGCGATCAGCAGCAGCCTCCGACGATCGCTCACCCGTCGGTCCCGAGCAATGTCGAAGGGGCAAGCGCCGGCGAGGCGCCGAGCGGATTGATCGTCGCCGCGTGGCTTTCACTCGCCGGGATCAACGACGTGACAAGACCGATCGTCAGCGCCAACCCGGCAGCGATGGCAAAAACGCTGCCCGGCAACGGCGCGCCATGCGTGCGGCGGCGCGCCAGCGCGTCGATCACCGCATCGTCGATCGCCGCCAACCGCGGGTCGGTCGGCAAGTCGCTCAGACGCTGCAGCATTCCATCGAGATTCGTCATTCGTTCCTCACACCTCCACCGACCGGTACGCAATCTAGCGAAAAATCCCTCGTCGCCAATCGGACCGTAACCGATAAGGGATGCGCGTGCGGCCCGCGTATCCGGCGTCGAATACCCCGGAGAGGTTATGAGGCCGCCGACGTCGTTCTCGACCGACATGCATCGCGTCAACGACCGGCGGGGCGGCCCGGTGCGATAAGGACGACGCTGCTGGCCGATACCCCAAGCGGGCACGCGCTGATCGTCCGCACCGTCGCATTGGCGCTCGTCACCATTACCGCGCTCGGACGATCGGCGCGCTGGATCGGCACGCTTGTCCCGCTCACCGCGCTTGCCGCGGTCGCGGTCGTCAGCCTCGCCTGGTCGGGCCATGCCGCCGCCGGCGGACTATTAGGGCTTCGTGATATGATCCACCGCGGCGCAGGCCGGGTTGGTGGTTCCCATCTTGTGTCCCCGCGAAGGTGGGGACCCAGCCTGGCCTCCCGCCCTCGCGGGAGCAAAAGGGGAAGACTTAGCGTGATCGCGACTAAAAGCGCGACGCTCTGAAGCCAGAAGTTCAGCCGAGCGCGGCGAGCTTTTCCTCCGCCAGCCGGTCGAGCTCGGCGCGGCTCTTCTTCTCCGCAGCGGTCTTGAGCTGTCCGCAGGCGGCGTTGATGTCGCGGCC
>NZ_MKRR01000001.1:77767-90342 GCF_001897045.1 Sphingomonas sp. 66-10
GGCCAGGGGTTGAACGGGATCAGATTGACCTTCGCCGGCAGGCGATAATGCCGGATCAGCCGCACCAGCTCGCGCGCGTCCTCGTCCGAATCGTTCTTGTCCTTGAGCATGACATATTCGAACGTGATCCGCCGCGCGTTGTTCGCCCCCGGATAGGCAGCACAGGCGGCGAGCAGCTCGTCGATGCCATATTTGCGGTTGAGCGGGACGATCTCGTCGCGCACGTCCTTGGTCACGGCATGGAGCGACACCGCGAGGTTGACCCCGATCTCCTCGCCGGCGCGCGCCATCATCGGCACCACGCCGGAGGTGGAAAGCGTGATGCGGCGCTTCGACAAGGCGAGCCCGTCGCCGTCCATCACGAGCCGCAAGGCATCGCGGACATTGTCGAAATTGTAGAGCGGCTCGCCCATCCCCATCATCACGATGTTGGTCAGCATCCGCCCCTCGGGCTGGCTCGGCCATTCGCCGAGCGCGTCGCGCGCGAGCATCACCTGACCGACGATCTCGCCCGCGGTGAGGTTGCGCACGAGCCGCATCGTCCCGGTGTGGCAGAAACGACAGTTGAGCGTGCAGCCGACCTGGCTGGAGACGCACAGGGTGCCCCGATCGGCATCGGGGATGAACACCATCTCATAATCCTGCCCGTCGTCCGAGCGGAGCAGCCATTTGCGCGTGCCGTCGACCGAAACCTGCGCCTCGACCACCTCGGGGCGGCCGATGACGAATCGCTCGGCGAGCCACGGATGCTGCGCCTTGGCGATATCGGTCATCGCGGCGAAATCGGTGGCGCCGCGGTTGTAGATCCAGTGCCAGATCTGCTTGGCGCGCAATTTCGCCTGTTTCGGCTCCAGCCCGGCGTCGGCAAGTGCCTCGCGCAGCGCGTCTTTCGACAGGCCCATGAGGTCGACGCGGCCGTCGCTACGCGGCGTGAGGGCACGCGCCACGGGCACGGGATCGATGTGCCCCGGAATGGGCATGGGTGCTGCCGATGCTGTCTGCATGGCCGCGCACATAATCGACTTTGCGCCATTTTTCCAGCGGGGGACGATTCGTCCTCCTTCTCCCCTCCTCTTACTCCCCTCCCTTGTTCAAGGGAGGGGAGAAGAAGGAGCACACCCCAAAGCCGCCGCGTCGATCGCGGTCGCCGCGCCGGCGAGGGCGTAGGTATCGGCGAACGGCCGCCCCGAGGCGGCGACGCTCGATGCGCTCATGCTGCGCGCCCCGCGCATCGCCGCGACAATCGCGTGATCGGTCGCCGCGTCGGGGGACCAGGCGGCGGAATCGCGCGCCGACAAGGTGAAGCGCCGCTCGCCGATCGCCAGTGTCACGGCGGCGCCGGGGCGGATCGCGGCGCTCATGCGGATGAACACCGCCTCGCGCCGATCCTTGCCGAAGCGGCTCAGCACGCTCGCGAACGGATGCCAGCGCGACGCCGCCCCCGCCCCGATCGGCGCGGCGATCGCGAAGCAGCGCCGCGGCGCGGCATCGCGAAACGCCGCCCAGCTCTGATAGACGCCGAGCGTCGTGCGCCCCTCGACCCCCGCCGCGGCGAGCAGGAGCGCGGCGGCGATCACGCCGGGGCGTAGCCGGCGCCAAGATGCACCAGCGACTCGCGCCCGCCCTCGATCATCGTCACGGTGCCCTGCGGATGCCCGGGCAGCACCGGCGCGCCATAAGCGCCGGGCGCGGCACCGGTCATCACCCCGCGCATCACGCGGCTGGAGATGCCGTGCATGATCACCAGCCGGTCGCCGGGATCGCTGTCGGTATCGGCGAGCCAGCCCGAGACGCGCGCGGCGATCGCGGGATAATCCTCGCCGTCCGGCGCGGGGCGCAACAGCCCCTGCGCGTCGATCACCGGCCCGACCTCCCCGACGACATCGGCATAATAGCGCCCGCCCCAGCTCCCCATCCCGATCTCGCCGAGCCGCGGATCGACCCGCGCGTCATGCCAGTCGAGCTCGAGATGTTCGGCGACGATCGCCAGCGTCTGCAGCGCGCGCCCGGTGCTCGACGCCCATAAGGTCAGTTTCGGCCGTGCGCCGAGCGTGGCGCGCAACGCTCGCCCCATTTCCTCGGCCTGGGCAAAACCGGCGCGGGTCAGCGGGGTGTGCGGCGCATCGCCCTGCAGCCGGCGCGCGGCGTTGAACACGGTTTCGCCGTGGCGGGCGATGAAATCGCGGCCGAGCCGCGGCGCGGGATTGGCTGCCATGACGGCGTCTTTGGACCGTCGCGGGGGCGCCGCGCAACGTCTTTCTCGCCCGCGTCGCGATGGGAATAATCCCGGTCCGATTCAACCCCCTGTGGCGCAAAAACAACGGATTTCCGCGTTTATCTGAGGTTCATGCAAAGCCGTACGGAAACGCCCAAATAGCCGCCGCGCCCCCAATCGTTTCGGGGACGGTTTAGTGAATGGAGTTTTTTATGCGTAAGCTCGTTTTCGCCGCTGCGGCCGCTTCGATCGGTGCCGCGCTCGCCACGCCGGCTCTGGCGCAGGGTGAGCAGGCCCCCTTCTCGGGTCCGCGTGTCGAGGCGCTGGTCGGGTGGGATCATCTGCGCGACGGGTCGGACGGTTCGACCGAGGGCCGCGACGGCTTCACCTATGGCGGCGCGATCGGTTACGACGCGCGGGTCGGCGGCAACGTCGTGCTCGGTATCGACGGTGAAATCACCGGCTCGACCACCAAGGCGCGCACCAGCGACCTGATCCAGACCGGCGACCGGCTGCGCGTCCGCGCGGGTCGTGACATCTATGTCGGCGCGCGCGCCGGCTATGTCATCTCCCCGCAGGCGATGGTCTATGTGAAGGGCGGCTACACCAACGCCCGCATCAACGCGCGTTATTTCGACGGCGTGTCGACCACCGTCGAGGACAATCGCAACATGGACGGCTACCGCGTCGGTGCCGGCCTCGAATACAATCTGACGCCGAGCACCTACATCAAGGGCGAGTATCGCTATTCGCACTACGGCAAGTTCGACAATTACGACGTGGACGTCGATCGCCACCAGATTCTGGCGGGCGTGGGCGTGCGCTTCTGATCCGGCGCCGGCCGATTCCTCATCCGCCACCCAACGGACAGCAACTTTCGGGTGAATTGGGTGGGGAAGCGGCCGGCACCGCGATCGCGGATCGACCGGAGACGGAACGATCCACCGAAAAGAAGGGTCGGGGCGCTTGCTCCGGCCCTTTTTCATTGGCTAGGGTGAATTTAACTGCCCCTGGCCTCTGCCGGCGGGCCGGGGGACGATAGAATGAAGGCGACGATCGAACGCGCAACGCTCCTCAAGGGGCTGAGCCATGTGCAATCCGTGGTGGAGCGCAGGAACACCATTCCGATTCTGTCCAACGTGTTGCTCGAAGCGACGCCCGAAGGCGCGCTGCGGCTGATGGCGACGGACCTCGATCTCCAGATCAACGAAAGCGTGCCCGCGACGGTCGAACAGCCCGGCGCGACCACGGTTTCGGCGCACACGTTGTTCGATATTGCGCGCAAGCTGCCCGAGGGCGCGCAGGTCTCGCTCTCCGCCGCCGACGGGCGGATGGCGATCGTCGCGGGTCGCGCGCGCTTCTCGCTCGGCACCCTGCCGCGCGACGATTTTCCGGTGATCGCCGAGGGCGAGCTGCCGACCCAGTTCGAAATGCCCGCCGAGGCGCTGAAGCAGATCATCGACAAGACGCGATTCGCCATCTCGACCGAGGAAACGCGTTATTATCTCAACGGCATCTTCCTCCACGTTTCGGACAGCGACGGCGCGCAGCCGGTGCTCAAGGCCGCGGCGACCGACGGCCACCGCCTCGCCCGCGTGACGATCCCGCGCCCCGACGGCGCCGACGGGATGCCCGACGTGATCGTGCCGCGCAAATGCGTCGCCGAACTGCGCAAATTGCTCGACGAGGTCGACGGGTCGGTCGGGGTGTCGTTGTCCGCGACCAAGATCCGCTTCGATCTCGGCCAGGCGATCCTCACCTCCAAGCTGATCGACGGGACCTTCCCCGATTATTCGCGCGTCATCCCGACGGGCAACGACAAGATCCTCAAGATCGACCCCAAGAGCTTCATGGAGGGCGTCGACCGCGTGTCGACGATCGCCACCGAAAAGACCCGCGCGGTGAAGGTCGGGCTCGATCGCGACAAGGTGACGCTCTCGGTGACCAGCCCGGAAAACGGCACCGCGGCGGAAGAGGTGTCGGGCGAATATGTCTCCTCGCCGTTCGAGATCGGCTTCAACAGCCGCTATCTGCTCGACATTCTGGGGCAGATCGACGGCGATCTGGTGGAAGTCCACCTCGCCGACGCCGCCGCGCCGACGCTGATCCGCGAGAACGACAAGTCGCCCGCGCTCTACGTGCTGATGCCGATGCGGGTGTGAGGCGAGGGATAGCGCGCAACCTCTCCACCGCTCGCCCTGAGCTTGTCGAAGGGCTGCACTTCTTCCGACGAAGAAAAGTGCAGGGCTTCGACAGGCTCAGCCCGAACGGTGGAGAGGTGATCGCGCTTTAGCATCGCCCCCCATATTCGGGCCGGCGTTTCTCGAAGAACGCCGCGATCGCCTCCTCGAAATCGGGGCCGGACGCGCAGAGGATCTGGTTGCGATCCTCCATCGCCACCGCCGATTCGAGGCTGGGCGCGTCGATCGCCATTCGCAGGCATTCCTTGGTCAGCCGAAGCCCCAAAGGCGCGGTGGTCAGCATCGCCTCGATCAGTGGCGCGGCCGCCGCCTCCATCTGATCGTCGGGCACCGCGCGGCTGACCAGCCCGGTCGCCAGCGCGCGATCGGCGGTGATGAAGTCGCCGGTCAGCATCAGTTCGGCGGCGACGCTCGCGCCGACCAGCCGCGGCAGGAAATAGCTCACCCCGATATCGCACGCCGACAGCCCGATGCGGACGAAGGCGGCGTTCATCCGCGCCGATTCGCCCGCGATGCGGATGTCGCTCGCCAGCGCGATCGCGAACCCGCCGCCGCATGCCGGGCCGTGGACCAGGCTGACGATCGGCTGCGGGCAATAGCGCATCTTCATCACGATCTCGGCGATGCTGCGCTGGTGCGCGAGCCGGTCGATCGTATCGCGCGGGCTGGCTGCCGTCTGCGCCGCGGTGAGATCGAGCCCGGCGCAAAACGCGCGTCCCGCCCCTTTGAGCACGATCACGCGGCAATCGCGATCCTTGGCGATTCGATCGAAATAGCCCGCCAGTTCGGCGATCATCACCTCGTCGAGCGTATTGAGCCGATCGGCCCGGTTCATCGTCACCCGGTCGACCGCGCCGCGTCGTTCGACCAGCAGCGTCTGATAATCCACGCATCCCTCCTGCCGCGGTTATTGACGCGCATTTCTACATAACTAATGTTATCCCACAATAGAAACGGGAGAGCGATGCGTGGAGCTGGGACCGGATATCGCGGCGATCGTCACCGGCGGGGCTTCCGGGCTCGGCCATGCCACCGCGAGCGCGTTGCGCGCGGCGGGGGTGAAGGTCGCGCTGTTCGACAAGAATGAGGAGATCGGCCCGGACGCCGCGGCGGCGATCGGCGCGACCTATTGCGCGGTCGACGTGATGGACCAGGCATCGGTCGACGCGGGGTTCGCCAGCGCGCGCGCGGCGAACGGGCAGGAACGCATCCTGGTCAATTGCGCCGGGGGCAGCTTCGGCCCGCACAAGACGGTCGCGCGGTCGAAGGAAACCGGGGCGATCGAGCCCTATCCGATCGACAAATATATCAAGACGATCGAGCTCAATCTGATCGGCAGTTTCCGCTGCATCGTCGGCGCGGCGGCGGGGATGATGACGCTCGACCCGCTCGCCGGCGGCGAGCGCGGCGCGATCGTCAACACCGCCAGCGTCGCAGGCGAGGAAGGGCAGATGGGGCAGGTCGCCTATGCCTCGGCCAAGGCCGGGGTGATCGGCATGACCTTGCCGATCGCGCGCGACCTGATGAGCGAGGGCATCCGCATCAACACGATCCTGCCGGGCATTTTCGACACGCCCTTGCTCGCGCGCGCCAAGCCGCAGGTGAAGGCGGCGCTGGCGGCGTCGGTGCCCTTCCCCAAGCGGCTCGGCGCCGCACCCGAATATGCCGCGCTGGCGGTGGAGATGATCCGCAACGGCTATTTCAACGGCGAGGACGTGCGGCTCGACGGCGCGATCCGCATGCAGCCGCGGTAAAGCCGCCCCGCGGACGAGCGAAAACAGAAGTCAGGAGAGGTCTCGTGAACTTCGATTATTCCGACGAACAGAAGATGCTCAAGGAGGAGGCGCGCCGCTTCCTCGCCGCGAAATGCGATGCGAGCGTGGTGCGCGGCGTGCTCGACGACGCGGCGCGCGGCTATGATGAAACGCTGTGGCGCGCGGTGGCCGAACAGGGCTGGCTCGGCGCGGCGATCCCGGAAGGCTACGGCGGGCTCGGGCTCGGCCATGTCGAATTATGCGCGCTGGCGGAGGAGCTTGGCCGCGCCTGCGCGCCGATCCCGTTCGCCTCGACGGTCTATTTCGTCGCCGAGGCGCTGATGCTGTTCGGCTCCGAGGCGCAGAAGCAGAAGTGGCTGCCGCGGATCGCCGCGGGCGAGTGCATCGGCGCCTTCGCCACCAGCGAGGGCAAGGGGCCGGTGACCGCGCGCTCGATCCGCACGACCGCGAGCGGCGGCACGCTTTCGGGTGAGAAGATCCCGGTAACCGACGGCGATGTCGCCGATCTGATCGTCGTGCTGGCGAAGGACGGGCTCTATCTGGTCGAGAAGGGCGCCGGGGTCAGCGCCGAGACGCTCAAGACGCTCGATCCGACCCGCTCCGCGGCACGGCTGATATTCGATGCGGCGCCGGCCGAGCGGCTCGGCGACGAGGATGGCATTGCCGCGATGCAGGCGGTGTTCGATCGCGCCGCGGTGCTGCTCGCGTTCGAGCAACTCGGCGGCGCCGATCGCTGCCTCGATATGGCCAAGGCCTATGCGCTCGATCGCTATGCCTTCGGGCGGCAGATCGCGGGCTATCAGGCGATCAAGCACAAGCTCGCCGATATCTATGTGAAGAACGAGATCGCACGGTCGAACGCTTATTACGGCGCCTGGGCGCTCAACACCGCGGCGGCCGAACTGCCGCTTGCCGCCGCCACCGCGCGGGTCGCGGCGAGCGACGCTTTCTGGTTCGCGTCGAAGGAGAATATCCAGACCCACGGCGGAATCGGCTTCACCTGGGAGGCGGACCCGCACCTCTATTATCGGCGCTCGCGCCAGCTGAGCCTCGTCGCGGGCGCCCCCGCGACGTGGCGCGAGCGGCTGGTGAGCCAGCTCGAAACACGCAACGCGGCCTGATGGGAGAGGAACGATGGACTTCAACGACACCCCGGAAGAAGCCGCCTATCGCGCCGCCGCGCGCGCCTGGCTCGAAACCAATGTCGCCGAACACAAGGCGATCGCCCACGCCGACGATATGGCCGCAGCGAAAAGCTGGCAGGCGCGCAAGGCGGCGGCCGGCTATGCCCAGATCACTTGGCCCAAGGAATGGGGCGGCGGCGGGGGCACCCCGATCCAGAGCGTGATCTTCGGGCAGGAGGAAGCCAAATTCCCGGTCCAATACGGTTATTTCACGATCGGGCTCGGGATGTGCGTGCCGACCGTAATGGCCTTTGCCGACGATGCGACCAAGCGCCGCTTCGTCGGCCCCGCGCTGCGCGGCGAGGAAATCTGGTCGCAATTATTCTCCGAGCCCGCCGGCGGATCGGACGTCGCGGCGATCCGTACCCGCGCGGTGCGCGACGGCAGCGACTGGGTGGTCAACGGCCAGAAGGTGTGGACCTCCGGCGCGCATTATTCCGATTTCGGGATCGTTCTCGTCCGCACCAACATCGATCTGCCCAAGCACAAGGGGCTGACGATGTTCTGGCTCGATCTCCGCGCGCCGGGGATCGAGATCAGGCCGATCCACCAGATGTCGGGCGGGTCCAATTTCAACGAAATCTATTTCACCGACGTCCGCATTCCCGATGCGCAGCGGCTCGGCGCGGTCGACGACGGGTGGAAGGTCGCGCTCGTCACGCTGATGAACGAGCGGCTCGCGGTGGGTGGCGGCGGGGGCGCGGGGCCGAAGGATATCCTCGCGCTCGCAAGGGAACTCGATGCGGCGGACGGGCCGCTGATCCGCGACCCGGCATTCCGCCAGCGGCTCGCCGATTGGTATGTCCAGGCCGAGGGGCTGCGCAACACGCGGATGCGCACGATCACCGCGCTTAGCCGCGGGCAGACGCCGGGGCCGGAAAGCTCGATCGGCAAGATCATCGCCGCCAACCAGCTGCAGGATCTGGGCAATGCCGCGGTCGAGGCGGAGGATCAGTACGGGATCATCAACGATCCCGCGCTGTTGCCGCTCAAGGGGCTGTTCCAGTCCGCGGTGATGAACGGGCCGGGGCTGCGCATCGCCGGCGGCACCGATGAGATTTTGAAGAACATCATCGCCGAGCGCGTGCTCGGTCTGCCCGGCGAGATCCGCGTCGACAAGGACGCTGCGTTCAAGGATCTGCCGGTGGGTCGGTGAGCGCCGTCGATCGCCGATCAGGCGACGACGGTGCTCACGGCATTGACGTAGATCAGCAGCGCGGCGGTGGCGAAGGAGGCGAAGCCGAAAGCGAAGGGGCGATACATGATTGCTTTCCTGTTAGAGGTGTCGGGGTCGCAGCGATCAGGCGATCGGCATCACGGGGACGGCGGCGCTGACCATTAGCGCGGCGACGAGCACGGCGCCGACGAAGCTGAAGGCATAAGCGCGGGCGGAGACGAAACGGTCGGTCATGATCCAATTCCCTTTGTGGTGGCCGCCGGTCGATCCGGCGGTCGATGCCAAGGGAATTGCACGAGCCGTGCCAGTTTTTCTGGCCTAAATAAATCAATAGCTTAGCTGACGCCCGCGGGAATAATGGCAATATTCACCGCGCGCCAGTGGCGCATTTCGCCAACTTACGGCGCGATATCCACGCGGTTCCGCCCGGCATGTTTGGCGGCGTAGAGCGCGGCGTCGGCGCGGGCCAGCGCCTCCTCCTGCTGCTCCGCCCCGGTGGCGCAGGTAAGCCCGGCGGAAATGGTGATCGCGCCGATGAAGGCGTCGGTCGCGCGCAACCGCAGCCGCCGCGCGGCGATCGCGGCGCGCGCGCGCTCGACGATCGCGCACGCTTCCTCGAGTGCGATGCCGACGAACAGGATCGCGAATTCCTCGCCCCCGACGCGCGCGACGAGATGCCCCTCGCATTCCGCGACGAGCGTCTGGCTGATCGCCTTGAGCACGCGATCGCCCACCGCATGGCCGAACCGATCGTTGATGCGCTTGAAATAATCGATGTCGCACACCGCCACGACCACCGCGGTGCCGGGGACGAGCGCGGCATAGGCCTCGTCGAACGCGCGGCGGTTGGCAAGCTCGGTCAGCGGATCGTGCCGCGCGCTGTCGCGCGCCTCGTCGAGCGCGCTGCGCAATGCCTCGGTCTCACGCGTCGCCGCCTCGAGCCGCGCCTCGGCCTGACGCACGCGATCGAGCATCGCGCCGGTCAGCCGCGCGATCTCGTCCATCCCCTCGACCGCCCCCTGCCGGCGTATCGCCGCGGCGCTGGCGGCAATGTCGCGCCCGAAACCGCGCGTCTCGACATGGATCGCGCGCACCGTGTCGGCGAAATCGTCGACATGCTCCTTCGCCCGGTCGATCAGCGCGGCGGGATTGGGCTGCTCCTCCTCGGGCGCCGTATTGCGCGCCGGCGCCGGGGCGACGAGTTCCACCGTCGGCCCGGCCACCGCCTCGCCGCCGAGCGATACGATATCCTTGCGCGACAGCCGCACCCCGCCGTCGGTCAGCGTCTCGACCGCGCGCGCCAGCGGCCCTTCGGGGTCGCTCATGACGTGATAGGCGAAGGTATAATGCGCCGGTTCGGGGCTAAGCCGCTGTTCGGCAAGGAATCGGCCGATACGCTCGAACAGCCCGGGCGACGCCTCGCTCTCCAGGATTCGCTGCGTACCAATGACGCCCACCGTTCCATTCCCCCTGCTTCCACGATGCCTGGCGCATGTGGATCGATCAGCTCCTGCGACCGGCGCTTATCGGCAAAGCGCTAAGAAGTGGTGACCACCGATCAGCCCGCCTTTAGCTTGCGCACCGCCTCCAGCGTCGACGAAATATGTTCCTTAGGATTCATATCACTATGGACAAAGACGACCCGCCCCTTGCGGTCGATCACGTAACTTGTCCGGTTTGTTATGTTACGACCGTTCATCATGCGCGGCAAGGCAACGTCATAATCCTTTACCACGCGCGGGCCGGCGCTCCCCACCGCGAACTTCCCGGCGCATTCGCTCGACGAGAATTTCTGCAGATCTTCCACCGAATCCGCCGACATGCCGATGACCGTCGCACCCGCCGCGCGGAACGACTCCAGGCTCTCGGCAAAGGCGCGCGCCTCGGCATTGCAGCCCGGCGTGAACGCCGCCGGGAAGAAATACAGTACCACCGGGCCGTGGCGCAGCTGCTCGGCGAGGCTGATCTTCACCACCTTGCCCGCCATCGCGCCACGCGTCGTGAAATCGGGCGCCTTGGCCCCCGGCGCCAAAGCGGCGCTGACCGGGGCGGCGATCGCCAGCGCGGCGAACAACGGCAACAGGCGCATCTGATATCTCCTGAATTTCTGCCCTATTCTAGCGCGAACGCGCGCGGTGCGATAGGCACGTAGCATGCCGATCCGTCAGACCGATATCGATCTCGCGCTGCGCCTCGCCGATGCGGCGGGCGAGGCGATCCGCCCGTATTTCCGCACCGAGCACGGGGGGGAGATCAAGGAAGATCATTCGCCGGTCACCCTCGCCGATCGCGCGGCGGAGACGGCGATGCGCCGCATCCTCGACGCCGAGCGCTCGGGCGACGGGATCGTCGGCGAGGAATATGGCGTGAAGGACGGCGTCACCGGCCGCCAATGGGTGCTCGATCCGATCGACGGCACCCGCAGCTTCACCGCCGGCCGCGCGATTTTCGGGACGCTGATCGCTTTGGTCGAGGACGGCTGGCCGGTCCTCGGCATCATCGATCAGCCGATCCAGCGCGAACGCTGGCTCGGCGCGGCGGGGCAGCCGACGACACTCAACGGCCGCGCGGTGCGTACCCGCGCCTGCGCCACGCTGGAAGGCGCGCTGCTCGCCACCACCAGCCCGCATGCGTTCAGCGGGGAGGAGGCGGATGCGTTCCTGGCGTTGGTCGCAGCGGTCTCCGGCGGCCATGCCCGGCAGGGGCCGGTCTATGGCGGCGATTGCTATAATTACGGCCTGGTCGCCGCGGGGCATCTCGATCTGGTGTGCGAAGCGGGGCTGGCGCTTTACGACTTCGCCGCGCTCGCACCGATCGTGGAGGGCGCGGGCGGGCGGATGTGCGACTGGCACGGCGATCCGCTGACCGCCGCCAGCGCCGGACAGGTACTCGCGATCGGCGATCCGGCGCGGACCGATGAAGTGCTGGAAGCGCTGCACGGGCACGCCCACGATCATTAGTCGCGGCCGCGACAGTCCGTTTACTAACCTAGATTAAATTTACGTCACGTAACAATCCTGCTGGACTTGGCCCGGTCCGGCCATTTAACTGCGTCGGTGAAAAACGAAGACGCTCGGAGGGCTGCGACACTAGCCGATGTTGCCGAGCGCGCTGGCGTTTCGGCCAAGACGGTGTCGCGCGTCGTCAACGAGCATCCTTCGGTCCGCGATACGACGCGCGAGCGCGTCAAGGCGGTGATCGCGGAGACCGGGTTCCAGCTCAACCTCGCCGCCCGATCGCTCGCTGCCTCGCAATCCTATCTGATCGGCACCTTCGTCGCCGATACGGCGAGCCTTTATTATAGCGAGCTGGCGCGCGGCGCGGCGCGTGCCTGCCGCGCGCTCGGCTATCATCTCGTCACCGAGGAATTTGACCAGCGCAACCCGGTCGCGGCCGATCATTACGAGCGCACCTTGCGCCAGACCCGCTGCGACGGGATGATCCTGCCCCCGCCCCTGTGCGACGATCTGGCGCTCCTCGACGCGCTAGAGCGCGACGGCGTACGCTACGTGCGGATCTCGCCGATGCTCGACCCCGATCGCTCGGTCGCCGTGTTCGCGCACGATGCGGACGGGGTTTCCCAGCTTGCCCGGCATTTGTGGGAAAAAGGGCATCGCCGCTTCGGCGTCATCAACGGCCCGTCCAACTTCGCCTCGAGCGCGACGCGCCGCGACGCGCTGATCGCCGCGGTTTGCGCGCTCGGCGGGAGCGCGAGCGACGTCACCGCCAGCAAGATGCTGTGGGACGGCACCTTCCCCGCCACCGGCTATCGCACCGCGGGGCAGTTGCTGAAGGACGCTCCCGACATTTCGGCGATCTTCACCTTCAACGACGAACTCGCGCTCGGCGTGCTCGGCTATGCGCATGAAAACGGGCTGCGCGTGCCGAAGGACCTCGCGGTCGCCGGGTTCGATGACAGCGATGCGTCGAGCTTCGCCTGGCCTTCGCTGACGACGGTCAGCCAGCCGATCGTCGACATGGCGGTCCGCGCGGTGCAGGCGCTGGTGCGCGATTCGCCGCACG
>NZ_MKRR01000001.1:90395-93406 GCF_001897045.1 Sphingomonas sp. 66-10
TTGGGCGACCCTGCTTTAACTAACGCACCGCACCGGAAGGTGGGGGCGCCGCCGGCCGGGCGTCGTCCGGCGAAACGATGATCACGACGCGCCGGTTCTCGGTCCGCCCCGCGGCGGTGATGTTGCTCATCACCGGATAGCGCGCGCCCAGACCGCGCACGACCAGCCGGTCGCCGTCGAGCCCCCCGGCGCGCAAGGCATCGGCGACCGCCGTCGCGCGCTTGAGCGACAGCGCCTCGTTATAGGTCGCCGATCCGGTGCGATCGGTGTGCCCCTCCACCCGTGCGCCGTGAATGTCCACTTTGGCGAGCGCGGCGGCGGTATGCGACAAAGCGACGCGCTGATCGTCGAGCAGGTTGGCGCTGTCGCTCGCGAACAGCAATCGATCGGCCAGGCCGAACTCCCAATTGTCGCCCGACGGCTTGAAACCATTCTCCTGCAGCGTCGCCTGCTGCGCCGGCGAGAAGCCGCGCGTGGGCGCGGGCTGCACCGTCTGGCAGCCGGCGATCAACGCCAGCGCCGGAAGGAGCAGATATCGGTGGGTCATCTTCTGCCTCCTGAACTGAGGCTCATATAAGCCGCTGACGGGCTTGGGCAATCTTCTGCGGATCGGCGGGGCTCGATCCGTTCGGGTCAGCTCGGTTTATAGGATTGGCGCACCACGGCGATCGTCGGCGCCGGCGCCGCGCGTTTGTCGGCATACATCGCGCGGTCGGCGGCGTTGAGCAACGTCGCGATATCGCGACCGTCCTCGGGGAAATTGGCGGCGCCGAGGCTGATCGAGACCGCGATCCGCTCGCCGCCCGGCAACACCAACGGCGGCGTCATCGTCGCGCGAATGCGCGCAGCGAGCGCCTGCGTCTCGTCCGGGCCGGCCGGCGGCGCGATCAGCACCGCGAATTCGTCGCCCCCCACGCGCGCCGCGAGATCGGACTGGCGCAATGCGCCGCGCAACCGGGCGGCGATCTCGATCAGCAGACGATCGCCCGCGGCATGACCGAACTGATCGTTGATCTCCTTGAAGCGATTGGCGTCGATATAGAGCACGCCCAACCCCGCCTCGGCGGCGGCAGCCAGTTTGAGCTCGCTCGCCAGCCGCTCCTCCAGCACCACGCGATTGGCAAGCCCGGTCAGCGGATCGTGCATCGCGCGATGCGCCAGCGTTTCGTTCTCGCGCGCCAGATGCGCCTGCCAGCCTTCGAGCTCCGCCAGCAGCGCGTTGAAATCGTGCCCGAGCGAATCGATCTCGGCGATCGGCGCGCGCGGCGCGCGCAAGTGCAGCGCGCGCTCGGTCTGGACGCGGTGCGCGATCGCGGCGATCGCCCCGATCGGCTCGGCGATGCGGCGGTGGAGCCGGCGGACCATCGGATAGGTGAGCAGCACCGCGAGCATCAGCGCGCCCACCCCGTCGGCAAAGCCGAGCATGAGATACCCATCGAGCCCGCCGAGCCCGGCATAGACGCGCACGTCGCCGATCGGGCGCCCGGCGTGATCGATCCGCGTGATCGCCGGCTCGGGCCACAACAGCGCGGCGGTGCGATCCTTGAGCGATCCGATCGTGCTATGCGCCTCGTCTTCCGGGTGGCGCACCTCGACCCGCAGGCCGCCCGCAGTCACCACCACCGCGCGCACCCCGTCACCACGCGTCAGCAGCGGGCGGATCGCATCGTCGATCGCGGTCTGATCGTGAAACACCACCGCCGGCTCGACGCTGTACCCGGCGAGCTGGCCGATCAGCCGCATATTCTGCCGCACATAGCTGTCGACCATCAGCACGCCGCTGAGCAGGCTGCCGGCCAGCGCGAGCAGCAACGTCAGCAGCATCGTGCGCTGCTGAACGCGCGCCAGCGCGCGGCCCAATGTCGGAAGCCGCTCGGCGCTCAATGCGCACCTCGCGTCAGCCGCAGCACGCGCGGATCGACCTTCACCGCCCCGCGCGAGATCGCATCGAGATTGAGCAGGAAGCGCACCGCCGCAGGCTCGTCGCGCAGACAGAACATCGCCCCGCCGCGGCATTCCGGATCATCCTCGGCGATCGTCAGGATGGCGCGGCCGTAGCTTGCCCAGATCAGTCGCTGCGCGGCCGGCACGGGCATCCGCCCGAGATAGAGGATCGCGCAGCGCGCCGTCGCCAGCGCGGCGGGGCGATCGATCCGCGTCGCCGCGACCGGCTGACCGTCGATCGCGACCCCGGCGAAATCGCGCTCGCTGACCTGCGTCACCCCGGCGAGGCAGAGCCGCACCGGCGCCTGCGGTTGCGGCCAGCGCGTGAAGCTCGCGATTCCCGCGATCGTCGCCGCGATCGCCGGGCGCACGCCGGTATGCGTGATCGGCGCGGCGATCGGGATTTCCTGGAGCGGGGCGAACAGAAGGGCGAAGGCAAGAAGCAAGCGGCGGGGTTCCAATATCCGCGGCCACTATATGCCGGGCGAGTAAACGAAATACGCAGCCCGATCCAAGCTGTCGAGTGGCGTGCTCAACGCGCCGCTGCTGCCGCCCGCGCGGCATAGCGGCGCGCGAGTATCGAACAGACGATCAGCTGCAGTTGGTGATAGAGCATGATCGGCAGCATGATCATCCCCATCGCCGGGTTGCCCGCGAACAGGATCCGCGCGATCGGCGCGCCGTTGGCGAGACTCTTCTTCGACCCGCAGAACACCGTCGTCACCTCGTCCGCCAGCGGGAAGCCGCAGGCGCGCGACAGCGCGGTCGTCACCCCCAGCACCACCGCCAGCAATATCGCCGCGATCGCCGCGATCTCGGCGATCACCCACGGCGAATAGCGCCACCACAGCCCCGAGGCGGTGGACTCGCAGAAAGCGGTATAGACGATCAGCACGATCACCCCGCGATCGAGCCGGTTGATGATCGGCTTGCGCGCCGCGAGCCATGTCGCGATCAACGGGCGGGAGAGTTGCCCCGCCGCGAACGGCAGCAGCAAGGTCAGCGCGACATCGCCGATCGCGGGCAGGATCGGGAACGGCTCGCCGCTGACCGCCGCGACCATCGCG
>NZ_MKRR01000001.1:93426-97013 GCF_001897045.1 Sphingomonas sp. 66-10
CATCGCCACCGACGAGGAGATCGTCGACGACAAGGCGCACAGGAAGAACACCCCGAGCCGCACCTCATAAGCGAGCACCGAGCTGAGCCCGAAGAAGATCGCGAAGCCGATCAGCGGGAACAGGATGTAGGTCGTCGCCTGCACCGCGAGATGGACGCGCCAGTTCGCCGCCCCCGCCTTCAGCGATTGCGGCGACAGGTTCGCGCCGTGGAGGAAGAAGACCAGCGCGATGCCGATCTCGGTCACCTGCGCCATATGCAGCGCGCCGCCCTCGGCCCCCAGCCGCGGCGCGAGAAACGCCAGCACCACCGCGGCGAGCATCGCCAGCAGGAATCCGTCGATCTTCATGATCGCGCGGATCACGTCACCGCTTCGCGCTCGGCATAGCGCGCGTCGCGCCACGCGCCGCTTTCCATCACGTCGACGAGCACGTCGACCGCATCCCAGACGTCGGCAAAGCGGACGTAGAGCGGGGTGAAGCCGAAACGGACGATATCGGGGGCACGGAAGTCGCCGATCACTCCGCGATCGATCAGCGCGCGCATGATCGCATAGCCGTGCGGATGCGCGAAGGAGACCTGGCTGCCGCGCTCGTTTGCATCGCGCGGCGAGACGAGCGTGAAGCCGTGCGCGGCGCAGCGTTGCTCGACCAAGGCGATGAACGTTTCGGTCAGCGCGATCGACTTGGTACGCACCCGCGTCATATCCGCCGCGCGCATCAGATCGGCGCCGACCCCGACCAGCGACAGGCTGACGATCGGCTGGGTGCCGGTGAGGAAATGGCGGATATCGGGCGCCGGGGCATAGCCGGGGGTCAGCGCGAACGGGTCGGCATGCCCCCACCAGCCGGTGATCGGCTGCCGCGCGGTCGCGAGATGCCGTTTGGCGACGAACAGGAAGGCGGGCGAGCCGGGCCCGCCGTTGAGATACTTATAAGTGCAGCCCACCGCGAGATCGACATTGCAGCCGTTGAGATCGACCGGCAGCGCCCCGGCGCTGTGGCACAGATCCCAGATCGCCAGCGCCCCGGCGGCATGCGCGCGCGCGGTGAGCGCGGCCATGTCGTTGATATGCCCGGTCTTGTAGTGGACGTGCGTGATGCTGATGGCGAGCGTATCCTCGTCGATCGCATCGGCGATCGCGTCGCGCTCGACCAGCACCACTTCCAGCCCGCGCGCCGCGGCGACCCCTTGCGCGACATAATTGTCGGTCGGGAAATTGCTGCCCTCGAGAATGATCTTGCGTCGGCCAGGCCGCATGTCGGCCGCCGCCCACAACAATTTGAACAGATTGACGCTGGTCGTATCGGTGACCACCACCTCGCCCGCATCGGCGCCGATCAGCGGCGCGAGCTTGTCGCCCAGCTCGAGCGGCAGTTCGAACCAGCCGGCATTGTTCCAGCTGCGGATCAGATCGGAGCCCCATTCATGCTCGACGACGCGCGCGGCACGGGCGGGCGCCGCCTTGGCCATCGCACCGAGCGAATTGCCGTCGAGATAGATCACCCCCTCGGGGATCACGAACGCATCGCGGAATTCCGCCAGCGGATCGCGCCGATCGAGCGCGACGCACTCTTCCCGGGTGATCGCGTCAGGCCGCATCGAAAGGCTCCTCGCGCGGGCCGATCTCCACCGCGAGCGGGGAAAGCCCGTCGATCGCCACGACCAGCCGGTCGCCGGTCACCGCCGCGCCGACCCCCGCGGGGGTGCCGGTATAGATCAGATCGCCGGGCAGCAGCCGCTCGATCCGGGAGAGATGCGCGATCACCTCCGCGGTATCCCAGATCATGTCGGCGATATCGCCGCGTTGGCGTTCGACGCCGTTCCGGGTCAGCGTGATCGCGCCGGCGGTGACATGCCCGCCGTTCGCCACGGGGCGCAACGTGCCGATCGGCGCGGAGAAGGCAAAATTCTTCGCATTGTCCCACGGGCGGCCGAGATCCTTGGCCACCGCCTGCAGATCGCGGCGCGTCATATCGAGCCCGGCGGCATAGCCGTAGACGAGATCGAGCGCGTCCTCGACCGCCACGGCCGCGCCCTCGCTTGCGATCGCGACGACCAGTTCGGCCTCATAATGATAATCCCCGGTCGCCGGCGGATAGGGGATCGTCCCCCCGCCCGGCACCAGCGTCTGCGCGAATTTGGCGAAGAAGAACGGGGGCTCGCGATCGGGGTCCTTGCCCATTTCGCGTGCGTGGGCGGCATAATTGCGCCCGACGCAGAAAATCCGGCCGACCGGGAAGCGATCGGCGCTCCCCTCGATCGCGACGGCGGGAAAAGGCGGAAGATCGAAGATATTGGCCATGACACGCTCCTGACGGATGAACGGCATTCCGCGCAAGAGGCGAAAGCCGGCGCTCTCGAATTCGATCGGGGTTAGGCTCGGAATCTGCACTTTCCCGTTCGCGCTGCGCCTGTCGAAGGGCTGCCCTTCTTCCGAGGAAGAAAAGTGCAGGGCTTCGACAAGCTCCGCCCGAACCGTGGAGAGGCTGTCGTGCCCTATCCGCGCAGCAACGCGTCACGCACGCCGACCAATTCCTCGCCCAACGCCGCCACCTCCGCCGGCGTGCGACCCGCGAACATCGAGGCGGAGAGGCAGAAGCCCGGCATCACCCCCGCGATCGCGACCGCCACGGTGCAGATCCCGCGAAAGGCGAAACCGTCGTCGACCGCATAACCGCGCGCCGTCGCCGTCTCGACCTGCGCCGCATAATCCGCCAGCGACAAGGGCGCCTGCCAGCGGACCGGCTCGAACCGCCGCGCCAGTTCGTCGGGCGCGACCCGCTGCGCCGCCGCCAGCGCGCGCCCTACCGCGCCGCCACCGAGCGGCTGGCGCTGCCCGTCGGCCATCGCGACGCGCATCCCGGCATCGCTTTCCGCGCGCGACACCGCGCGTACCCGCTCGCGCGAGATCACCTTCCACAACGCCACCGCCGCATCGTGCCGCCGCGCGAATTGCGTGATCACCGGCTGCGCCCGATCGACCAGCCCCTGCCCCGCGCCGTCACGCAACGCCTCCGACGCCGCCCAGGCGCGTGCGAGACGGTAGGATTTGGTCCGCGCGTCGCGCTCGACCACGCCCTCGTCGACCAAAGTCTTGAGCAGATTGAGGCAACTCGACGGGCTCAACCCCGTCACCCGCGCGATATCCGACAGCGACATCGGGCTGGTTTCCGCGAGCAGCCGCAAAATCCCCAGCGCCTGAGAAACGGATCGAACCGGTCCTGTCATACGACAGGTATAGTTTTCAGCATTGTGAAATTCAATTCTCAATGTTGAATATTCGCCGCGAAACGGCTATCGTCCGATCGATTGTATCGGACAGGAAAGCCAATCCCCTCCGCGCACGCGGGCAAGGTGTCGGCGCATGCTATGATCCGGGTGAGGAGCTTCAGATGGTCAACGTCAATCCGGGGATGGATGCCGATGTCTTCGAGCAGTTCATCGACCAGCTCCAGCGCTATGTGCGCGAGCGGCTGATCCCCGCCGAGCGCGCGATCATCGAGAGCGACCGGATCCCCGACGATATCCTCGCCGAGCTGCGCGACATGGGGCTGTTCGGCCTCACCATGCCGGAGGGTTATGGCG
>NZ_MKRR01000001.1:97042-108800 GCF_001897045.1 Sphingomonas sp. 66-10
TCTGCTCCGCGCTCAAGAATGGCGGCACCGACGCGCAAAAGGCCGAATGGTTGCCGCGCGTCGCGGGCGGCGAGATCGCCTGTTTCGGGCTGACCGAGCCGGGATCGGGTTCGGATTCGGCCGGGCTGCAGACGACCGCCACCCGGACCGACAACGGCTGGGTGCTCAACGGCACCAAGCGCTACATCACCAATTCGCCCTTCGCCAAGGTCGGGCTGATCATGGCGCGGACCTCGAAGGAGAATCTGCCCAAGAATGCGCATGTCTCCGCCTTCATCGTGCCGATGGACGCTCCCGGCGTGTCGATCGGCAAGTCGGACAAGAAGATGGGCCAGTCCGGCAGCCATATCGCCGATATCATCATGGAAGACGTCCATGTCGGCGAGAGCGCGCTGCTCGGCGGCGAATTGGGCAAGGGCTTCGTCTATGCGATGATGAGCCTCGACAACGGCCGCATGTCGGTCGGCGCGGCGGCCACCGCTTATGCCCGGCGCGCGCTCGATAGCGCGATCCGCTACGCCACCGAGCGCAAGGCGTTCGGCGAGCCGATCGCCAATTTCCAGCTAATCCAGCAGATGCTCGCCGACAGCGAGATCGAGATCTACGCCGCCGAAACGATGATGGCCGACGTCACCCGCCGCGCCGATGCGGGGGAGAATGTCCTGCGCAAGGCGGCGGCGTTCAAGGTGTTCGCCTCGGAGATGTGCGGCCGTGTGGTCGATCGCGTGGTGCAGGTCTACGGCGGGGCGGGCTATCTCGCCGAATATGACGCCGAGCGCTTCTTCCGCGATGCGCGCATCTATCGCATCTACGAGGGGACGACGCAGATCCTCCAGCTCCAGATCGCCAAACACATGCTGCGCGAATTCAATGCCTTTGCTTGAGCCAGCCGGCAAAGGACGCGGCCATGTATAACCTGCTGGGCGACCTTTCGGTGATCGAGGCATCGTCGTTCGTCGCCTCGCCCACCGCCGGCCTCTATTGCGCGCAACTCGGCGCCGAGGTGATCCGTGTCGACCAGATCGGCGGCGGCCCCGATTTCCGCCGCTGGCCGGTGACCGCGGCAAACGATTCGCTCTATTGGGAGAACCTCAACCGCGCGAAGAAATCGGTCGCGCTCGATCTCGCGCGGCCCCAGGGGCGCGAACTGTTGCAGGCGCTGGTACGCGCGACCGGGCAGCTCATCACCAATTTCCCGGTCAAGGGCTTCATGGCGCATGACGTGCTCGCCGCGGGCTGCGCCGATCTCATCACCGTGCGGGTGATGGGCTGGGCCGACGGATCGCCCGCGCTCGATTATACCGTCAACAATGCGGTCGGCTATCCGATGCTGACCGGCGAGGGGCCGGCGCCGGTCAACCACGTGCTCCCCGGCTGGGATCTGTTGAGCGGCGCTTATGCCGCCTTTGCGCTGCTCGCCGCGCTGCGTCGGCGCGGGGAGACCGGCGCCGGAAGCGAGGTGCGCATCCCGCTCTCCGACGTCGCGATCGGCACCGTCGCCAATCTCGGCAGCCTCGCCGAGGTGCTCTACGAGGGGCACGACCGGCCGAGGCTCGGCAACACGGTCTACGGCCTGTTCGGGCGCGATTTCGTCACCGCCGACGGGGTGCGGACGATGATCGTCGTGGTGACCCCGCGGCAATGGGCCAATCTGCTGGCCGCGCTCGATCTCGGCGCGGCGGTGGCGGCGCTGGAGGCGCAGCGTGGCGTATCGTTCGCCACCGATGACGGGCTGCGCTTCACGCATCGCGATGCGCTGTTCCCGTTGTTCGAGCAGGCGATCGGCGCGCGCCGCCACGCCGATCTCGCCGCCGCATTCGACGCGGGCGGGATCGTCCATTCGGCGTATCGCGCAATGTCCGACGCGGTGCGCGATCCGGCGCTGGTGGCGGACAATCCGATCTTCGGGCGCGCCGCCAACCCCAGCGGGTTCGATTATCCCGCCGCCGGCGCGTTCGCCACGATGCCGCAGCTCGAACGCCAGCCCCCGCGCCCCGCCCCGCGCAACGGCGCGCATAGCGAGGAAGTGTTGACCGAACGGCTCAAGCTGTCGTCGGGCGAGATCGCGCGGCTGATCGACGCCGGCATCGTGGGGCGCGGCCAATGAGCGACTGGAGCCGCTGGGTCGGGCGCGAGGAAGTCCGTCGCGACCGGATCGACGCGGGGCTGCTGACGCGCTGGTGCGCCTCGCTCGATTGCACCGTACCCGACGACGGCGCGGTGCCGCAGGGCCTCCATTGGTGCCTGTGCCTCCCCGATGCGCCGACCGCTGCGCTGGGCGAGGACGGCCACCCGCGCCGCGACGACAGCCCGGCGAGCTTCATGCCCCCGGTGCCGTTGCCGCGCCGGATGTGGGCGTCGAGCAAGGTCGATTTCGTCCGTGCACTCCACGCCGGCGAGGTGATCGAGCGCCGCTCGCGCATCGTCTCGGTGACCGCGAAAACGGGCGCGTCCGGGCAATTGGTGTTCGTCGATGTCGCGCATGACACGCTCGGCGACGGAGAACTTGCGCTACGCGAGGTGCAGTCGATCGTTTATCGCGACGCCGCCCCGCCGGGCGCCCCGCCCACCCCGCCGCCGCTCGGTGCGGGGACGTTCGACGCCGGCGGCTGGGATGCGGTGCGTACGATCGTTCCCGATGCGCCGCTGTTGTTCCGCTATTCGGCGCTCACCTTCAACAGCCACCGCATCCATTACGATCTGCCCTATGCCACCGGCGCGGAGGGCTATCGCGGGCTGGTGGTCCACGGCCCGCTGACCGCCTCGCTGCTGCTCGATCTGGCGCGGCGCGAACTGGGCGACAACCGGCTCAGGACCTTCGCCTTCCGTGGAGTATCGCCGGCTGTGGCGGGCGAGCCGTTGCATCTTGCGCTGCGCACCGAGGGCGAAGCGATCGAGCTGGGTGCCTTCGCCGCCGACGGGCGGCAGGTGATGAGCGCGACCGCGCGGGCCTAGCGCGCTACTGCGCTTGAACGCGCTTCCCTCTCCCGGTTCGGGCTGATCTTGTCGAAGCCCTGCACTTTATCTTCCGCGAGAGATAGACAGCCCTTCGACAAGCTCAGGGCGAACGGGGGTTGGCTATGAACGCGCCCGCAATCGGCGATACAGCCGCCGCAACAACACCAGCGCCGCCACCGCCACCGCAAGCACGAGGATCGCCACCGCCACCGCCAGCCACGGGCTCGCAAAAGCGGTGAGCAGCAGCCCCGTGGTGACGATATCGCCCCCGGTCGACAGCGCGATGTTCGACGCCGGCTCGGGGCTGACATTGGCGATCGCGCGCGTCCCCGCCTTGGCGCCGTGGGTGAGCAGCGCCGCCCCGCCGCCGAGCAGCAGCGCGATCACCTGCCATTTCGGATCGGCCGGATCGACGATCGCCAGCGCGAGGAGCGCCCCGCCGACCGGGCGGATCAACGTGTGGATGCTGTCCCACACGCTATCGACCCACATTACCTTGTCGGCGAAGAATTCTGCCAGCGCGCCGACCCCGGCGACCGCGATCACCCAGGGATTGGCGAGTATGTCGAGCGCGTGGAGATGCGCCGGCATCGCCACCCAGCCGAAATGCATCGCCAGCCCGGTGACGAACACGCAGACATAGAGCCGCCACCCGCTCAACAGGCTGACGCTGGCTGCCAGCCCGAGGATTCCCGCCGCCGTCATCGCGCGAGTGTGCCACCGAATGGCCGCGCACGCACGCGTTGAAATTCCTGCGTAAGCCTCCTCCGTCATGCCGGACTTGATCCGGCATCCAGAGCAACGGGCGATAACGTTCTTGGCTCTGGATGCCGGATCGAGCCCGGCATGACGATTGAGCGTGGGAATTTTGAAATTTTTTGCCGCATCAGGTGCGGCCTTTTCGCTTCGCTCCGTCTATCCTTGTCGAAAGCGACAAAGGACGGGGGCCTCTCATGAAGACCAATTACCTGATCGGCGCGGCGTTGCTTGCGCTGGCGAGCCCGGCGTTCGCCGAGCCGATCACCCCCAAGGCCGGCGCGCTCCCCTCCCCCGCCGAGGCGTTCCCGACCGAGCCGGGCAGCGACTATTATCTCGCCAATTACGACGCCTATGAGAAATATCTGAAGGCGCTCGCCGCCAAATCCGATCGCATGAAGCTGATCGACATCGGCAAATCGGCCGAGGGGCGCACGATGTGGGTGGCGATCGTCTCCTCCCCCGCCAATCTCGCCAAGCTCGATCATTATCGCGAGATCGCGCGCAAGCTCGCCAAGGCCGAGGGGGTGAGCGAGGCGCAGGCCAAGGCGCTCGCCGCCGAGGGCCGCGCGGTGGTGTGGATCGACGCCGGGCTCCACGCCACCGAGACGGTGACGACGCAGAGCCAGATCCACGTCCTCTATCGCCTGCTCACCGCCGAGGACGCGGAGACCAAGCGGCTGCTCGACGATACGATCGTGCTGTTCGGCCACGACAATCCCGACGGGCTCCAGCTCGTCGCCGATTGGTATATGCGCAATGCCGACCCCAAGAAGCGCGAGTTCAGGAGCATCCCGCGGCTGTACCAGAAGTACGTCGGCCACGATAACAACCGCGACAGCTTCATGGCGCAGATGCCCGAGACGGTGAACGTCAACCGCATGCTGTTCCGCGAATGGTTTCCGCAGATCATCTTCAACCAGCATCAGACCGGGCCGGCGGGGATGGTGGTGTTCGTCCCCCCGTTCCGCGATCCGTTCAACTATAATTATTCGCCGATCGTGATGACCGAGCTGCAGGAGCTGGGCGCGGCGATGCACAGCCGGCTGGTGTCGGAGGAAAAACCGGGATCGGGGATGCGCAGCGCGGCGCCTTATTCCACCTGGCATAACGGGATGGAGCGCTCGGTCGCCTATTTCCACAATTCGATCGGCTTGCTGACCGAGATCATCGGCGGCCCGACGCCCGAGAAGATCCCGCTCGTTCCCGATACCCAGCTCGCGCGCAACGACGAGCCGCTGCCGATCGGCCCGCGCGAATGGCATTTGAAAGACAGCCTCGAATATCAATATTCGCTCGATCGCGCGGTGCTCGATTACGCCTCGCGCAACCGCGAGCGGCTGCTGATGAACATCTGGCGGATGGGCGCGTCGGCGATCGCGCGCGGCAATCGCGACAGCTGGACGATCACCCCCAAGGATGTCGACGCGGTCAAGGCCGCCGCCGCAGGCAAGACGCAGGAAGTTGAGGAATATTTCCGCGGTCCCCCGGCGGTCGATGCCGGGCTGTACAAGACGGTGCTCAACGATCCGGCGAAGCGCGATCCGCGCGGCTATATCCTCACCCCCGATCAGCGCGACGTGCCGACGACGATCGCGTTCCTCAATGCGCTGCTCAAGAACGGCGTCGATATCGAGCGTGCCACCAAGGCCTTCACCGCCGGGGGCAAGAGCTATCCGGCGGGCTCCTATGTCGTGAAGACCGCGCAGGCCTATCGCCCGCACGTCCTCGACATGTTCGAGCCGCAGGATCACCCGCACGACGCCGAATATCCCGGCGGGCCGCCCAAGGCGCCCTATGACATCACCGGCTATACGCTGGCGTGGCAGATGGGGGGGCAGTTCGATCGCATACTCGACGGCTTCGACGGCCCGTTCGAGCGCGTCACCGCCGATCTGCTCAAGGCGCCGGCGGGCAAGCAGATCGGCACCGGCGGCGCGGGCTGGATCGTCGGGCATGAGACCAACAACAGCTTCATCCTCACCAACCGGTTGCTCAAGGCCGGGGTGAAGGTGACGTGGCTGGCGGATGCGACCCGGGTCGGCGCCAGGGATTTCGCCCCCGGCGCGATCTGGATCCCGGCCTCGTCCGAAGCGGCTAAGATCATCGCCGAATCCGCGCCGCTCGGCATCGACGCCTATCGCATGGCCAAGGCGCCCGCGGGCAAGACGATCGCGTTGAAACCGGTGCGCCTCGGGCTGGTCGACAATTATGGCGGGGTGATCCCGGCCGGGTGGACCCGCTGGCTGCTCGAACAATATGAGTTCCCGTTCAGCGTCGTCTATCCCAAGGAGCTCGACGCGGGCGACCTCAACGCGAAGTTCGACGTGCTGGTGTTCGCCGACGGCACCGTCACCGGCCCGCGCGGCGGCGCGTTCAAGACGGGATATGCCAGCAAGCAGCCCAGCCCGGAGGATATCCCCGCCGATTATCGCGGCTGGCTGGGCAAGGTGAGCGCGAATGCCACCGCGCCGCTGCTCACCGCCTTCGTCCAGGCGGGCGGGACGGTGATCACGGTGGGCGGGGCCAATTATCTCGCCTCGCTGCTCTCGCCCGCGATCCGGCCGGCGCTGGTCAACCGCAAGCCCGACGGATCGCTCGCGGCGCTCGACCATCGCGATTTCTACATTCCCGGCTCGCTGGTCGCGGCGAAGGTCGATCCCACCAAGCCGCTCGCCTTCGGCATGACCCCGACGGTCGACATGTTCTTCGACCAGAACCAGCCCTTCACGCTCGGCGACGGCGCGACATCGGTGGCGTGGTTCGATTCGGCGACGCCGCTCAGGAGCGGCTGGGCGGTGGGGCAGGACAAGCTCAGGGGCACGGTGGCGATCGCCGACGCCGATCTCGGCCGCGGCAAATTGTTCGCGCTCGGCACCGAGGTGACGCAGCGCGCGCAACCCTATGCGACGTTCAAACTGCTGTTCAACGGCATCCTCTACGGCCCGGCGGCCGCGGCGGCGCGGTAAGTCTCTCCTTCCCCCCTTCTTCTCCCCTCCCTGGTGAAGGGAGGGCCTGGGGGTGGGTGGGTATGAGGCGGGTGCTCCGGTATCCCCTCGGGCCAACCCACCCCCGCCCCCTCCCTTGTTCAAGGGAGGGGAGAAGAAGGGGAGCTAAGCCGGGGAGATTGACGGCAGCTTTGCAGAAGCTACGGCACCTCCATGCATTTCTTCTCGGATAATGTCGCGCCGGTGCATCCGGCGGTGTTCGCCGCGATGCAGGCCGCCGATGCGGTCGACGTCGGCTATGACGGCGATCGGCTGAGCCGCGCGCTCGACGCGCGTTTCTCCGCCCTGTTCGGGCGCGAGGCGGCGGTGCTGTGGATGCCGACCGGCACCGCGGCCAATGCGATCGCGCTCGCCGCGCTCTGCCCGCCCTATGGCGGGGTGATCTGCCACAGCGAGGCGCATATCCAGAACGACGAATGCGGCGCGCCCGAATTCTACACCCACGGCGCCAAGCTGCTGATCGCCGGCGGCGAGGACGCGCGGATGACCCCGGAGACGGTGCGCGCGCTGGCCGATGCGATCGTCGACGACGTCCACCGCGTCCAGCCGCGCGCCCTATCGCTGACCAATGCGACCGAGCTCGGCACGGTCTATTCGCCCGACGATGTGGCGGCGCTCGCCTCGCTCGCGCGGCAACGCGGCTGGCGGGTGCATATGGACGGCGCGCGCGTCGCCAATGCGATCGTCCATCTCGGCTGCACCCCGACGGAGCTGACCGAAGGGGTCGACGTATTGAGCTTCGGCTTCGTCAAGAACGGCGGGCTTTCGACCGAGGCGCTGGTGTTCTTCGATCCGAAGCTCGCCGATGATGCACGGCGCCGCCGCAAGCGCGGCGGGCATCTGCTGTCCAAAGGCCGCTATGCCGCAGCGCAGATCCACGCGATGCTCGACGACGATCTGTGGCTCGCCAATGCACGCGCGGCGAATGGCGCGGCGGCGCGGCTCGCGGCGGCAGCGGGCGCGCGGCTGATCCACCCGGTCGAGGCCAACGAATTGTTCCTGCGCATGACCCCGGCCGAGGCGGCGTCGCTGCGCGCGCTTGGCTTCGGCTTCTACGACTGGAGCGACGGGGTGATCCGGCTCGTCACGCATTGGGCCAGCCCGGCGGCGGAGGTCGACGCGCTGGCACAGGCGATCGCGGCGTTGCCCTGATCGGATTTGCCGCTTAGGGCACGCGCATGACGACGAACTCCATCGGCGCGGAGCGCCTCCAGCGCCGTATGGCGCGCGGCGCCGCCTTTCTCGGCTCCGAGGTCGCGATCCTTGGCGGCGCGATGTCCTGGGTGTCCGAACGCCATCTGGTCGCGGCGATTTCCAATGCCGGCGGCTTCGGGGTGATCGCGTGCGGCGCGATGACCCCCGAATTGCTCGACGCGGAGATTGCGGGAACCAAGGCGCTGACCGACCGCCCGTTCGGGGTCAATCTCATCACGATGCACCCCGATCTCACCGCGCTGATCGAGGTCTGCGCGCGGCATCAGGTCGGGCATGTCGTGCTCGCCGGCGGGTTGCCGCCCAAGGGCAGCCTCGAGGCGATCAAGGCATCGGGCGCCAAATGCATCTGCTTCGCGCCGACGCTCGCGCTGGCGAAGAAACTGATCCGCTCGGGGGTCGATGCGCTGGTGATCGAGGGGATGGAGGCGGGCGGCCACATCGGCCCGGTCTCGACCAGCGTGCTCGCGCAGGAAATCCTGCCCGAGATCGCGCATGACGTGCCGGTGTTCATCGCCGGCGGGATCGGGCGCGGGCAGGCGATCGCGGGCTATCTCGATATGGGTGCCGCCGGGGTCCAGCTCGGCACGCGTTTCGTCTGCGCGACCGAGAGCATCGCCCACCCCAGGTTCAAACAGGCGTTCATCCGCGCCTCGGCGCGCGACGCGATCGCCTCGGTGCAGATCGACCCGCGGCTGCCGGTGATCCCGGTGCGCGCGCTCAAGAATGCCGGCGGCGAGCTGTTCACCCAGAAGCAGCGCGAAGTGGCGCAGGCGCTCGACGAGGGGCGCGTCGCGATGGCCGAGGCGCAGCTCCAGATCGAACATTATTGGGCGGGCGCGCTGCGCCGCGCGGTGATCGACGGCGATGTCGAACATGGCAGCGTGATGGCCGGCCAGTCGGTCGGGATGGTGAGCAAGGAAGAACCGGTCACCGACATCATCGCCACTTTGATGGCCGAAGCGGCGCAGGCGCTGGAGAAGCGCGCGGCGTAAACGCCCCACACGCGTCATGCCGGGCTCGACCCCGGCATGACGACAAAGGGCGGCGAGCCGGCGCCACTCGCTTCATCGTATCGATAACTTTTTGTTAACCAATTTGCGGCGGAATCCCCTTCACGAAAAAGGGGAGAAAGCGCCATGAAACGGGCCGCCATATCCATCACGACCGCCGCTTTGGCGGTGACGCTCGCCGGCTGTGCCGGGAAATCGAAGCATGTCGCGACGACCCAGCCGGTGCCGCCTGTCGCCACCGCATCGGCCGCGCCGATGCCGGCCGGCGCACGGCCGGGGATGAAGATCCCGACCCGGCTGTCGGACGGCAGCTACCTCACCCCCAACCGTAATCTCAGCGCCGCCGCCTCGGTATGGCATCTCCGCGCCGCGCTCAATGTCGCGGCGCTCGCCTGCCGCGGCCCGGCGCAGGCGGGGATCGTCTCGCGTTACAATAGCCTGCTGACCCAGCAGAAATCGTCGTTCGCCGGGGCGCAGACCGCGCTCGCCGCCGAATATCGTGCCGCGGGCGGGAATTGGGAAACGCGCGAGGACGATGCGATGACCCGGCTCTACAATTATTTCTCGCAGGATTTCGCGCGCGACGCGTTCTGCGCGCGCGCGGCGCAGGTCCTCGAACATAGCGAGGGCATGGCCCCCGCTGCCTTCACCGCGGGCGCGGGCGAGCAGCTTGCGGCACTCGACCGCCCGTTCGTCGAATTCTTCCGCGCCTATGACGCGTGGCGTAGCGGCGAAGCGGCCCGCCCGGTGATCGCGGTCGCCAGCCGGACGGCGACGATCGCCCCCGTCCCGGTGCCGGTCGCCCCGCGCCGCGCCGAACCGCCGCACCTCAAGGTCAATATGCTCGCGCTGCAGGACCGGATCGTCACCGGGGGCTGATCGAAGGGTCGAACGCAAAATCGAAGCGCAAGCAGGGGTTACGAAAGCCGCTAGGTTCGGTTAACGGTCACCGGCATGACGACCGGCAGGATCGATCAGCCCGTCGAAGGGCGTTTCGACGGGAAGACGCACCGCTTCCCGCTCCGTATCTATTTCGAGGACACCGATCTTTCCGGTGTGGTCTATCACGCCAATTATCTGCGCTTCATGGAGCGCGCCCGATCGGACATGCTGCGGCTCGCCGGGGTCGACCAGCGCGCCGCGCATGAGGCGGGCGAAGGCGCCTATGCCGTCGCCAGCCTCGCGATCCGCTATGCTGCCCCCGCGCGGCTCGACGACGCGCTCGTCGTCGAAACAAAAGTGACCGAGGTGCGCGCCGCATCGGTATCCATTCATCAGAGAGTCATGCGCGGGGCTATTTTGCTCGCCGAGGCCGATGTCGTCGCCGCGCTCGTCGCGCCGTCGGGGCGGCCGCGGCGGCAGCCCCGTGCGTGGATCGAACGTTTCAACTCTCTCCTGGCCAGGAAGGACCAGACGCCTTGAACCTGTTCTTCAATTCCGACGCCGCCACGCTCTCCCCGGTCGCGCTGTTCATCCAGGCGGACCCGGTGGTGAAGGCGGTGATGCTCGGGCTGCTCCTGGCGAGCATCTGGACCTGGGCGATCATCTTCATGTTCTGGCGGCGAATCGGCCGCACGCGGCGCGAGAGCGAGGCGTTCGAGCGCGATTTCTGGAAGGCGGACGATATCGACGCTTTCTACAAGGCGCGTGCCGATCAGGATATGCCCGCCGCGCGCGTGTTCGCCGCCGGTGTCGCCGAATGGCGTCGTTCGACGCAGGGCGCCGCGATCGACCGCGCGGGGACGCGCGAGCGGCTCGCGACCAGCATGGGCGCCGCGGTCGCCAATGAGATCGACAATCTCTCCGACCGGCTCAATGTGCTCGCCACGGTCGGCTCGGTCGCGCCGTTCGTCGGGCTGTTCGGCACCGTCTGGGGGATCATGCGCAGCTTCACCTCGATCGCCAGCCAGCAGAACACCAGCCTCGCGGTGGTCGCGCCGGGGATCGCCGAGGCGCTGTTCGCCACCGCGATCGGGCTGTTCGCGGCGATCCCGGCGGTGATCGCCTACAATCGCTTCAGCCACGGCATCAACCGCATCGAGGCGCGGCTCAACCGTTTCGCCGACGGCTTCCACGCCACGCTGAGCCGCCAGCTCGATCGCGAGCGCTGAGGCGATGGCGGTCCATCTCCCCTCGCAAAAGAGCAGCAGCCGCCGCGCACCGATGGCGGACATCAACGTCACCCCGCTGGTCGACGTGATGCTGGTGCTCTTGATCATCTTCATGGTCACCGCGCCGCTGCTCACCGCGGGCGTGCCGGTCAACCTGCCCGACAGCCGCGCGCGGCCGCTCGATCAGGACAAGCAGCCGACCGAAATCTCGCTCGACGCGATGGGGCGCATCTTCATCGCCAAGGAGGAAGTGCCCGAGCAGCAGCTGCCGCAGCGGCTTGAGGCGATCGCCGCGCGCGCCGCGTCCGGCGAGCAGCCGCCGCAGGTCTATCTGCGCGCCGACAAGGCGCTCGATTACGGCCGGGTGATGCGGGTGATGGGCGAGCTGAACCGCGCGGGGCTGAACCGCGTCGCTTTGGTGACGGTCGGCGAGGATTGAGCGAGGTGGAACGGTCGGAGAAGATCGGCTTAGGGCTGGCGATCGCCGGGCATGTCGTGCTGTTCGGCCTGCTCTCGGTCGGCTTTCTCGCGACGCCCAACCCGATCAAGCTCCAGCAGCAGCCGGTCGAGGTAAGTCTGGTCAAGGATGTCGGGCTCGAGGCGACCGCGCCGCAGGCCCAGACTCCGCCGGCGCAATCGGTCGCGCCTGAGCAGGGCGAGCCGGAGGACGCCGCGCCGCCCGCGCCGAGCGTTGCGGCAC
>NZ_MKRR01000001.1:108818-110043 GCF_001897045.1 Sphingomonas sp. 66-10
AAGCCCGAGCCCAAGCCCCGGAAGAAGGAGCCGCCGGCGGAGGAGCGCAAGGCGGAGAAGCCCGCGCCGGCCAAGCATCGCGTCGCCGACAGCAAAGCGGAAAAGACCCCGCCGGCCAAGGCACAGGGCACCGGCAAGTCGGCCGAGTCCAAGGCTTCGCGCCCGCGCGGCAGCCGGCTCGGGCCCGATTTCCTCAAGGGGCTTACCAGCGACGAGAGCAAATCGACCAGCCAGGTGCCCCGCGCCGCCAAGATCGACGCGGCCGCGCTCGCCTCGATCGTCCAGGCGATCGCGCGGCAGATCCAGCCGTGCGCCGATCGCCAGGTCGATCCCGGTCCGGGCGCGAATGAGATCGTCACCACGCTCAACCTGCGTCTCAACGAGGACGGCACGCTCGCCGCGACCCCGACGGTGGTGCGCCAGACCGGGGTCAACGACGACAATCGCCGTTATGCGCGCCGCGTGATCGATCTCGGCATCGCCGCGTTCAAGGGCTGCGCCCCGCTCAAGCTGCCGCCGCAATTCTATTCGACCCCCAATGGCGGGTGGAACAATATCAACTACCAGTGGAAGCTCAGGTGACACGCACCGTGCTCCGCGATCGAGCCGCGCCGGGAGAAGCGGGGCAAGAGATTGAAAGGAAAGGCCCTGTACATGCGTAGCATCCTCCTTCTTTCCGCCGTGCTGCTCGCGGCCCCCGGCGCCGCGCAGGATATGCCGGCGCCCCCGCTGACGGTGCCGCCGCCCCCCGCGCAGGCGCAGGCCCCGGGCGGTGCCCCGCCGCCGCTGGAGGTATCGGTGACCGGCGGCATTTCCGCGCCGATGCCGATCGCGATCCCGACGATGCCGACCGACCGGGTGACCGATACCCAGGCAGGATCGACCGACGCGCTCGGCAAGCAGCTCGCCGATATCGTCACCAGCGATCTCAAAAGCTCGGGGCTGTTCAATCCGTTGCCCCCGGCACAGCTGCGCACGGTAATGTTCCCCGAGGTGACCCAGCCGGCCTTCTCTTATTGGGGCGGATCGGGCGCGCAGGCGCTGGTGCAGGGTTTCGTCCGCGCCAATGGCGACGGGACGCTGACCGTCGGCTGCTATCTCTACGACGTTTCGGCACAGACCGAGCTGATGCGGCAGGGCTTCGTCGTTCCGCCGGCCGACTGGCGCCGCGCCGGGCACAAATGCGCCGATATGGTCTACACCCGGCTGACCGGCGAAGGGCCGT
>NZ_MKRR01000002.1:0-17710 GCF_001897045.1 Sphingomonas sp. 66-10
ATATCGGCGTTGAGGCGATCCCAGCCGCCTTCCTCGCCCGCCGCCGCGGCATAGGATTTGAAATAGCCCATGTCCCAGCCATAGGCCGGGGGCATCGACGTCGGATGCGCGCCGAAGCGCGCAGGGATCACCCCCGTCACGAAGCAGCGCTCGAAGATCGACGTCTTGGCGTCGGCCGGATCGGGATAGCTTTCGTCCATCCGCTCGACCACTTCCTCCGCCGAGACATAGGCCTTGTCGGCGGCGCGGGCGAACCATTCGTCATAATAAGTATCCGGGCCGAGCGCCTGGATATTGCCGAAGCGATCGGCGCGGCTGACGTGGATCAGCGCGGCGTCAAGGCGGAGCGCCGGCATCGCCAGCAATTCCTCGCCATCGGCATAGGGCGATTTGACCGTCTTGAACCCGCCGTGGGTCATGATGTCGGTGCCGAGCCCGACGCGCGTCGGGAGGAACGGCAGCCGCATCGCCGCCGCCTTGAGCCCCCATTGCAACATGCCCTCGTCAAGCTCGAGCACGTCGATCGCGCCGCTCTCGCGCGCCTTGCGGAACCACGGCTCGAGCGGGATCGCATCGAGCGAGACGAAGCCGAAGATCAGCTTCCTGACCTTCCCCGCCGCGCACAGCAGCCCGATATCGGGGCCGCCGTAAGCGACGATCGTCAGTTCCTTGAGCGGCGAGCGCAGGATCTCGCGCACCAGCGCCATCGGCTTGCGCCGCGGGCCCCAGCCGGCGATGCCGATCGTCATTCCGTCCTTGAGCTGGCCGACGAAATCGGCCGCGGTCATGCGCTTGTCGAAGGTCATCCGCCGAAATTCCAGTGATGGCCCCATTCATCCTCTTTGAGGCTGATCGTGGGGGTGAAAGTGGTCCAGTCCGGGCGGATGCCGCCCGTGCCATATTCGATGTCGAAGCCCGACGGGGTCCGCATGTAGAAGCTGTACATCTTGTCGTTCATATGCTTGCCGAAGCTCGACGAGATGTGCGTCCCCGCGGCGATCGCGCGATCGAGCGCCTGGCCGACCGCATCGAGCGTCGGCACCTCGAACATCATGTGGATGCACCCCGACGGCGCGGGATATTCGCCCAGCGCGATGCTGTGGTGGCGCGGATTGTCGCAATGCAGGAAGTGGAAGCCGATGCCGGGATCGTCCGGCCCGCCCTGCATGAAGGCACGCATCTCGTCGCTGTCGCCGAAGCCGAGCAGGTCGATATAGAAAGCGCGCGTCTCGGCGAGCTTCATCGCGGGGAGCACGACATGCCCCAGCCCCATCTCGCCCATCTCGAAATGCGGCACACCGACCGGCGAGATGAACGGCTTGCCGTCGACGATGTTGCCCCAGCCGAGTTCGAGCAGGTTGCCCGAGGGATCGTTAAGCCGCACGAATTCGCGTAGATGGCGATCCTTCGCCTCCGCCGCGCTCGCCGGCTCGAGCGCGACGCCGGCGGCGCGCAGCTTGGCGAGGCCGGCATCATAATCGGCCTTCGAGCCATAGACCCAGCCCGCGGCGTGGAACCTGTCGGCATCGGCCTTGCGGATCAGCAGGCGGAACGGGCGCTCGTCGAAGCGCAGCCGCACCTCGTCCGCGCCGCCCTCGCCAGTGTTTTCAAGCGCGCGCGCACCGATGACCTCTTCGCCATAGCGCCGCCACGCGTCGATATCGGCCGAGTCGATGACGGCATAGGCCAATGATTTCACTGCCATTCGGCATACCTCTCTGGATCGGGCCTCTGAGTCGGGGCCGCTCGCGCCTCCCCTCTCACCGGCTTACCGACGCCCTTTTGCCATTTCAAGCGGAATGCGCATCAATTTGCCCAAAGTAATACGCAAACCGAAAGTTACGAGCCGATCACCTGCCAGAGTGCGCCTTGAGGATCGCGAGGAACGACGGCCATTCATTGCCCCCGTCCGCCGCGAGCGAGGCACCGCTGACATAGGAGGCCATCGGCGAGGCAAGGAACAACGCCGCGTCGGCGATCTCCTCCGGACGGCCGAGCCGGCGCAGCCCGAGCGTGTCGGCGATCGCGGCCTGCGCATCGGCGCTGCCATAGGTCGTCGCGACATCCTCGGTGGCGATATAGCCGACGATGATCGAATTGAGCCGCACGGTCGGCCCCCATTCCTGCGCGAGGCTGCGGGTGAGCTGGACCAGCCCCGCCTTGGCCGCGGCATAGACCGCGGTGCCTGGCGAGGGGCGGGTCGCGGAGACGCTGGCGATGTTGACGATCGCCCCGCCATTGGCCTGCATCCAGCGATGCGCCGCCTGCGCGACATAGAGCGGCCCGAGCAGATTGAGCGCGATGACCCGCTCGGCGAAGCGCGGGCTGGCGGTGGCGGCGTCGCTTTCGGGCGAGCCGCCGGCATTGTTGATCACCGCGTCGATCCGGCCGTGCGCGGCGCCAATCGCATCGATCGCGGCGCGCACCGCCTCGGGATCGCGCACGTCGCACGCCTGAAATTCATAGCCGAGCGATTCGGCCGGGACGCTGCGGCCGAAGCCGATCACCGTCGCCCCCGCCGCGGCGAAACGCGTCGCGATCGCGCGGCCGATGCCCCGGCTCGCCCCCGTGACGACCACCACGCGGCCTGCGAAATTCAGCGGATCGACCGACATTCCCTGCGCATCCTCCATCCTGGCCGATCCCCGTCGTTGCCCGGTTTCCCGCGCATTCCCATCACCATTCGGGGCTTGACCGACATGGCGACGGCGGGCGGCCTATACCGGCCGATTCCGGCCCTATCCTCGCGTCGCGCAACAAGATAGTCGAAGCGAGTCGATAGGCAATGTACAATTTGCGTAGCCTGATGCTATTTTGACTACGCATACTAGAGGATGAGCCTGTGGCCGAATCTGAGCCGATGACCATTACCGCCGTCGCAGAAGCCGCCGCGCGCCGTTTCGGCGACCAGCCGGCGATCGTTGACGGCGCGCGCATTGTGACCTTCGCCGGCCTGTGGGCCGAATCGCAGAAGATCGCGCGCGCCTTCGCCGGCGCAGGGCTGGCAAAGGGCGATCGTGTCGCGATCTGGGCACCAAACAGCCCCGAATGGATCCTCGCCTGCGTCGGCGCGCAGGCCGCGGGCTGCGTGGTGGTGACGCTCAACACCCGGCTCAAGGGCAATGAAGCAGCCTATATCCTCAACAAGTCGCGTGCGCGGACGCTGCTGACCGTCCACGATTTCCTCGACACCGATTATCCGACGCTGCTCGCCGGCGAGGATCTGCCGCACCTCGAACGCACGATCTGCTTCGGCGCCGAATGGGACGCGTTCGTCGCCACCGCGCCGGAAAGCATCGCCCTCCCCGCGATCGCCCCCGACGATGCGTGCGACATCCTGTTCACCTCGGGCACCACCGGCGACCCCAAGGGCGTCGTCGCGACCCACGGCGCGTCGGTGCGCTCGTTCCGCACCTGGGTGAATGCGGTCGGATTGCGCGCGGGCGACCGCTATCTGATCGTCAACCCCTTCTTCCACACCTTCGGCTATAAGGCGGGGTGGCTCGCCTGCCTGATCGCGGGGGCGACGATCTATCCGCTCGCGATCCTCGATACCAAGCGTTTGATCGACCTCGTCTCGACGCACCGCATCAGCGTGCTGCCGGGGCCGCCGGCGATCTTCCAGACCCTGCTCGCCACCGATCTCGGCGACGCCGACCTGTCGTCGCTGCGGCTGTCGATCACCGGCGCCGCTTCGGTCCCCGCCGCGCTGATCGAGCGGATGCGCAGCGATCTGGGGATCGATACCGTGCTGACCGGTTACGGCCTCACCGAATCCGCCGGGATCGTCTCGATCTCCGCCGCCGACGACCCGGCCGAGATCGTCGCGCGCACCGCCGGCCGCCCGATCCCCGGGATCGAGGTGCGCATCGCCGATCCCGACGAGAGCGGCGCGGGCGAGGTGCTGGTACGCGGCTTCAACGTGATGCGCGGCTATTTCGAGGACGATGCCGCGACCGCCGAGGCGATCGACTCGGACGGCTGGCTCCATACCGGCGATATCGGCCGGTTCGAGCCGGGCGGCGAGCTGGTGATCACCGACCGGATCAAGGACATGTACATTTCGGGCGGCTTCAACTGCTACCCGGCCGAAATCGAGCGCGCGTTGCAACGCCACCCCGATGTCGCGCTCGCCGCGGTGATCGGCATTCCCCACGAACGGCTGGGGGAAGTCGGCAAGGCGTTCGTCGTGCCGCGCGCCGGGCATAGGCCCGATGCCGACGAACTGCTCGTCTGGGCGCGCGCCAACATGGCCAATTACAAAGCGCCGCGCAGCATCGAGATCGTCGAGGCGCTCCCACTCAACGCATCGGGCAAGGTGCAGAAATTTGCATTGCGCCCCTGAATTCGGATTGACGGCTTGCGTAGCCAAATATAGTTTTCATTACGAATATCGAACTTTCAGCCTCGATTTCTCCGCGACAAGCGCAGATAGCGGGCAAGGAGACTATAATGGCGACAGCCGCACAACAGGCGAGCGCACGCATTCCGAGCGGTGAGGAACTGATCGAGCGCGCGCGGGCGATGATCCCCGCGCTCAAGGCGCGCGCCGCGCAGGCGACCGCACAGCGCCGCATCCCCGACGAGACGATCGCCGAGATGCAAGCCGCGGGGTTCTTCCGCATCCTCCAGCCCAAGCGCTGGGGCGGCTATGAGATGCACCCCAATATATTCTTCGAGGTGCAGAAATTGCTCGCCGAGGGCTGCATGTCGACCGGCTGGGTCTATGGCGTGGTCGGCGGCCACCCCTATGAGCTCGCGCTGTTCCACAATCAGGCGCAGCAGGAAGTGTGGGGCGAGAATGACGCGACGCTCGTCTCCTCCTCCTATCAGCCGGTGGGCAAGGTCGAGCGGACCGAGGGCGGTTTCTATCTTTCGGGGCAATGGGGCTTTTCGAGCGGGTCGGAACATTGCGAATGGGTGCTGCTCGGCGCGATGATCCCGCCCGCCAAGGAAGGCGATGCGCCCGATATGCGCACCTTCCTCGTCCCGCGCAGCGATTATCAGATCAAGGACACCTGGCATGTCTTCGGACTGCAGGGCACCGGCAGCCAGGATATCGTGGTCGACCGCGCCTTCGTCCCCGAGCATCGCACCCACAAGGCGAGCGATGGCTTCCTGTGCACCAATCCGGGGCAGGTCGAGAATGACGCGCCAATGTATCGCCTGCCCTGGGCGCAGGTGTTCGTGCGGCTCGTCTCCAGCGCCGCGCTGGGCGGCGCCAAGGCGGCGACCAAAAGCGCGATCGAGATCATGAAGACGCGCATCTCGACCAACACCGGCAAGGCTTCCAAGGCCGATCCGCTGCTGCAGAATGCGATCGCCAGGGCCTGGGCCGAGATCGACGAGATGGAAGCGGTGCTGGCGCGCAATTTCAACGCGATGATCGCGCATGCCGAGGCGGGCGAGCCGATCCCGATGGAGGAGCGCACGTTGTTCCGCTTCCAGTCGGGCTCGGTGGTGCGGCGCTGCGCCGCGCTGGTCGACGGGCTGCTGCCGCTGCTCGGCGGGCGCGCGGTCTATATGTCGAGCCCGGTGATCCAGCCGTGGCTCGATCTCCACGCGGCGCGGGCGCATGTCGCGAACGATCCGAATAACTTCGGGCCGGATGTGGTCAACGCGCTGCTCGGCGAGCCGCCGAGCTTCATGTTCCTCTGAGCGATGATTTGAGAAGAAACCTTCTTCGTCATTCCCGCGAAGGCGGGAATCCAGATGCGCTGCCGTTGCGATTTTATCGCAAGAACCTGGGTGAATGGATTCCCGCCTTCGCGGGAATGACGGGGTAGAAAAAAACGGAGTGGATCGAATGGCCAACGACGTGAAGCGCACGACCTACAAGGTCGCCGGCGGATATGAGATTTCGATCGCCGAGACGGGCAGCGGGCCGGCGGTGGTGTTCATCCACGGCAGCGGGCCGGGCGCGTCGGGCTATTCCAATTTCAAGCAGAATATCGCCGCCTTCGTCGACGCGGGTTACCGCGTCCTGCTCCCCGACATGATCGGTTACGGCGATTCATCGAAGCCCGAGGGCATCGACTATACGCTCGCGCTGTTCACCGACACTTTGTACGACGCGCTCGTCCAGGCCGGCGTGACCAAGGCGGTGCTGGTCGGCAATTCGCTCGGCGGCGGGGTCGCGATCCAGATGTCGCTCGATCATCCCGGTTTCGCCGAGAAACTGGTGCTGATGGCGCCCGGCTGTATCGAGGAACTGCCGGTCTATTTCGCGATGCCGGGGATCGCCAAGATGGTCGGCGATTTCACCAGCCCCGATTTCACGCTCGACGATCAGCGCAAGCTCGTCTCGAACCTCGTCTATGACGCATCGGTGATCACCGATGCTTTGGTCGCGGAACGCTATGCCGTCGCGCGCACCCAGCCCAAGGACGTGCTGGCGCGGATGCGCACCCCCAATCTCGCGCCGCGGCTCGGCGAATTGCCGATGCCGATCATCGGCTTCTGGGGCCAGAATGACGAATTCTGCCCCGCTTCGGGGGCGCAGCGCTTCCTCGACGCCTGCCCCGATGCGCGCTTCATGATCTTCAACAAGGTCGGGCATTGGGTGCAGGTCGAACGCACCGCCGAGTTCAACCGTTACGCACTGGATTTCCTGCGTGGCTGACGTTTCCGCCCTTGGCGCCGAGTTGTTCGCCGCGCTGCGCGGCCGCAACACGGTCGCCCCGCTGATCGCGCGCTATCCCGAGCTGACGATCGACGACGCTTATCAGATCTCGCTCGATTTCCTTGCGCGGCGCCGCGCCGAAGGCGAGCGCGTGGTGGGCAAGAAGATCGGCGTGACGAGCAAGGCGGTGCAGGACATGCTCGGCGTCCACCAGCCCGATTTCGGCTTTCTCACCGATCGGATGGACGTGCCAGACGGGGTGATCGACGTGAATGCGCACGGGCTGATCCAGCCGCGCGCCGAGGCGGAGATCGCCTTCATCCTCTCGGCGCCGCTGACCGGTCCGGGGGTGACCGACGCCGACGTGCTCGCGGCGACCGCGGCGATCGCGCCGTGCTTCGAGATCGTCGACAGCCGCATCCAGGACTGGAAGATCGGGATCGTCGATACCGTCGCGGATAATGCCTCTTGCGGGGTCTATGTCGTCGGCGAGGCGCGGGTCGATCCACGCTCGGTCGATCTGCCGGGGCTCAAGGTCACGGTGACCAAGAATGGCGCGCCTTTGTCCGAAGGCTATGGCTCGGCGGTGCAGGGATCGCCGCTCACCGCGGTGGCGTGGCTCGCCAATACCCTCGGGCGCTACGGCGTGACGCTCGATGCGGGCGATGTGATCCTCTCGGGCTCACTCGTGCCGCTCGAACCGGCGCGCATCGGCGACGTGTTCGTCATGGACCTCGAGGGCGTGGGCAGCTGCACCGCGCGCTTCGTCTAGGAGCGCCGGCGTGACCGATTTCGCGCCGCACCGCCTGCTCGCGGCAAGCGAGGTTCCGGCGTGGGACGTCGAGACCGAGGTGGCGATCGTCGGCTTCGGCATCGCCGGCGCCTGCGCCGCGATCGAGGCGGCCGAGGCCGGCGCCAAGGTGACCCTGTTCGAGGCGACCTCGGGCAGCGGCGGCGCTTCGGCGCTGTCGGGCGGGGAGATGTATATCGGCGGCGGCGGCGGGACCGATGCGCAGCGCGCCGCGGGGTTCGCCGATACGACCGAGGCGCTTGAGGGCTATCTGATGATGGCCGGCGGCCCCGATGCCGATCCGGCGAAGGTCAGGCTCTACGCCGCCGAGAGCCTCGACCATTATCAATGGCTCAAGGATCAGGGCGTGCCCTACAAGGGCAGCTTCCTTCCCGGCAAAATCATCGAGCCGGCCGAGGACGATACCCTGATCTGGTCGGGCAGCGAGGCGGCATGGCCGTTCGCCGAGACCGCCACCCCTGCCCCGCGCGGCCATACAATCCAGTGGATGGGCTGGGGCGGCGGGCGCAAGCTGATCGACATCCTCGAAACGCGCGTCCGCGCGCTCGGCGTCAACGTGCACACCGATGCGCGGACACTCTGCCTCGTCGGCGACAAGGGCCGTGTCGTCGGCGTCGTCGTGCGGATCGACGGCAAGCCGCTTTACGTGCGCGCCAGCAAGGGGGTGATCCTTGCCACCGGCGGCTTCTGCATGAATGCCGAAATGGTCAGGCGCTACGCCCCCGGCGCGCTGCGCGCATCCGAACCGATCGGCGAGAACGATAACGGCTCGGGCATCCTGATGGGCATGGCCGCGGGCGGCGACGCGATCCATATGGACGAATTCTTCACCACCTGCCCGTGGATCATGCCCGAAAGTCTGGTGAAGGGCATTTTCGTCAACGAGCGCGGGCAGCGCTTCATCAACGAGGATTGCTATCACGGCCGGGTCAGCCGGACGATGCTCGACCAGCCGGGCGAGCGCGTCTTCCTGCTGGTCGACAACGAGATTTTCGGCCGCCCGATCGACCTCGCGCGGATCGAGATCGCCGCGGTCGGGGATAGCTGGGCCGAGGTGGAGCGCGAGCTCGGGCTCCCCGAGGCGACGCTGGCGGCGACGGTGGAAACCTTCAACCGCTACGCCGCCGAGGGGCACGACCCGATCTACCACAAGGCGCCCGAGTGGCTGAAGGTGCTCGATCGGGGGCCGTTCGCCGCGCTCGAACTCAATTTCAGGACCAGCTTCTTTTCCTTCTTCACGCTCGGCGGGCTCAACACCCTGCCGACCGGCGAGGTGCTCGATCGCGCCGGCCAGCCGATCGCGGGGCTTTACGCCGCGGGTCGCGCGACCTGCGGGCTGCCGCGCTGGGGCCACGGCTACAGCTCGGGCATGAGCCTCGCCGACGGCAGTTTCTTCGGCCGGATGGCCGGGCGTCGGGCCGCGACGGCGGTCGGCGAAAGCATCGTGCGTTAGATCGGGGTCACTTATCCCCGTTCGCCCTGAGCTTGCCGAAGGGCGGCCCGACCTCGCGAACGGCAGGACGCCCTTCGACAAGCTCAGGGCGAACGGATTGTATTTGGACAGGCGCGGCAACGACCGCGCCGAGCACGACAGGAGAGCCACAACGATGAAAGGCGTGCGTTTCGATTATGCCGGCGCTGAAGTGCTGGTCGCGGGCGGCAGCGGCGGGATCGGGGCGGCGATCGCCGCGGCCTATCGCGACGCGGGCGCCAATGTCACGATCACCGGCACCCGCGCGTCGGCGAGCGATTACGACGATCTGGTTCCGGGCTGCGGCTATCGCCAGCTCGATATCGAAAGCGCCGACAGCATCGCCGCGCTCGCCGCGGCGACCCCGCGCTGCGACATCCTGATCAACTCCACCGGCATCGCGCTGATGACGATCGGGCTTGACGAATATGAGCCCGACGTGTTCGATCGCGCGGTGCGGATGCACCTTACCGGCGCCTATCGCCTCGCCCACGCCTTTCGCGACAAACTCGCGGCGAGCAGCATCGCCGGCGGCGGGTCGTTCATCGGCATCGCCTCGCTCTCCAGCTTCTTCGGGATCGAGCAGGTGCCGGGTTACGGCGCGGCCAAGGCGGGGCTGGTGCAGATGATGAAGACGCTCGCGCTCGCCTGGGCCAAGCATCATATCCGCGCCAATGCCGTCGCCGCTGGGCTGACCGAAAGCAAGATGACCGCCGGGGTCAAGCATATGCCCGAGGTGCTGGCGCCGACGATCGCGCGGACGCCGTTGGGGCGAATCGGCGTCCCCGAGGATATCGCGGGCGCTGTGCTGTTCCTCACCAGCCCGGCGGCGAGCTTCATCACCGGCCAGACGCTGCTGATCGACGGCGGCTATAGCGTGGTGGGGTGACGCGATGAGCGCTTCCCCCATCCGCATCGACGATCTCGCCCGGCCGCGGCTTTCGCCGCTGCTCGAGGAGATGATCGCGCGCGCCGCGCCGCCCGAGCGGCTGACCGCGCAAGCCGTGCTCGATGCCGCGAGCGCCGCGACCGGGCTCTCCGATTTCGGCGACCGCGAATTCGTCGCGCGGCTCGATCTATGGTGCGCCTCGGTCGACGCCGATACCGGGCTCAACCCATGGGGCCGCGCGTCGCTGTTCAACGATTTCATCCGGCTCGCGATCAACCGGTTGAAGGTCGAGGACATGATCCGGCGCCAACCGGAAATCCTCGATATCGAGATCGAGCGCCCGATCATCATCGCCGGGCTGCCGCGATCGGGGACGACGCATCTCGTCAATATCCTGTCGGCCGATCCGCGGCTCAATTCGATGCCCTTGTGGGAATCGATGCAGCCGGTGCCCGAAGGCACACCGCCCGCCGATCGATCGCAGGACCCGCGTTTCCTCCAGACCCGGCAATTCTGGGGCGCGTTCGAGGAAGCTTTGCCGCACATGCGCGCGATGCACGAAATGGCGCCCGATCACACGCATGAGGAGATCGAGCTGCAGAAGATCGATTTCGCTTCCTACGAACTCGAATGGCTCAGCCGCCCGCATGCGTGGCGCGAATATTATCTGACCCACGATCAGACGCCGCATTACGCTTACGGAAAGAAGGTATTGCAATTGCTCACCTGGCTGCGCGGGCCGCGCCGCTGGGTGCTCAAATCGCCGCAGCATATGGAGCAGCTCGGGCCGTTGAAGGCGGTGTTCCCCGACGCGACCCTCGTGATCACCCATCGCGATCCGCTGGCGGTGATCCAGTCGGCGGTGACGATGATCGCCTACGGTGATCGCCTGCGCCGCAGGGACACCGATCCCCCCGCCACCGCGCGCTACTGGATCGACCGGATCGAGACCTTGCTGCGCCGCTGCGTGCGCGATCGTGCCTCGTGGGGACCGGAGCGGTCGCTCGACGTCTATTTCGATCGCTATATGGCCGATCAGGACGCAACCCTCGATCGCATCGCCGCGCTCGCCGGGCTCGAACGCACCCCCGAGGCGCGCGCGGCGATCGACGCTTATGTCGCCAGCCACCCGCGCGCGATGCACGGCAAGGTGGTGTACGATCTCGCGGGCGATTTCGACGTCGATATCGCCGCGCTGCGCGAACGTTTCGCTTTCTACTTCGACGCTTTCCCGGTGGCGGAGGAAAAATTGTGACCGCGATGATGCCCAGCGTGGCCGTCCACGGCCCCAATGACGTGCGGATCGACCAGATCGAAACCCCGGTGCCCGGCCCCGACGATATCGTCGTCCGCGTCGCCGCCTGCGGGATTTGCGGCACCGATCTCGGCTATGCCCGCGCCGGCGGCCTGCCGGTCGGCGGGACCGGCGCACCGGTGCCGCTCGGGCATGAATTCTCGGGGACGATCGAGGCCGTCGGCAGCAAGGTCAGCGGGGTCGCGCCGGGCCAGCGGGTCGTCGTCGATCCCACCACGCCGAGCAATTATATCGGCAGCGGCGGCGCGGGCGCCTTCGCCCCGCTGATCCTCGTCCGCGACATCAGCTCGCAGCCGATGGTCTATCCGATCCCCGACACGCTCGATTTCGAGACCGCCGCGTTGGTCGAGCCGCTGTCGGTTGCGCTCCACGGCGTCTATCGCTCGGGCGCCGAGCCGGGCGAGAAAGCGGTGGTGTTCGGCGCCGGCCCGATCGGGCTCGGGGTGGTCGCGATGCTGCGCCACAAGGGCATCACCGATATCATCGCGGTCGATCGCTCGAACGGCCGGCTCGCCCGCGCCCGTGCGCTCGGCGCGCGCGTCACGCTCAACCCCGATGACGGCGATATCTGGGACACAATCGGCGCCGAACACGGCACGAGCGAGCTTTACGGGATGAAGGTGGTCGATACCGACCAGTTCATCGAGGTGTCCGGCGCGCCGCCGGTGATCCCCGCGGTACTCGCCAATGCCCGCTTCCACGCGCATCTCACGGTGATCGCGGTGCATCATCAGGATGTGCCGGTCAATTTCGCGCTGGTGCTGGCGAAGGAGATGCGGATCACCACCGCGATGGCCTATCCGACCGAATTCGCCGAGGTGGTCGATATCCTCGCGCGCGGCGCGATCGATACCACAGCTTTGGTCAGCCACCGTTTCGACTTCCGCGATTTCACCGAGGCTTTCGCCACCGCCGCCGATACCGAACGTGCGGCGAAGGTTCTCGTCACTTTCGGAGAAGCAGCATGAGCGCCGAACAACGCCTCCTCACCGGCCGCGCGTGGGACGATTTCTGCGACCAGCTCAAACTCGCCGGGCGCGCGATCGAACGTTTCGGCGACGAGCCCGACGCGCAGGATCGCGCCGAATTCTACCGCTTCCTCACCAGGCTGGTGCGCAACGGCTGCGAGCGCTTCGTCGAGAATTGCGAGCCCAACCGGCCGCGGCTGCGCGACGTGCCGTGGCGCTCGACGATCAATTTCCAGAGCCCCGATCAGGATCATCTGCTCTGCGAATTCGATGAAGCGCGTGAATATCGCATCACCGGCAATCGCGGCACCGTGCCCTATTTCGTGATGGCGGCGTGGAACGCGCCCATCCCGCGCGATCATGCCGCGCGCGACTGGGCGGGCGAGGGCTTTGCCGCGCTCGCCGATTTCGACGTCACCCGGCTCAACACCACCGGTTTCCTGCAGAGCGACGCGATCGATTTCGACGCCGAGGGAAATTTCGAAGTGTGGGTGGGCGGCGCCGAGCGCGCGCGCAACTGGCTGCCGCTGACCGCCGACAGCTGCGGGCTGCTGATCCGCATCGTCCACCTCGATCGCGCCAATGAACGCGAACCGGTGATGCGGATCGAGCGCGTCGACGGCACCGCCCCCTCCCCGATCGCCCCTGCCGATGTGGCGAGCGGGCTGGCCAAGGCGGGCAATGAGGTGCTCGGCTATGTCGAGCTGGTCCGCGCCTGGTGGCAGGAGCGGCTTGCCGACCTCCCCAATATGCTCCGCTTCTCGCGCAATCTCTATCTCTCGAACGGCGGGGTCGCCGATCGTCACCACGCCTTCGGGACGTGGCGGATCGAGCCGGATCAGGCGCTGGTGCTCAGCTTCACCCCGCCCGAGACCGAAACGTGGATCTTCCAGCTCTGCTCGATGTGGCAGGAGAATCTGGACTGTTACGAGGACGGGCTGGGGTACGTGAACAAATTGCGCGCGCATTACGAGCCCGACGGCTCGGTGCGGATCGTGGTTTCGGCGACGCGCCCCGCGCTCGACGGCGGCAATTGGGTGCCGACCTGGGGCCATGTCCGCGGGGGGATGAGCCTGCGGCTGATCAAGACCGAAACCCCGCCGCCGGTCACGGTCCATTTAGTCCAAGTGGAGGATTTGGCGCGCGAAGGCTGGGGTTATCTCGACAATGCACAAGCGCTGATGACTGGAGAGGTAACCGCCTGATGACCGACACCCATGCCCTGTCCTGCGACGCCGAGCTCGCCGCGCAGATCGCCGAGACCGCGGGCCGCCTGTTGCTCGATCTGCGCGACAGCGGGCTGATCGCCGGCAAGGCGCTCGGCAAGGCGGGCGATCTCGTCGCCAATGCCTTCATCCTCGAAGCGCTCAAGGCGCAACGCCCCGACGACGGCGTGCTCTCCGAAGAAAGCGTCGACGATCCGGTGCGGCTGGAAAAGTCCCGCGTGTGGATCGTCGATCCGCTCGACGGGACGCGCGAATATTCCGAAGGCCGCGGCGACTGGGCGGTGCATATCGCGCTGGCGATCGACGGCGCGCCGGCAATCGGCGCGGTCGCGCTGCCGGGGCAGGACCTCGTGCTGCGCACCGATGCGCCGCCCGCCGATCAGCCGCGTCCCGAGCGCGTCCGCCTGCTCGTCAGCCGCACCCGCCCGCCCGCCGAGGCGGAGGCGGTCGCCGCAGCTCTGGGCGCCGAATTGGTGCCGATGGGCTCGGCGGGTGCCAAGGCGATGGCGGTGCTGCTCGGCCAGGGCGACATCTATCTCCACGCCGGGGGGCAATATGAATGGGACAATTGCGCCCCCGCCGCGGTCGCGCTCGCCGCGGGCTATGAGGCGACCCGCATCGACGGCGCGCCCTTGCGCTACAATAGTGCCAACCCCAGCTTGCCCGATCTGTTGATCTGCCCCAAGCACCTCACAGCCCGGGTGCGCGCCGCGCTAGGGTCTAAACTCACTCAGGACAACGCCGTGACGGAGCGGATTTTGGTGCCAGGCAAGGAGCAAGGAGAGAGCGATGCTCATGCATCGTGACCGACGCGCGACGCCGCATGGCGCCAAAAGCCGCCCGCCCCGAAGGGGTCGCCCGGAGAAGCCCGCTGGACGGCGTCGCTTGCTTGCGCGTAGCTATTGCTACGCGTCTGCGCTGCGCTCCTTGCCAGCGGGCTTCTCCGGACGATCACGACGCTGTCCTGAATGAGTTTAGACCCTGAAACAGCAAGAAAAAAGGTCCGCTGCATGACGAATCCCACGCCCCGCCCCTTCGTCGTCGCGCTCGGCGGGACGCTGAAGCCCGATTCCTCGACCGAAAAGGCGCTGGTGCTGGCGCTCAAGGGGGCGGAAGCCGTTGGCGCGGAAGTGAAGCTGATCGCGGGCGCGCAGCTCGACATGCCGTTGTTCAATCCCTCGACCTCCGATCGCTGCGACGCGGCGCGCGAGATGGTCGAGACGCTGCGTCGCGCCGACGGGATCATCCTCGGCTCGCCGGGCTATCACGGCAGCATCTCCGGCCTGGTCAAGAATGCGCTCGATTACACCGAGGACATGCGCGAGGACGAAAACCCCTATTTCCACGGCCGCCCGGTGGGCAGCGTGGCGACCGGCGCCGGCTGGCAGGGCGCGGTCAACACGCTGACCGCGCTGCGCAATATCGTCCACGCGCTGCGCGGGTGGAACACCCCGATGGGGGTTGCGGTCAACACGATCGAGCCGGTGTTCGCCCCCGACGGCTCGTGCCTCGATCCCAAGATCGCGGCGATGCTCGATCAGATGGGGCGCGAGATCGCCACCGCGGCGCGTGCCCGCGCGATATTGGAACAGGCCGAGGCGCAGCATGACGCGTGACGGGCTGATCGCGTCGCTCGGCGCCATCCGCCAGACCGCGTGGCTGACCGAGGACCTCGACGCCTCGACCGAAAGCTGGCGGCGCTTCGCCGGGGTCGGGCCGTGGACGGTCTATCGCAACGTCACGCTCGAAGGGCGGTATCGCGGCCAACCGGTCAGCGTGACGATCGACGTCGCGCTTTCCTATCAGGACGGGATGCAGATCGAGATCATCCGTCCGCTCGGCGAAGGCCCGTCGCCTTATCATGACGGTGCGGGGCGGGTGCGCGTGGGGATGCACCACATTGCATGGCTGGTCGACGATGTCGCGACCGCCAAGGTCACGGCGGCGCGCAACGGGCTGGAGCTATTGTTCGACGCCGAAGCCGGCGGCGGCGCGACCCGCGTCGCCTATCTGCAAGCGCCGCACGATCCGACGATCCTGCTCGAGCTGATCGAGGCCAATCCCGCGACGCTCGACGGCTTCACCAGCGGCGTCGTCGCCTCGCGCGACTGGGACGGCGCGAGCGCGGGCGCGGAATATGATTTCGCGAGCTGACCGGGAACACGCGGCATAGATCGCACTTTCCCCTCCTCCGTTCGCCCTGAGCCTGTCGAAGCCCTGCCCTTTTCTTCCAAGGAAGAAGGACAGCCCTTCGACAGGCTCAGGGCGAACGGGGGGTAGTTTACTCTAACGGACTGTTTGGGAGAGCCATCCGATGGAAAAGATCGTCTATGCGCTGTGGCGCGACACCGCCACCGACCGCGACGCGTTCAACGCCCGGCTGAAGGACGAAATCGCCCCGCGGCTCGCCGAGCAAGCCTATGCGGTGCGCATCAATCTGCAGGACGCCGATGTCGCCAACGGCACATCGCCACGCATGGCCTCGACCAATCCGCAGATGGATGCGGTGGTCCAGCTGTGGATCGCCAGCGCGCGCGATATCGCCCGCCAGCCCCTCGACGCGATCGTCGCTGAAGCTGCGCCGCGCTTCGCTGCGTGGCTGGTGTGCGAATCGACCGCTATCGCCAATAACCGGCACCCGCCCCAGCCGGGCGTGCGCACCGAAGGCTTCTCGCAGGTCGTGTTCCTCGGCCGCCCGCCGCGGCTGACGTGGGAGGCGTGGCGCGAGATCTGGCAGCGCGATCACACCGTCACCGGGATCGAGACGCAGGCCAATTTCGAATATGTGCAGAACCTCGTCATCCGCCCGCTGACCTATGGCGCGCCCGATTATGCCGCGATGGTCGAGGAATGTTTCCCGCGCGCCGCGCTGACCGACGAAGGGGTCTATTTCGACGCGCCGAACGACCCGGCGAAGCTCGCCGCCAACCAGCAGCAGATGATGGAAAGCTGCGCGCGCTTCATCGATTTCGACCGGATCGATTGCATCCCGACCAGCCAGTTCGAGATCAAGCGACTGGGCCGCTGAAAACGCGCATCCCCTCCCCAAAAGGGAGGGGCCGGGGGACGGATCGCATCGTAAGACGCGCATCCCGGCTCCTTTTGAGGGCGTGAGAGCAAAGCGGATGTCTTGTGACAAAGCCGCATCACATTTCCGCAAATGCGGATTTTTTTCGGCAAATCACCACGAAATGCGTATTGCAAGCTTGACGTAGCCCGCCGCTTGGCGCCAATATTCTGCGCAAAGAAGCAGCATCGACGGCGTTTGCCCGCAGGATGCGCAGCAGGAGAGCGGTGATGCGTGACGGCGAAGACCCCCGGACCTGGTTCAACCCCGATGCGGTGGTGAGGTCGGAACGTGTCGAGATCGACGCCCCCGCCGCGCTGATCTGGGAAATCCTCACCGATCTGCCGCGCTACGGCGAGTGGAACCCGTTCTGCATCGCCGCCGAATCGACGCTGGAAATGGGCGCGCCGGTCCACATGACGCTGAAAAGCTACACCGAGCCCGACGCGACCTTCCCCAATTGCGAATATGTCTGCGCATTCGAGCCGGAGAAGCTGCTGTCGTGGCAGCTCCCTTATGACGATGCCTGGCCCTATCCGGCGCGGCGCGACCAGATCATCGAGGCGCTGGGGCCGGATCGCTGCGCCTATCATTCGACCGACGCCTTCCTCGGCGACACCGGCATCCACGTCATGCGCTTCTGCGGGCCGTGGGTGAAACGCGCGTTCGATGATACCGCGCAGGCGCTCAAGGCGCGCGCCGAGGCGATCCACGCCCGCCGCAAGGAGGCGGCGACGGCATGACGCTGGACCTCGAAGCGATCGAACGCATCAAGCGCGTCAAATATCTCTATTGCCGCGGGATCGACACCTGCGATCTGCCGCTGCTGGAGACGTTGTTCACCGCCGATGCGGCGGTCGATTATCAGGGCGGCAGCTATCGCTTTCAGGCGGAGGGGCGCGACGCGATCCTCGAGGCGCTCGGCGCGGCGTTCAACAAGGATTTCGTCGCCTGCCACACCGTCCACCACCCGATCATCGACGTCCACGGCGACGGCACCGCCGACGGCGAGTGGCGGCTGGTCGATTATGCGCTGAACCTCAAGGAGAATAATCTCACGACGATCGGCGCGGCGACCTATCGCGATACATATGTGCTGGAGGGTGGCGCCTGGAAGATCCGCCGCGCGACCTATACCCGCATCTATGAGCGCGTATTCAACGATCCCGATCCGGCGCTGACCTTCCACATTCTCGGGGGCGCAGCGGCATGATCGAGATCCTCGGCATGACCAGCCCCAATGTGCTCAAGCTCGTCCTCATGCTTGAGGAATGCGGGCTGGCTTATCGGCTGCGGCATGTCGATGTATTCACCGGGGAACAGCGGACGCCCGAATTCCTC
>NZ_MKRR01000002.1:17779-24072 GCF_001897045.1 Sphingomonas sp. 66-10
CGATGCCGCGCTCGATCGCGCTGCAATGGCTGATGTTCCAGACCGCCTCGATCGGTCCGATGTTCGGCCAGTACGTCCATTTCTTCCGCTATGCGCCGACCGAGACCTACGGATTGAAGCGCTATGAGAGCGAGGTCGCGCGGCTGCTCGGGGTGCTCGACACGCGGCTGGCGCAATCGCCGTGGCTCGCCGGCGACGATTACGGCCTCGCCGATATCGCGACCTGGCCGTGGATCAGGACCGCCGACGCGATGTTCCCGCTGCTCACCGACGGGCGCGATCGCTGGCGCGGGCTGCCCGCGCTGCGCCGCTGGTTCGATCGCGTCGCCGAGCGGCCCGCGACGCCGCGCGCTACCGCCGCGCTCGACGCCTTGCTGCCCGCCGATCGGGCCGCGTTCGGCAGGGCTGATGCCGATGCGCTCGATCGCTTCTTCGGGCGCGGACGCCACGATCACAGCCACAAGCTTACCGGCGCCGAAACCGCGCAATGAATGCCTTTGGGGAGGATGGAATGATGAGAAACCGAGTTTACGCATCGAGCGCCAGCCTGTTCGCGCTGATCACCGCGCTGGGCGCCCCGCCCGCGCTCGCGCAGACCGCGCCCGCCACGCCGCAGCAGGCCGCGCCCGCCCCGGCCGACAATAGCAGCGGCGCCGGGATCGGCGATATCGTGGTGACCGCGCAGAAGCGCGCCGAAAATGTCCAGAACGTGCCGATCGCGATTTCCGCGGTGAGCAGCCAGTTCCTCCAGTCGCGCGACATCAGCTCGATCGACCGGCTCGGCTCGATCGCGCCGAACGTGAAGATCGAGCGCGCGCCTTCGAACAAGACGATCAGCCAGATTTCGATCCGCGGCTCGGTGACGATCAACCCGGCGATCACCTGGGAGCCGGCGGTCGGCCTGTATCTCGACGGCGTCTATATCGCCAAGGCGCAGGGCTCGATCTTCGACGTCGCCGATCTCGAGCGCGTCGAACTGCTGCGCGGCCCGCAAGGCACGCTCTACGGCCGCAATGCGCTCGCCGGGGCGGTCAATCTCATCACCAAAAAGCCGAGCGGCGAATGGGGCGGCTCAGCCGAGATCACTTACGGCAATTACAATTTCTGGCGCGGCAAGGCTGTGCTCGATCTGCCGAAGATCGGCATCTTCTCGGTCAAATTGTCGGGGACGATCCAGCGCCGCGACGGCTTCATCAAGCTGGTGCCCAATCCCTATCCGCAGGCGTTCCTTGCGGGGAAGAACCCGACCGATCGCACCAACGACCTGCAGAGCGAAAGCTTCATGGCGCAAGTGCGCGCGCAGCCGGCGCACAATCTGACGTTCGACTATTCGTTCGATTACAGCCGCTATCACCAGCGGCCGGATTATGCGCAGCTCTATCGCGTCAACCGCAACGGCGATCCGCGCGACATCTTCGATCCGAATTCGCCGTCTTACGGCTTCGTCGGCGCCTTCTTCCCGCTCAATCTCTACACCAACCAGACGCGGCAATCGACCGCCAGCCTCGACGCCAACCCGCTCTACGAGCGGACGCGGACCGAGGGGCATAGCCTGACCGCGACCTGGGATGTCGGGGCGCAGACGACGATCAAGTCGATCACCGGCTTCCGTCAATTGCGCTTCGACGACAATCTCGATCTCGACGGCTCGCCGCTGCCGGTCGCGGCGACCGGGCGGCGGACACGTTATCATGCGTTCAGCCAGGAATTGCAGGTCACCGGAAAGGCATTTCAGGACCGGCTGAACTATGTCGCCGGCCTTTATTACTTCAAGGATTTCGCCGAGACGCTCGGGCCGCAGTCCTTCTTCGGCGGCGCGACCGCATTCGAATCCGACTATGCTTCGCATACCGAAGCTTATGCCGCTTATGCGCAGGCCGATCTGAAGATCGTCGACAAGGTGACGCTGACCGGCGGCATCCGCTATACGCACGAGCGCAAGGATATCCGCCGGCTGCTGATCGCGCAGCCGAACACGCCGCAGGCGACGACGCTGATCAACGTGCCGTTCGGCGGGGTGCCCGATGCGAAGTTCCACGATTTCAGCCCGGCAGTGACGCTCAAATACGAGCCGACCGATCACATCAATCTCTATGCGCGCTATGCCAAGGGCTTCAAATCGGGCGGGTTCAACGGCGAGACCAATATCGTCGGCACCACCGCCTCGCTGCCCGGCTGCGCCGCGCCGGCCGAACTGACCTGCCCGTATAAGGCGGAGACGGTCAACAGCTACGAAGTGGGCATCAAGACCAAGCTGCTCAACAATACGCTGCAGTTCAACGTCGCGGGCTTCCTCGACGATCACAAGAACATCCAGCTATCGATCTTCACCGCCGAAGGTGCGGCGGCGTCGATCGTGCGCAACGCCGCTGCGGCGCGGATCAGCGGGCTGGAGATCGAGGCGATCGCGCGCCCGGCCGATTGGCTGACGTTCAACACCTCGTTCGCCTATCTCCACGCGAAGTATAAGAACTATATCGATTATATCGACGGGGTCGCCACCGACGTGTCGAACAACCGCGCCTTCCCGCACGCGCCGAAATATACTGTCTCGATGGGGGTCGACTGGCGCGTCGCGCAGGGGGATTGGGGCAAGTTCAACCTGATCGCCGACATGAACTTCGTGTCGTCTTACTATACTTTCCCTTATGCTTTGGTGACGGCGAGCCCGTCGGATCAGAATGCCAATAACACCAAGTCGCCGGGTCGCACGATCGTCAACATGCGCGCCTCGCTGGGCGATATCCAGCTCGCCGGCACCAAGGCGGAAATCTCGCTGTGGGTGCGCAACCTCACCAACGAACGCAACCCGCAGAACTTCATCGATTTCGGCCCCGGCTTCGGCGGGCTGACGGTTGCTTACTTCCCCGATCCGCGCACCTTCGGGGTGACGGCGGGCGTGAAGTTCTAAGTCTCGCAAGGAGTTCCGAATGAACCGTTCCCACATCTGCGTCGCGGCAAGCCTTGCCGCCCTGTCGGTCGCGCTCGCCGCGCCGGCACGGGCGCAGGATAGCGCGGCGCAGCCGGCGCCGGCCGCCCCCCAGCGGGCCGGCGTCGACGAAGGCCGCATCACCGATATCGTCGTCACCGCGCGCCGGCAGGAGGAAAACCTCCAGTCGACCCCGGTGTCGGTCTCGGCGCTTGGCGCGCAGACGCTCGACCAGCTCAATTTCAAGAGCGTCGACAAGCTCAGCCAACTCGTCCCCAACGTGTCGATCACCGAATCCTCGGGGAGCATCACCGGCACCCAGCCCTATATCCGCGGCATCGGCTCGCAGGAGCCGCTGCTGACGATCGACAGCCCGGTCGGGGTCTATCTCGACGGCGTCTATCTCGGGCGGCAGGCAGCGAATAATTTCGATCTGGTCGACCCCGAACGGATCGAGGTGCTGCGCGGGCCGCAGGGCACGCTGTACGGGCGCAACACCACCGGCGGCGCGATCAACATCATCTCCAAGAAGCCGTCGGACGTGTTCGGCGCCGAGCTCAAGGCGGGTTACGGCAGCTTCAACAGCTGGTTCGCGCGCGCCTCGGTCGATACCGGCAAATGGGGCGACACCGGCCTCTCCGCGACCTTCTCGGTGATGCAGCGCGAGCGGGACGGCTATGTCGACAATCCGAACACGCCCAGCAACCGCGATCCGGGGGCGCGCAAGGCGACCTCGGCGTGGGGCAAGATCCACGGCGACTGGGGTAAGCTGACCGTCGATGTGACGGGCGATTATAGCTATGCCAAGGGCCAGCGCGGGCCGTTCGAGATCGTCAGCGCCTATCAGCCGGCGGCGACCTATTTCGCGCGTTCGCCGTCCTATGGCGGCGACCAGTTCGTGGTCAGCCCGCAATATATGGAGAAGGTGCCTTACGAATATGTCGGGCAGCAGACCGCCAAGACCTATGGCACGTCGATCACCGCGGCTTATGAGGTGAGTAAGGCGCTGACCTTCAAGTCGATCACCGCGTGGCGCGGCTGGGATTCGACCGAGCCGACCAATTATGCCGGCAATCTCAAGGGACAGGTGATTGATTTTACCTCGCCGACACTTTGGTCGGTGCAGCGCGTCTCGCCGTTCGTCGCTTATGAGCAGGACCTGAAGCAGCGCCAGTTCAGCGAGGAATTCCAGATCCTCGGCAAGACCGATACGTTGAGCTACGTCCTTGGCGCTTATTATTTCAACGAACATGCCAGCGAGTTCAACACCAACGACTTCACGCTCGTCCTGCCGCCGGCCTATCTCGCCGCGCTCGGCTTCCCCGCGGCGGTCGGCAATGCGCTGAGCGCGCAGAACATCGATCTGATCGGGGTCAACCTCGGCCAGACGCTCGCCTATCACACGCGCAGCGAATCCGTCGCCGGCTTCGGGCAGGTGAGCTGGAAGCCGATGATCCTCGACCAGCGGCTCGAACTCACCGGCGGCATCCGCTACACCCACGACAGCCGCTCGATCGACGAGACGAGCATCCCCACCGCCCAGCCCTTCACCGGGCAGTTGCCGAACCCCGGCCCGACCCCGGGCCCGTCGCGCAGCGGCGATCTGTCGTTCAGCAACTGGTCGTACCTCGGCTCGGTCAGCTTCCAGTGGACCAAGGATATCCTCACCTATGCGCGTTTCTCGACCGGCTATAAGTCGGGCGGGTTCGATGCGCGCGCGGGCGTGGACCTCGCGACCGGCCGGACCTTCCCGTTCACCTTCAGGCCGGAGAAGGCCAAGGCCTATGAAGCCGGGTTCAAGACCGAATTTTTCGATCACCGGCTGCGGCTGAACGGCGCGATCTTCCGCACCGATTATGACGATCTGCAGGTGCCGCAATATGCCGGCGGCAACGGCTTCATCCCCAATGCCAATGCGCGTTACCAGGGGTTCGAGATCGAGGCGCTGGCGGTGCCGATCCGGCGCGTCCAGCTCGATGCCAGCCTGGGTTATGTCGATCCGAAATATAAGGAATTCCTGATCGTCGATCCCGCGACCGGGGTCGTCGGCGATTATGCCAAACAGGCCAAATTCCCCTATGTGCCGAATTGGACGGTGCATGTCGGGGCGCAGGCGTCGCATTCGCTGGGCTTCGCCGATCTGATGTTCCGGGTCGATTATGCGCACACCAGCAAGCGCTATTTCCATACGATCGACCTGCTCAACCCGGCGAACGAGGTGATCGCCGATCCGGGCCAGGATCTGCTGGGGGTGCGCATCGCGCTGTCGGACATCGCGCTGGCCGGTCGCGCGACGCTGCGTCTCAGCGTCTATGGCGACAACCTGCTCGATCAGCACACGCGGCAAGCGGGGATCGACTTCGGCCCGTCGATCGGCATCGCCGGGGTGAATTACGGCGAGCCGCGCACCTTCGGGTTCGATGCGACGCTGAAATTCTGACGGCAAAGGGGGCCGGCGCGCCGCGCCACCGGCCCCCCGCCCCCTTCGACCGCGCGACTGGGAGGATCGATGAAAGGCTTGAACGGCAAAGTCGCGCTCGTCACCGGCGCCGCATCGGGGATCGGCCGCGCCACCGCGGTGCGGCTCGCGACCGAGGGCGCGCTGGTGATCTGCGCCGACCGCAATCTTGACGGCGCGATGCGCACCGCGGGGAGCCTCGCCACCGACAGCGCGGTCTTCGCGTTCGACGCGGGCGACGCCGCGTCGTGCGAAGCGCTGATCGCCACCGCGCGCAAATGGCGCGGTCGGCTCGATATATTGTGCAATGTCGCTGGGATCGGCGGGTTCGGCCATACCGCGCAGATCGATGAGGCGACGTGGCGCCAGCTGATCGACATCAACCTTTCCGGGGTATTCCACCTCAGCAAACATGCCCTGCCGTTCCTCGAAGCGGTGAAGGGCAATATCGTCAACGTCGCCTCGGCGGCGGGGCTGGTCGGCACGGCCTATGCCTCGGCCTATGCCGCGTCGAAGCACGGCGTGGTCGGGTTCACCAAGGCGGTGGCGATCGAATATGCCTCGCGCGGGGTGCGGGTGAATGCGGTATGCCCTGGCGCGGTCGATACGCCGCTGATCGCGGGCGGGTTCAACGCGATCGAGGGGGTCGAATGGCCGCTGGTCGAGCGCATGTCGCCGAAGATCGCGCCGATGGCCGAGCCGGGCGATATCGCTGCGGCGATCGCCTTCCTCGCCTCCGAAGAAGCGCGCTTCATCACCGGGGCGATGCTCGCGGTCGACGGCGGGCAGACTGCAGGATGACGATGATGACCGACACCGGGCTCGATCCGCGCGTGCAGGAATTGCTCGACCGCGAGGAAATCCGCGCGCTGATCACGGCTTATTGCAACGCTGCCGACCGGCACG
>NZ_MKRR01000003.1:0-11182 GCF_001897045.1 Sphingomonas sp. 66-10
ACGCGATACGAAAAACACGACGCCAACTACCTCGCGCTCGTCAAACTCGCCTCTGCCCGAATTTGGATGCGCTTTATGAGTCGGTGACCTAGTCCGATCCACGCGGTCTCCGTCGGGTGAATCCCCTTTTGGACCCGATGGAGGTCGCGATGACCCAGACGCTGTTTCTCGCGGTGGCCGCTGGCTGCCTTTCCTTTCTACCCCTGCCCGCCGCGGCGCAGGACGCCGACCAGCCGACCCAGGATTGGGCGGTTCACGGCCAGGCGACCTTCGTCGTGCAGGGGGTCGGCGGCTTCGCCTCTCCCTACCGCGGCACCAACAGCCTTGCCCCGAAACAAACGAAGGAAACCGTCGACGCGACGCTGTTCCTCGGGGTGCGCCCCTGGGCGGGCGGCGAGATCTGGGCCAATCCCGAGATCGATCAGGGTTTCGGACTGTCCAATACGCTCGGCGTCGCCGGCTTCCCCAGTGCGGAGGCGTATAAGGTCGGGCGCAGCAATCCCTATTTCCGGCTGCAGCGGCTGTTCTTCCGCCAGACGATCGGGCTCGGCGGCGGGCATGAGAATATCGCACCCGGCGCCAATCAGCTCGGCGGCACGCGCGACGGCAACCGCGTCGTGATCACCGCCGGCAAGTTCGGCGTCGGCGATGTGTTCGACACCAATGCTTATGCCCATGATCCGCGCAGTGACTTCCTCAACTGGGCGGCGGTCGACGCCGGGACGTTCGACTATGCCGCCGACGCCTGGGGCTATTCGACCGGCGTCGCGGTGGAATATTATTGCGGCGCATGGACGCTGCGGGTCGGCGCGTTCAACCTCTCCAAGGTGCCCAATGGGGAAACGCTGGAGCGCGATTTCAGCCAGTTCCAGCTCGATGCGGAGATCGAGCATCGCCACAGCATCGCGGGCCACCCCGGCGCGGTGCGGGTCACCCTGTTCCGCAACCACGGCCGCTTCAGCCGCTATGACGATGCGCTGGCGCGCTCCGCGGCGACCGGCGATCCGATCGATCTCGCGCTGACCCGGCGGCCGATGACGCGCATCGGGGTGCATTTCAATCTCGAGCAGGAACTGACCGGCAATTTCGGGGTGTTCGCGCGCGCAGGCATCGCCGACGGGGCGATCGAGCCCTATGATTTCACCGATATCGACCGCACCGCGCAGATCGGCGCGATGCTCCACGGCGCCGGCTGGGGACGCAAGGACGATCGCATCGGGCTGGCGCTGATCGCCAACGGCATTTCGGCGGAGCACCGCCGCTATCTGGCGTCGGGCGGGATCGGCGTGCTGGTCGGCGACGGGAAGTTGCCCGATGCCGGCGCGGAGGAGATCGCCGAACTATTCTACGCGCTCCACATTGCGCCCGCGTTCGAGGCGACGGTGGATGCGCAGCATATCGCCAACCCGGGCTATAATCGCGAGCGCGGGCCGGCGAACGTCCTCGCGCTGCGGCTCCACGCAGCGTTCTGATCCCTGCTCCCCACTTCTCCCCTCCCGGGAAGGGAGGGGCTGGGGGCGGGTGGGTATGGGGGGCGCCGCATTGGTAACCTCGCAGGCCAACCCCCGCCCCCTCCCTTCCCGGGAGGGGAGAAGGAAGCAGAAAGATAGGGCGCCGCCGCTTGCCACCCGCCCGCCTTTCACGCTTAACCCGCGCGATGCACGACGCGCCCTTGCTCGATCACGAAGAGCCGGTTCCGCCGGGCGTCGCCCATCCCAGCCACAAGATGATCGGCGCGGGGCTGATCGCCGCTGCCGTGATCGTCGCGCTGGCGGCGGGGATGATCCTCGCCAGCCATCCGTTCGGCTTCGACCGCGCGATCATCCTCGCGCTCCACGAAGCCGGGCCGATGTGGCTGCGCCACGCAGTGATCGACGTCACCGCGCTCGGCAGCGTCACCGTTTTGACGCTCGTCGTCGCCGCGACCGCCGCGCTGCTGCTCGTCCGCCGGCTGTGGATCACCGCCGCGTTGGTGGTGCTGGCGACGGCACTCGGCTCCGCGGCGGTCGAGCTGCTCAAGGCGATCTTCGGCCGCGCGCGCCCCGATATCGTCGATCATGTCGTCGCGGCGAGCGGCTACAGCTTTCCCAGCGGCCACGCCGCGAATAGCGCGATCGTCTATCTCACCACCGCCGCGCTGGTGACGCAGGTGACCCACGGCCGCGCGACGCGGCGCTATGTCGCGCTCGTCGCGGGGCTGCTGGTCGTCGCAATCGGCGCGAGCCGGGTCTATCTCGGCGTCCACTGGCCGTCCGACGTGCTCGCCGGGTGGAGCTTCGGGACATTGTGGGCGCTCGGCTGGTGGTCGATCGGCGCGAAGGCGCGGATGAATTTACTCGGCCAGCGCGAGTAAGCGATGCGCCGCCTTGAGGTGCGGCGCGTCGATCATCTTGCCGTCGAGCTGGAGCACCCCCGCCCCCGGATTGGCGGCGAAGGCGTCGATCACCGCGCGGGCATGCGCCACCTCCTCGGCCGAGGGGGTGAAGGCGGCGTTGATCACCGCCACCTGCGTCGGGTGGATCGCCATCATCCCCGCGAACCCGTCGCGCCGCGCGCGGGCGGCATAAGCCGCGAGCCCGTCGAGGTCGCGGAAATCGGGATAGACCGTCTCGATCGCCGGCACACCCGCGGCATGCGCCCCGAACAAGGTGAGCGCGCGCACCATCTTGTAGGGATCGGTATAGCTGCCGTCGGGCTCGCGCGAGGTCGCCGCGCCGATCGCCGCGGGCAGATCCTCCGCCCCCCAGGTCAGCCCGGCAAGCCGCGCGCCATTATAGGTGCCGAGCGCGAACACCGCGCGCGGCGTCTCGCTGGCGATCGGCAGCACCGCATAGCCGCCCGGCAGCTGCGCGATAAGATCGTCGACCGACGCGCCGCCTTCCGCCTTGGGCAAGGTGATCCCGGCCAGCGGCAACCCCGCGAGCGCGGCGAGATCGTCCGCCACCAGCGCCGAATCGAGCGGGTTGATGCGCACGAACAGCGCCGGGCCGTCCAGCGCCCGCGCGACGAACGCGCGCACCGCGGCGCGGGCCGCGGGCTTGTTGGCGAGCGATACCGAATCCTCCAAATCGAGGATCAGCGCATCCGCCCCCAGCCCGAGCGCCTTTTCCATCCGCTCCGGCCGGTCGCCGGGAACGAACAGCAAGGAACGCAACCTCATTTGCCCATCTCCGCCAGCTTCCGCTCCCACGCCAGCGCATCGCGCACGATGCCGTCGAGGTCATCGCGCTTCGGCCGCCACGGCAGCGCGGCGAGGATCGCGCGATTGTCCGCGACCAATTCGGCCGGATCGCCCGCGCGGCGCCCCTCGAAACGGCGCTCGATCGCTACATTAGTCACACGATCGACCGCATCGAGCACCTCGAGCACCGAGAAGCCACGGCCATAGCCGCAATTAAGGATATGGCTCTCCGCCGGCTGGCTCACCAGCAGCCCGAGCGCCGCGACATGCGCATCGGCGAGATCGGAGACATGGATATAATCGCGCACCCCGGTGCCGTCGCGGGTGGCGAAATCGGTACCGAACACCCCGACGCGCCCGCGCTTGCCGGTCGCCGCCTCGACCGCGATCTTGATCAGATGCGTCGCGCCGATCGTCGATTGCCCGCTGCGCCCCTGCGGGTCGGCACCCGCGACGTTGAAATAGCGCAATGCGCAATAATTGATCGGATGCGCCGCCGCGACATCGCGCAGCATCGCCTCGGTCATCAGCTTCGACATGCCATAGGGATTGATCGGCACGGTCGGATCGCCTTCCGCCACCGGCACGCGCTCGGGCGTGCCATAGGTCGCGGCGGTCGAGGAGAAGATGAAATGCGCCACCCCTTCCGCGACCGCGCTTTCGATCAGCGCGCGCGAGGCGACGGTGTTGTTGCGATAATATTTGAGCGGATCGCTGACCGATTCGGGCACCACCACCGATCCGGCGAAATGCATGATCGCGCGGACGCGGTGATCGCGGATCACTTGCCGGACGGCGGGATCCTCGACCGCCATCTCGACCAGCGTGGCGCGCGGATCGACCGCCCAGGCGAAGCCGGTGACGAGATTGTCGATCACCACCACCTCGTAACCGGCGTCGAGCAGCGCCAGCACCGCGTGGCTGCCGATATAGCCCGCCCCGCCCGTCACCATCACCTTGCCGTCGAACGTCATCCGATGCTCCTTTGCGCGTGCCCTTATACGGTTTCGGCGGCGCCGAAACCGTATAAGGGGCACCGGCCCGCTCCCCCCACCCGGCCGCCCGTCAAGGATACTTTCGTGGGCGGCCGGGTGGGGGGAGCGGGCCGGTGCCGCATCCACGCCAGTGGATCAAACAGTAACGGCTTCCTACATTGCGCGTAAAGGAGACCTCGATGACCGACTATGCAATCCTCGCCGGTGGCTGCTTCTGGTGTACCGAAGCGGTGTTCAAGGACGTGATCGGGGTCGAATCGGTCGAGAGCGGCTATATCGGCGGCACGATCGCCAACCCGACCTACAAGCAGGTATGCGGTGGCGATACCGGGCACGCCGAGGCGATCCGCATCGGCTTCGACCCCGCGCAGCTCAATTACGGCGACCTGCTCGACATCTTCTTCGCGACGCACGATCCGACCCAGCTCAACCGCCAGGGCAACGACATCGGCACGCAATATCGCTCGGCGATCTTCCCGACCAACAATATGCAGGAAGAGCAGGCCAATGAAGCGATCGCGCGCGCGCAGGCCGGCATCGACAAGCCGATCGTCACCACGATCGAATATGCCGACGAATTCTGGCCGGCGGAGGACTATCATCAGGACTATTGGGAGGGCGAAGGCCAGCGCAACCCCTATTGCCTGGCGGTGATCCCACCCAAGCTGCAGAAATTGCGCAAGAGCTTCGCGGCACGGGCCAAGGCGGAGGCGTAACCTTATCGTCACCCCAGCGAAAGCTGGGGTCTCGTGCCGCTAGAGTGTCGCTTCTGGCTTACGATCCCAGCTTTCGCTGGGATGACGACGCTTCAAGCTCCTTGCGCATTCGCACCAGCGGCACCGGCACGCCGTCGACCATATCGGTGACTTCCTCGATCGGACGATAGCCGGCGGCTGCGTAAAGCGGCTGCCCGCTCATCGTCCCCATCAGTTCCACGGCGTCGAACCCTTCGGCGGCGGCGGCGCGCTCGCACTGGTCGAGGATCATCCGCCCCACCCCGCGCCGCGCGAAACTGGGATGGGTGTACATCGCGCGCACCCGCGCCGCTTCGGTCGCCGGATCGAGCAACCGCGGCTCGCGCAGCGACACGCTATGATCGCCGCCGTAGAGCGTCGCGCGCCGACTCCACCCGCCGCAACCGGCGAGCGCGCCTTCTTCCTCGACCATGAAATAGGTACGGTCGGCGATGAGCTGGGTGTCGAGCCCCATCACCGCGCGGCTCGCGACGATCTGCTCAGCTGACAGGAAACCATGCTGCAAGGTATCGATCGCCAACGCCATCAGCTCGCGCAACGCGGGCAGATCTTCCTCGGTGGCGGTACGCAGGGTAAAACTCATCGATCCTCCTCGAATTTCAATGCTCCTAAGCCGGGGTGGCGGCGTCAGAGTCAACGGTGCGCCGCGCGGCGCAGCCGGTCGTTGATCGCCGCGCCGATCCCAGCTTCGGGCACGGGCGCCACCGCGATCCGCGCGCGATCGCTTGCATCGGCGCGGTGAAGTGCGTCGAACAGCCGCGCCGCCGCCTCGACCGGATCACCGCTGGCGGAGAGCATATCGTCTCCCGCCACGGCGCCGAAGCCGATCAGCCACTCGTCCGCCGCAGCCGATGTCGCGTCGAGCCGCATCGGCTTGCCCGGCGCATAATGCGTTGCGAGCTGGCCCGGCGCGACCACCTTGCCCTCGTTCGTCGCCAGCGCCAGCCCGAGCTGCTCGGCGGTGATCGGGCCGGGACGCAGGATGCGCCCTTCCATCACGATCGTCGATTCGAGCCCCGCCGGGCACGCGCCGTCGTCGATGATCAGCGGCACCCGCGCGCCGAGGCTCGCCGCGACATGCTCGGCGCGGGTCGGGCTGATGTGATTGCTGGCATTGGCCGAGGGCGCCGCGAGCGGTTTGCCCGTCGCCGCGAGCAATGCGCGCATCGCGCGATGCGCCGGGACGCGCAATGCAATCGTCTCCAGCCCGGCGGTCACCAGCGCGGCGACGCCCGCGTCGGGCCGCAACGGCAGCACCAACGTCAGCGGCCCCGGCCACCAGCGCGTCGCCAGCGCGCGCGCCGCATCGTCGAACCGCGCGATCCGCTCCGCCGCCGCGAGATCGGGGACATGGACGATCAGCGGGTTGAAGCTTGGCCGCCCTTTCGCTTCGTAAATCCGCGCGACGGCGCGCGAATCACTCGCGTCGGCGGCGAGGCCATAGACCGTCTCGGTCGGCACCGCGACGATACCGCCACGCGTGATCTCCTGCGCAGCCTCTTCAATCGCGGCCGTACCGAACTTTCTAACAGCGGGGTGTTGAGCATTCATCCCGCGTGGCTATAGCGGGCCGGGCAAGGAGAGAGAAATGCCCTTCACCGCCCCGACCGCCGAACAGCGCTTCGCGCTCGACCATGTCGTCCGCCTCGGCGAGCTTGCCGCGACCGAGCGCTATGCCGCCGCCTCCGACGATGTGATCGACGCGGTGCTCGAGGGCGCGGGGCAGTTCGCCGCTGGCGAATGGGCGCCGCTCGCCCGCGCCGGCGATACGGTCGGGGCGAAATGGACTCCTGAAGGGGTGGTGATGCCAGCGGGTTACCCGGAAGCATATCGCGCCTTCGTCGAGGGTGGCTGGGGCACGATCGGCGCGCCCGAGGCATTCGGCGGACAGGGCCTGCCCTTCGCGATCCAGACCGCGGTGCTGGAGACGCTCGGCACCGCCAATATGGGCTTCGCCTTGTGCCCGATCCTGACGGTCGGCGCGATCGAGGCACTGACCCACCACGGCTCGCCCGAGCAGCAGGCAGCCTATCTGCCGCGGCTCACCACCGGCGAATGGACCGGGACAATGAACCTCACCGAGCCGCAGGCCGGGAGCGATGTCGGCGCGCTCAAATCGATGGCCACCCCGCGCGGCGACGGCAGCTGGTCGATCAAGGGAACCAAGATCTTCATCTCGTTCGGCGATCACGACATGGCGGACAATATCGTCCACCTCGTCCTCGCCCGCACCCCCGATGCCCCGGCGGGCACGCGCGGCATCTCCTTGTTCCTCGTCCCCAAATTCCGGCTCGATGCCGAGGGCAATCCCGGCGCGTTCAACGACGTCCGCGTCGTTTCGATCGAGCATAAGATGGGGCTTCACGCCTCGCCCACCTGTGTCCTCTCGTTCGGCGACAATGACGATTGTATCGGGCATCTGATCGGCGCCGAGCACGGCGGGATGCGCGCGATGTTCACGATGATGAACAACGCCCGGCTCAACGTCGGCTTGCAGGGCGTGCAGGTGGCGGAGGCCGCGACACAAAAGGCGGTCGATTATGCCCGCGAGCGTATCCAGGGCACCCGCGACGGCCAGCCGACCGCGATCATCGAGCATCCCGACGTGCGGCGGATGCTGATGCGGATGAAGGCGCAGACGCTCGCGGCACGCGCGCTGGTCTATTATGCGGCGGGGCAGGTCGACCGCGCGGGGCTGGGCGACGCGGCGGCGAAGGACCGGCTCGAAATGGTCACGCCGCTCGCCAAGGCGCACGCCACCGATCTCGGCAACGAGGTCGCCAGCCTCGGGGTGCAGATCCACGGCGGGATGGGGTTCATCGAGGAAACCGGCGCGGCGCAATATTTCCGCGAGGCACGGATCACCCCGATTTACGAGGGCACCAACGGCATCCAGGCCGCCGATCTGGTCGGGCGCAAGCTCGCACTGTCGAACGGCGCCGCCTTCGCCGCGCTGATCGCCGATATCCGCGCCGAGGCGAAGGACGCCGGGCTGATCGCGTTGGTCGATGCGTGCGAGCGCGTCGGGCGCCGGCTGCAGACCGCCGATGCCGACGACCGGCTCGCGGCGAGCTATCCGTTCCTCAACATGCTGTCGATCGCCACCACCGGCTGGCTGGTCGAGCGGCTCGCCCGCGAAAGCGCCGACGATGCGCCGGGCGAGACGCGCCGCGCGATCGCGGCTTTCTATCTCGCGCAGGTGCTGCCCGAGGCGATGGGGCAGGTCGCTGCGGCGGAGGCGGGTGCGAGCGGGCTCTATCGGCTGTCCGCCGACGCTTTTTAGTTTCCCGCTACCCCAGCCCTGAGCCGCGGTGACGGCCACTTCGGGCTGCCAACCCAAACCTCTCGACTCACGCGACGTTCATCCATTCCGTGCGTTATGGCACGGTGACTTGGACGATCGCCGCGCCGGAAAACCGCTCTCGCCTCGTCGCCGCGCTGGCCGCGGGCGGGGTGCAGGCGCTGATGTTCTGGCTGTTGCTGAGCGGGCTCACCGTCCATCTGCCGCATGTCGTCGAGCGCAGCATGGCGGTGTTCGGCGTCGCCCCGCCCCCACCACCGCCGCCGCCCGAACGCATCCCGCCGCCACCGCCGCGCCACAGCACCGCCGCCAAGGGCAGCCCCTCGCCCCCCAATTTGCGCTCCAAGGCGACCCCGGTCGTCGCGCCGACCCCGGTCATCCCGCTTCCCGTCCCGCCGGTGGTGGTCACCGCGCCCAAGCCCGATACCGGCGCGCAGGCGACGACCGGCGCGAGCGATATCGCCGGCCCCGGCACCGGCGCAGGCGGGGTGGGCAGCGGCCGCGGCGGGGGAGGCAATGGCGACGGCATCGGCCCGCAATGGCGCAGCGGGCGGCTCAAGGATTCGGACTATCCCGCCGAGGCGGGCCGCGCCGGGATCAGCGGCACGGTCGCGGTGCGCTATCTCGTCGATGTCGACGGGCGGGTGAAGCAATGCGACGTCACCCGATCGAGCGGCAGCGCCGCGCTCGACGACACCACCTGCCGCCTGATCCAGCAACGCTTCCGCTTCGCCCCCGCACGCGACGGCAGCGGCCGCCCAGTGCGGGCGTGGATCGTCGAGCAGCACGAATGGATCGACGAGCACCGCTTCGCCCCGCCGGACGAGCGCGACGAGCGATAAGGCACTTTGAGAAAAGGGATGGCGCGCTTGACGCGGCGCTGCCGCTTACGCGCCCGCCATCAGATCGGTGAGATCGAGCCCGAGCAGGTCGATATGGTCGCGAATCCGCGGCCATTGGTTTTGCATGAAGGAGTCGCGCTCGGCCATCCGCAGCCGTTCCGAGGCGCCGGGGAGGACGAACATCCCGACCCCGCGCCGCACCTCGACATAGCCGTCGTCCTGAAAGCTCTGATAGGCCTTGGCGACGGTCAGCGGGTTGGCGCCATGCTCGGCAGCCAGCGCGCGCACCGAGGGGAGCTGGTCGCCCGCACGATAATCGCCACGCAGGATGCCCGAGGCGATCGTCGCCCGAAGGCGGATGTAAACCGGGCTGTCCTCGTTGCTGAGCGCTGTCATGCTGCCTTAATACAGCAACTGAGGCAGAAATCGAGTCCTATCCGTGCCAATGGCTTGTCACCGCTCCCGTATCGGGACGGGGACGCTCCTCGAGCGGCTTGCCCGGCGTGCCGATGAACACGAAGCCGGCGATCCGCTCCGGCGCCGCGCCGAAGGCGTCGCGCACCCGATCGGAAAAGGCCGCCCAGCCAGTCAACCATCCGCCGGCAAAACCCATCGCGTGCGCCGCATGGAGCAGGTTCATGCACGCCGCGCCGGCAGACAATTCCTGTTCCCACACGGGGATATGGCTCTCCGACCGCGGCGAGGACAGTACCACCACCAGCGCCGGCGCCTGATGCGCGAATTGCTCCAGCGCCTCGATCTCGATCCGCCTCGCCTCGGGTCGTTCGGCGCGAAAGGCATCGGTGATGACCTTGGCCAGCGCCGCGCGCGCCTCCGGCGCGACGATCACGAACCGCCACGGCGCGAGTTTGCCGTGATCGGGGGTGCGCGCCGCAATCGCGCACATCTGCTCGAGCGCCGCGACATCGGGCCCCGGCGCGACGAGATCGCGCGGCTTGCCCGAGCGGCGGGAGGAGAGCAGCGACAGCGGGGTCGAACGATCGTTGAACATGCCCGATGCCCTAGGACGGAACGCGCATCGGCGAAACCCAGATTCCCGCCCGCGTCGTCATGCCGGGCTCGACCCGGCATCCAGAGCCTCGCGCGATCGTCTTTGTGGCTCTGGATGCCGGGCCGAGCCCGGCATGACGGAAGAGGCAAGGCGGTCGCACGCACATATTTACACGTGACACTTTGCCGCTAGTTTCCGTTGCAACGAGATTTCAGGGAAGACAGGCGCAAATGGTGGACACCCCGACCGCGGACAGCCCGCGCGAGCCGGACATCACCCATATCAATCCGGCGGCGGAGCGAACGTGGTTCGGCCACCCCCGGCCGCTGTTCTGGCTGTTCGGCACCGAGATGTGGGAGCGGTTCGGCTATTACGGGATGCGGGCGCTGCTGACGCTCTATCTCACCAAGCATTTCGTGCTCGGCGACCGCGCCTCGACCGGGCTCTACGGCGGCTATACCGCGCTGGTGTACCTCACCCCCCTGGTCGGAGGGTTGCTCGCCGACCAATATCTCGGCTCGAAACGCGCGGTGCGCTTTGGCGCGCTGATGATGGCGGTGGGCTATTTCACGCTCGCCTTCGGCGGAGCGCCGGCCAAACCCTATCAGGTGATCGACGGCCAGCGCTATGAGGTGGTGGTCGAGAATTTCCGCGACGCGCCGACCAGCGATCCCAACGAGGCGCGCCATCTGATCTACGGCGGCGAGAAGCTGACAATGCGCGGCAATGGCGACGGCAGCCTGTCGCTGCTCGCCGCCAACGGGCAGGAGGCGCACCGTGTCGCCGCCGGCCATTTCAGCGAGCAGGCGGAGCACAATCCGCTCATGCTGATGGTGTTGCTGATCGCGCTGTCGCTCGTCTCGGTCGGTAACGGCTTCTTCAAGCCCAACATCTCGACGATGGTCGGCGAACTCTACCAGCAGGGCGACCGTCGGCGCGACGCCGGCTTCACGATCTTCTACATGGGGATCAACACGGGCTCGATCCTCGGCCAGTTCCTCTGCGCCGCCTTCGCCGATACGATCGGCTGGCCCGCCGGGCTCGGGCTTGCCGGGGTGGCGATGCTGATCTCCTATGCGATGATCAGCTTCCACGG
>NZ_MKRR01000003.1:11214-16090 GCF_001897045.1 Sphingomonas sp. 66-10
CTCGCGGTGCCGCTGTTCTATTTCCTGTTCCAGAATCTGATGACGACCGAAAAAGCCGCGCCCGGCGCCGGCTTCATCGGCTATCTCGCGACGCTGCCGCTGATGGGCCAGCTATTGTTCGGCACCTTCATCGTCTCGGTCCCCGCGATCCTCGTCTGGTCGTTCGTCAAGGGGAGCCGCAAGGAAGGCGAGATGATGCTCGCCGCGATGGTGCTGATCGTCTTCAACGTCGTCTTCTGGACCTTGTTCGAACAGGCCGGATCGAGCCTCACCCTGTTCGCCGATCGCAACACCGATCGCAGCGTGTTCGGGCTGTTCTCGCTTTCCGCGCCGCAAACGCAGAATTTCAACCCGCTGTCGATCGTCCTGCTCGCGCCGGTGATGAGCGCCTTGTGGGGCTGGCTCGCCCGGCGCGGGTGGGAACCCTCGATCCCGATCAAATTCTCGGTCGCGCTGATGGGGGTCGGGGCGGGATTTCTGTTCCTCGTCTGGGGATCGACCTTCGTCGGCCCGGATTACAAGGTCGGGCTGTGGTGGCTCGCCGGGCTCTACGTGATCCATTCGGCCGCCGAATTGTGCATCTCTCCGGTCGGGCTGTCGATGATCACCAAATTGTCGATCGCGCGCGTCGTCGGGCTGATGATGGGGGTGTGGTTCCTGTCGATCTCGGTCGCGCAATATGTCGCGGGCGTCGTGGCGCAATTCGCCAGCGTCGAGACGGTCGGCGGGCAGGTGACCAATCTCAAGGTCAGCCTCGATACCTATACCCACACCTTCACGACGATCGCACTGGTCGCGATCGGGCTGGGCGTGGTGCTGTTCCTGCTCTCCTGGCCGCTCAAGAAGTGGATGCACGGCGTGCAGTAAAATCGCTTTTCGTCGTGCCGGGCTCGACCCGGCACGACGACGATTGGAGGATGCGATGGGCAATGTGCTGGCGGCGGCGGCCGCATTCGTCGGGACGCATTTCCTGCTGTCGCATCCGCTGCGCGCGCCGCTCGTCGCGCGCCTCGGCGAGCGCGGATTTCTCGCGCTCTACAGCCTCGTCGCCTTTGCGACATTGATCTGGCTGATTATCGCCTATCGCGCCGCCCCGCCCGGCGCGCCCTTGTGGATCGCGGGCGACCTCTCCTGGGCGATCGCGACCGCGGTGATGCTGATCGCCAGCATCCTCCTGATGGGATCGCTGATCCGCAACCCGGCGCTGCCGCAGGCGGCGACCGGCGAGGTGCCCGCGGCGCGCGGCGTCTTCGCGGTGACGCGTCACCCGATGATGTGGGCCTTCGCCTTGTGGGGCGCGGCGCACATCCTGGTCTATCCCGAACCGTCCAACATCATCGTCGCGATCGCGATCATCATTCTCGCTTTGGTCGGCGCCGCCTTCCAGGACCGGAAGAAGGCGACGCTCCAGCCCGATTTCTGGCGCGTCTGGCAAGAACGGACGAGCTATTGGCCGTTCGCCGCGATCGCCGCCGGCCGCGCGCGCTTCGGCGGGTTCGGGATGCACGCGCTTGCCGGCGGGCTGGTCGTGTGGCTGGTCGCGACATGGGCGCATATCCCGCTCACCGGGTGGCGCGCTGGCATCTGGTATTGGATCAGCTAAATACTTCGTAACCTAAGTTTCAGGGCTTTCGCATAACGCACACTTCCCCTATTCTCGCGGCAAAGCGAGAATGAGGAGAGGTCACGAATGCTCGGGTTGATGCAGCATGGCGCGCTGACGGTCGATAAGTTCCTCGATCACGCGGCGACGTGGCATGGCGCGCGCGAGATCGTGTCGCGCGATGCCAATGGCGTCGTGACGCGCGACAATTATGCCGCGCTCCACGCCGCCGCCAAGCGCGTATCGAGCGGCCTTGCACGTGCCGGCATCCGCCCCGGCGATCGCGTCGCGACGATGGGGTGGAATTCCGCCCGCCATCTCGCGGTCTGGTATGGCGCGGCGAACATGGGCGCGGTGCTCCACACCCTCAACCCGCGGCTGTTCCTCGAGCAGATCGCCTATATCGCCAATCACGCCGGGGATCGCATCCTGTTCGCCGATCCGAGCTGCGCCGAGCTGGTCGGCCAGCTTCTCCCGCAAGCGCCGACGATCGAGCGCGTCATCTTTCTGTGCGATGCCACCGATCTGCCCAAGACCGATTATGCCGCGACCGCCTTCGAAAGCTGGATCGCGGGCGAGCCGGCCGAGTTCACCTGGGGCGGGTTCGACGAGAATACCGCCTGCGGCCTCTGCTACACCTCGGGGACGACGGGCAATCCCAAGGGCGTGCTCTACGCGCACCGTTCCAATTTCATCCACGCGCTGATGACCTTGCAGGCCGATGCGCTGGCGCTTTCGGCGCGCGACAATGTGCTGATGGTCGTGCCGATGTACCACGCCAACGCCTGGGGGATGGTCTATTCCGCCCCTGCGGTCGGCGCCAAGCTGGTGCTGCCCGGGCAGAGGATGGACGGCGAATCGCTCGTCAATCTGATCGAGGAGGAGGAGATCACCTTCTCCTCCGCGGTGCCGACGATCTGGCAGGGCGTGCTGCACTATCTCAAATCGAGCGGACGCGGGCTCGGCGGGCTGAAGCGCGTCGTGATCGGCGGGTCGGCGGTGCCCGAGATGCTGATCCGCACCTTTGGCGACGATTATGGCGTCGAGGTGATCCAGGGCTGGGGAATGACCGAAACCTCGCCGCTCGCGACCATTTCCTCGCCCTCGGCCGAGGTGGCGGCGATGGATAAGGATGCGCGGGTCCACTATGCCACCAAACAGGGGCGGCTGCTCGCCGGGCTCGAGCTCAAGCTCACCGACGATGCGGGCAACCGCTTGCCGCACGACGGCAAGACCCCGGGCCGGCTGATGATCAAGGGTCCGACGATCGTCGCCTCCTATTTCGGCGGCGAGGGCGGCGAGGTGCTCGATGCGGAGGGCTTTTTCGACACGGGCGACGTCTCCACGATCGACGACAAGGGCTATATGCAGATCACCGATCGCGCCAAGGACGTGGTGAAATCGGGCGGCGAGTGGATCAGCTCGATCGAGATCGAGAATATCGCGACCGGCCACCCCGCGGTCGCGCTCGCGGCGGTGATCGGGGTCGCGCACCCGAAATGGGACGAGCGGCCGATCCTCTTGTGCCAGCTCAAGCCCGGCGCGAACGCATGCCGGGACGATCTCAACGCCTATCTCGATGGCAAGATCGCCAAATGGTGGATGCCCGACGACGTGCTGTTCGTCCCCGAAATCCCGCTCGGCGCGACCGGCAAGATCGACAAGAAGCTGATCCGCCAGCGGATGGAGGGGTACACGCTGCCGTTCGAGGTCGCGCGCCCTTGATCGCGGGCGAATAAACACTAGCCTGTCCTTTAGAGATAAAGGAGAGGCACGGTGCAGCAGAACGATCTCGCGCCCACCCATGTCGACGTGCTGATCGTCGGCGCCGGCATTTCCGGCATCGGATCGGCTTTCCATCTCCAGGATCAATGCCCGGAGAAAAGCTATCTGGTGCTGGAGGCGAAGGACACGTTCGGCGGGACGTGGGAAACCCACAAATATCCCGGCGTGCGATCGGATTCGGATCTCTACACCTTTGGCTACAGGTTCAAGCCGTGGATCGGCGCCCCGATCGCCAGCGGGGCGGAGATATTGAAATATATGGGCGAGGTGATCGCCGAGAATCACATCGACCGCCACATTCGCTACGGCCACCGCATCACCGCGTGCCGCTGGTCGAGCGCGGAAAATCTGTGGCATGTCGACGCGTTGCGCAAGGCGGACGGCGCCACCCTCTCCTTCACCTGCAATTTCCTGTGGATGTGCCAAGGCTATTACGACCACGAAACGCCGTACATCCCCGACTGGCCGGGGCGGGCGGATTATCGCGGGCTGTTCCTCCACGCGCAATTATGGGACCCGGCGATCGATTATGCCGGCAAGCGCGTGCTGGTGATCGGCTCGGGCGCAACCGCGGCCACCGTCGTCCCGGCGCTGGCGGAGAAAGCCGCGCATGTCACGATGCTCCAGCGCTCGCCGACCTATTTCTTCTGCGCACCCAACCAGAACGAGCTCGCCGACCGGCTGCGCCAGATCGGCATCGACGAACCGACCGTCCACCGCGTCGTCCGCGCGCAGGTGATGCACGATCAGGATCAGCTCACACTGCGCTGCCAGAACGAGCCCGATGTGGTGTTCGAGGAATTGAAGGCACTGATCCGCGCCTATGCCGGAGAGGATTTCCGCTTCGAGCCCGATTTCACCCCGCGCTATCGCGTATGGCAGCAGCGGCTGGCGTTCGTCCCCGACGGCGATCTGTTCCGCGCGGTGGCGGCGGGCAAGGTCGATGTCGTCACCGACGAGATCGACCATTTCACCGAGGCCGGCATCCGCACCAAATCGGGCGACTTGATCGAGGCCGATATCATCATCGCCGCGACCGGATTCCATTTCTCGATGATGGGCGGCATCCCCTTCTCGGTCGACGGCCGCGCGGTCGATTGGCACGAGACGGTCAATTATCGCGGGATGATGTTCACCGGCGTGCCCAACCTCGCCTGGGTAATGGGCTATTTCCGCGCAAGCTGGACGCTGCGGGTCGACATGCTCGGCGATTTCGTCTGCCGGCTGCTCAACCATATGGACGCGCTCAACGCGAAACGCGTCGACGTCGCATTACGCGACGAAGACAGGGATATGCCGCTGCTGCCGTGGATCGACGCGGGCAATTTCAACCCCGGCTATCTGATGCGCGGGCTCGATAAGATGCCGGTGCGCGGCGACAAGCCGGAATGGATGCACAATCAGGATTACTGGCGGGAAAAGGACGAATTTCCATTGATCGACCTCGACGGCACCGAATTCATCTACGACGGCAAGCGCCGCGCCGGC
>NZ_MKRR01000003.1:16113-33707 GCF_001897045.1 Sphingomonas sp. 66-10
GCTCTGTGCGTCGCGCTGCTGCCGATCCCGGCGGCGGCGCAGGATTATGCCGCGCGGGTCGCCCGCATCCTGCGCGCGACTCCGCTGATCGACGGGCATAACGACTGGCCCGAGGCGCTGCGCGACCGCGAGGGCGACAAGCGCTGGACGATCGACCTCAGGGATCTCTCGCAGGTCAAGGGCGAGCCCTATGACACCGATATCGCGCGATTGCGGCGCGGGATGCTCGGCGGCCAATTCTGGTCGGTCTATGTCTCGGCCGATCTGCCGGGCAAGGAGCAGGTCGAGCAGACGCTGGAACAGATCGATCTCGTGAAGTCGATCGTCGCGCGTTACCCCGAGACCTTCGCCTTGGCGCGCACCGCCGCCGACGTGCGCCGCGCGCATGCCGCGGGCAAGATCGCCTCGATGATGGGGGTCGAGGGCGGCGGGCAGATCGACGGCAATCTGTCGATCCTGCGCACCTATGCCGCGCTCGGCGCGGGCTATCTGACGCTGACGCATTCGCGCACGATCGACTGGGCGGATTCGGCGACCGACGATCCCAAGCACAATGGCCTCACCGATTTCGGCAAGCAGGTGGTGCTCGAACTCAACCGGCTGGGGATGCTGGTCGACCTGTCGCATGTCAGCGAGGCGACGATGCGCGCCGCGCTCGCCACGACCAAGGCGCCGGTGATCTTCTCCCACTCGGGCGCGCGCGCGGTCAACGATCACCCGCGCAACGTCTCGGACGATGTGCTGCGGCTGCTCCCGCCGAACGGCGGGGTAGTGAGGGTCGATTTCGCCCCGGCTTATGTTTCGGACAAGTCGCGCCGCTGGGCGGCGGATTCGGCGGCGGAAAAGACCCGGCTCAACGCCCCGCCGTTCCGCGGGCTCTATATCGGCCAGCCGGACAAAGCCGCCGAGGCTTATGCCGCGTGGCTCAAGGAGCATCCCGAGCCCGCGGTGACGCTGAGCGAAGTCGCGGATCATATCGAGCATGTCGCGAAGATTGCCGGGCATGATCATGTCGGGATCGGCTCCGATTTCGACGGGGTCGGGCATCCGCTGCCGGTCGGGCTCGAAGACGTTTCGACCTATCCCAAGCTGTTCGAGGAACTGATGCGGCGCGGCTGGTCCGACGCGGATATCGCCAAGCTCGCCGGCGGCAATGTGCTGCGCGTGATGGAACGCGCGGAGCAGGTCGCGAAGGGGATGAAGTAGCCCGAGCCAACCCGTCATTCCCGCCTACGCGGGGATGACGGGGGGTTGGAGTAACAGGTGGAGCTTCTCGCTCTCGGGCTGGCGTGCCACCAGCCGCACGCCGGCGGCATGCAACGCCGTCTCGTCCGCCAGCGCCGGATCGCGCAGGGTCGCGATCAGCCGCGTGCCGCGCGGCAACAGCGCGACGACGTTGCCCTCGCCGAGCGCGCGGCGGATCGCGGGATAGGCGGCCTCCTCCTCCACCGACACCGGGACCGCCGCCACCGATTGCGGGAGCGACATCGCCGCGCGCGTCTCGCCCGCGATCTGATCGGCGATCGGGCCGAACACCACCTGCAACCCGCCGTCGGCGAGCCGCAGCACCCCGCGCGCGCCCTCCGCCTTGAGCCCGGCCTCGTCGATCCGCGCCTGATCCGCCACCACCAGCCGTAGCCGCGTGGTGCAGGCGTCGACGCTGCGCACGTTCGCCGCCCCGCCGAGCGCCGTGACGATGCGCTCGCCGCGCGTCCCCGCTGCCACAACGCCCGATGAGACGATCGTTTCGGCCTCACGGCCCGGCGTCTTGAGGTCGAAGCGGCGGATGCACCAAGCAAAGGCGGCGTAATAGATCGCGAAATAGACCGCGCCAACCGGCAGCAGCATCAGCGGCCGGGTGGCGAGCCCGTAGTTGAGCACATAATCGAACAGGCCGGCCGAGAAGCCGAACCCGAGCCGCACCCCCAGCGCATCCATCACCACCATCGCCACGCCGGTCAGCACGGCATGAACCGCGTAAAGCACCGGGGCGAGGAACATGAAGGTGAATTCGATCGGCTCGGTTACCCCGGTGAGGAACGAGGTGAGCGCCAGGCTGAGCAACATCCCCCCCACCGCCTTGCGCCGCTCCGGCGCAGCGGCGCGGTACATAGCGAGGCAGGCAGCGGGCAGCCCGAACATCATCACCGGGAAGAATCCGGCCATGAACGCCCCCGCGCGCGGATCGCCGGCGAAGAAGCGCGCGATATCGCCGGTCTTGCCGTGGAAATCGCCGATCACGAACCAGGCGATATTGTTAATGATATGGTGGAGCCCGGTGACCAGCAGGAGGCGGTTTAGCAGGCCGTAGAAGAAAAGACCGATCGGGCCGGCGCGCACCACCCATTGCGACAGCACGTCGATCGCGCCCTCGAACCACGGAAAGCCCCAGCCGAACAATGCCGCGCCGAGCAGCCCGGCCAGCCCCGCGACGATCGGGACGAACCGCCGCCCGGCGAAGAAAGCGAGATAATCGGGCAGCTTGATATCGGAGAAGCGGTTGTAGAGCGCACCCGCGACGAGCCCGGCAAGAATCCCCGCCGGCACGCTGAGCTTGGCGATCTCCTTCGCGCGCCATGCCGCCTGCAACGCGGGATCGCTCGTCGCGAGCGTCGGCGGGAGCGCGAGCAACGCCTTCGCCCCCTCGGTCGCGACAAGATAGGCGACCACCCCGGCGAGCGCCGCCGCGCCGTGATTGCCGCGCGCTAGCCCGACCGCGACGCCCGCGGCGAACAGCAGCCCGAGATTGGCGAAGATCGCATTGCCCGCGGTGGCGATAAACGGCAGGTCGAGCAGATCGGGCTGCCCGAGCCGCAGCAGCAGCGCCGCGACCGGCAATACCGCGATCGGCAGCATCAGCGCACGCCCGAGCGGCTGGAGCCGGCTGAGCAAGGTGGCAGGCCTGAACGTCATGACGTCACCTCGCTGGCGATCGCGCGCACTTCATCGGCGCTGGCCGCGGCGCACGCGCGGTCGGCAAGCGCGACGCAATCGGCCGCCGCCACCCCGCGGATCGCCGCCTTGAGCGCCGGGATGGCCGCCGGGGTCGCGGACAATTCGGTCATCCCCAGCCCGATCAGGATCGGCGCGGCAAGCGGATCGGAGGCGAGCCCGCCGCAAACACCCGCCCAGCGCCCGTGCGCCTTCGCACCGCGCCCGACTTCGCGGATCAGCCGCAATACGGCGGGGTGCAATGCATCGAGCTTGGCCGACACCCCGGCGTTGCCGCGATCGCTGGCGAGCGCATATTGCGTCAGATCGTTGGTGCCCACCGACAGGAAATCCGCCTCGCTCGCCAGCTGATCGGCGAGCATCGCCGCGGCGGGGGTCTCGATCATCACCCCCAAGGGCACCGGCGCGGCGATGCCGAGCGCGGCGCGCGCCGCGTCGAGCAGCACGCGGACCGCGCGCAGCTCGGCGAGATCGACCACCATCGGCAGCATGATATGGCATTGCGCCGTCGGCATCGCCGAGAGGATCGCGCGCAATTGCGTGCGCATCAGATCGGGCCGTGCGAGGCTCAGCCGCACCCCGCGCACCCCGAGCGCGGGATTTTCCTCCGCCGGCATCGGCAGATAAGGGACGGGCTTGTCGCCCCCGATATCGAGCGTGCGGACGATCAGCGGACGATCGCCGAGCGCGGTGGCGATGCGCCGATAGATATCGCGCTGCTCCGCCTCGTCGGGCGCGGTCGCACGCTCCAGGAACAGGAATTCGGTGCGCAGCAAGCCGCAGCCCTCGGCGCCCGCCGCGACCGCACCCGCCACTTCAGCGACCGCGCCGAAATTGGCGAAAACCTTGATCCGCGTGCCGTCCGCGGTCTCGGCCGGCGCGCCGGCGGCGGCGAGATCGCGCGCGCGGCGATCGCGCGCCGTCGCCAGCCGCTCGCTTGCCGCGGCCAGCGCGCCGACCCCGGGATCGTCGTCAAGCAAGGCACGATCGGCATCGAGGATCACGGTGCGCCCGTCTGGGATGTCGAGCACCCCCGGCCCCGCCGCGACGAGCATCGGCACGCCCGCGGCGGCGGCGAGGATCGCGACATGCGCGGTCGGCCCGCCGGCGGCGGTGCAGATCCCCGCCAGCCGCGCGCGATCGAGCGCAAGGAATTGCGACGGCAGCAGATCCTCCGCGATCAGGATCGTGTCGCGGGCCAGCGCCGGCACCAGTGGTGCGTCACTGCCGAGCAGCCGCGCGATCACCTGCCGTTCGAGATCGGCGAGATCGGCGACGCGCTCGATCAGCAAGGCATCGCCGGTGGCGCGGATCGCTGCGGCGGCGGCGCGCGTCGCGGTGCGCCACGCGAAGGCCGCGCTGCGCCCGGCGGCGATTTCCCGCTCGGCCACCGCGGCAAGCTCGGGATCGGCGAGCAAGGCGCGGTGCGCTTCGGCGATCTCCGCCGCCGCGCGATTGCCGCCGCCCAACGCCTCCGCCACCGCCGCGCGCGACTCGGCCAGCGCGGCGCGTTCCGCCGAAACACCGGCGCCGTCGTGCGGCACCGCCAGATCGACCGCGCGGAGCTGCAGCACCTGCCCGATCGCCAGCCCCGGCGCGGCGGTCACCGCACGGCCGGCGGGCGGCGCGGGTGGCACCGGCGCGGCGTCCGCCGTCTCGCCCAGCCCGGCGAGGATCAGCCCGGCCACCGCATCGACCGCGGCATGCGCGTCGTCGCCCGCACCGGCGATCGTCACGGTTTCGCCCGCGCGCACCCCGAGGCCGAGCAACGCCACCGTGCTACGCGCATTGGCGCTTTTCGCGCCGAGATGCAGCGTCACCTCGGCGGTGTACGGACGCAGCGCGGCGGCGATCCGCGCCGCCGGCCGGGCGTGGATGCCGTGCGCCGCCGCGACCGGCACGCTGCGGCTATAGCTGACCGCGGCCGGCGCGCCGACGGCAGCGGCTTCGCCCTCGATGACCCCGATCGCGTCACCGGCCGCGACCGCGCGGCCGGGTGCATCGAGGCGGAGCGCATAACCTTCATTGGCGACGACGATCGGGGTGATCAGCGCCTTGGCCGCCTCCCCCACCGCGTCGAGATCGAAGCGCAGCAACACATCGCCCACGGCGACCCGCGCCCCGGCGGCGACCAGCGCGGTAAACCCCTGCCCGCCGAGCGCGACCGTCTCCAGCCCGACATGGATCAGCAGCTCGGCACCGTTATCGAGCCGCAGCGTCACGGCATGCGCGGTCGCTGGCACCGCGATCACCGTGGCATCGGCGGGTGCGCGCAGCTCGCCCTCGATCGGATCGATCGCGCAGCCGTCGCCCATCATCCGTTCGGCGAACACCGGATCGGGCACCTCGTCGAGCGGCGCGAACCACCCGGCAAAGGGCGCGTGCAAGGTCACCGTCCGCGTCACGGCAGCAATTCCACCTGCTTCAACCCCCACATCGGGTTCACCCCGCGCGCCGTATAGGTGATGCACAATGTCTCCTTCGCGGCGCGCGGCGGGAGCGGCGCGACCAGCCGGGTGAGCGCCGGGTTGCCGCGCGCCGGGGCGAGCGGCAGCACCGCAATACGCTCCCCGTCGCACGACCCCGCGCGCACCTCAAATTCGCCGTCGGGAGTTTCGGGCGCGCGGAAGCGAATCGCGGCGAGATCGGCGCCGATCTGAAAGTTGAACGGGAATTGCCCGACGGTCAGCGCGATCTGTTTCGCGCCGCCGGCCGGGGCATCCCGATAGAGCCAGCACGGATTGAGGATATCGGTGAGGAACGAGGCGCGTGCGCCGTTCGCGGGGGCATCATCCTCCACCGCCAGCTTGACCTTGTCGGTGCAGGTAGCGAGCTGCTCGTCGGTCTGCCGACGAACCGACGCCAGGTCGATCGTCGTGTCGATCGCGCCGGCCAGCGCACGGTCGCCGAGCATCGCCGCCGCACGCAGCCGTGTCGCCAAGGGCAGCGTCAGCGGCGCGGCGTACAGCGGCGAGGCGGCGATCACCGCGCTGCCGTCGATCGTATAGCGGATCGGCAGCCCGGCGGCATTTGCCAGCGCGACCTTCGCCTGCGTCCCGCCGGGGGAGAAATCGACCGTCGGCGTCACCGTGAACGAACTCGCCGACGGCTCCAGCCCGAGCGCGCGCATCCGATCGAGCTGCGGCACCAGCCGCGCGACGAAGCCGCCGAAATCGCGACTCCGCTCGGGCGACCACGCCACCTCGGCCAGCGCATTGGCGCGGGGGAACAGCATCCACGACGCACGCGGCTCGGTTCGCACATGTTCGGTCCACAGATTGGCCTGTACGCCAAGGATATGCCCGCGCGCCTCGGCCGGGATCGCCGCCGGGGCAGGATCGAAGCCATAGACGCTGCGCAGATCGATCCTGTCGCCGCGCGCGGGCGGCTCGAGCGGGCCATAGCCCTCGCGGTGGTTGAGATAGAGCGCGGGCGACGGGCTCAGCACCGTATCATGCCCCGCTTTGGCCGCCGCCACCGCGCCGTCAATCCCGCGCCACGACATCACCGTCGCTTCGGGCGCGATGCCGCCCTGCAATATCTCGTCCCACCCGATCAGCCGCCGCCCGTTGGCGGCGAGGAAGCGTTGCATCCGCCGGATGAACCAGCTTTGCAGCGCATCCTCGTCGGCGATGCCGAGCGATTTCATCTTCGCCTGGATGGCGGGCGAGGCTTTCCACTGGTCCTTCACCGCCTCGTCGCCGCCGACGTGGATGTAGCGCGACGGGAACAACGCCATCACCTCGCGCAGCACATCCTCGAGGAAAGCGAAGGTCGCATCGTCGGTACTGTAGAGCCAGGGGAACACCCCCCAATCGGATTCGACCCCGGCGGGGATCGCCGCCCCGGTGCCGAGCCGCGGATAGGCGCGCAATGCCGAGAGCGCGTGGCCGGGCATCTCGATTTCGGGGACGATCGTGATCCCGCGCGCCGCGGCATAAGCGACGATCTCGCGCACCTCGGCCTGGGTATAGAAGCCCCCGGTGCGCGGCAGCGGTGGCGCGCCGGGGGCGGTGGCAGGCACGCGCCACGCCGAAACATCGGTCAGCCGCGGATATTTGCGGATCTCGAGCCGCCAGCCCTGATCGTCGACGAGATGCCAGTGGAAGGTGTTGAGCTTGTTGACCGCCATCCAGTCGAGCAGGCGGCGGATATAGGCCGGCGACTGGAAGTTGCGCGCGCTATCGAGCATCAGCCCGCGCCAGCGGAAGCGCGGCGCGTCCTTCACCGTGACCGCTGGGATCGAAACCGCGCCGCGCGCGCGATCGGGGGTCAGATATTGCCACAGGCTGACCGCGCCATAGAGCAGCCCGGCATCGTCACGCGCGGTGATCGTCGCGCCGCTCGCGGCGATATCCAGCGCGTAAGATTCGGCCGCCCCAGCCGCACCGCGACGAAAACGGATCGCCGGCGCCTTGGCGTCGCTTACGATCGCAAGCCTGAGCCCGCGCGCCGTCAGCGTCCATTCCGCGAGCCGCTCGGCGGCGTTGCGCGCGCCGCGATCCCCCGGCGGCACGACGATGACGGTTGCCGCGCCGACTGCAAAGGCGCCCTTGCCCGCCTCGGCCGAGACCGGCGCAGGGAGCAGCAACGGCTCGGCCGCCGCCGCCGGGGCAGCCGCGAACAGGGCAAGCGCAATGAGACGGCGAGGATGCACACGCCCTCCGGCAGCGATCATAAAGGGAAACATAGCGGGGCGGGCGCGATTGGAAACGGGGTCGCCGGCCTGACGCGCAGCGACCCCGTCATCCGCGCCGGTCAGAAGTTGACGTTGACCGTCGCCATCAGCTTGCGCCCGTTGCGATAGACCCCGCGCGGCAGCGCCGGGGTATTGGCATAAGCATAATATTCGGAATCGGTGAGGTTCATCCCCGCCAGCGTCAGATTGACCTCCGGGGTGAACTTATAGGTCGCCGATACGTCGAGATTGTCGCTGCTGCGGACGTACATATTGTCGCCGCGGTCGACCGCGGTGAAATATTTCGACCGCCACGTCCACGTGCCGCGCAACGCCACCGGCCCGGATTCGAAGAACGGGCTGACGCTCACCTGATGCCGCGAATTATACGGCAGATCGGCGCCGCCGATGCCCTTGCCATCCGAATAGGTGTAATTGGCGAGGATGCCGAGGCCGTAAGGCAGGTTCTGCTGATAGGCGACCGCGAAGCCCTTCACCTGTGCATTGCCGGCATTATACGGCCGGCTGATCTGATAGGTGGTGACCTTGCCCTGCGACTGGTTGAAGTAATTCTCCGGCGCGGTGCGGTAGAGAATGTAATCGTCGATGCTCTTGTAGAACACCTCCGCCGACAGGATCGCGTGGCGCTGGAAATACCATTCGATCGAGGCATTGAGGTTGCCCGAGCGATACGGCTTCAGATTGGGGTTGCCGCCCGCGCCGGTCAGCACCTGATCCGACAGCCAGAAGAAGCTGGTCATCGCCGAATAGTCGGGCCGTGCGACCACTTCCGCCCCGGCGAAGCGCAGGATCAGATCGTCGCGCACCGAAAGCGCGAGGTTGAAGCTGGGGAGCACATTCTCATAGGTCTTGTGCGATCCCTGCAGCATCCAGTCGCCCGGCGCGCTGCACGACGCGCCGGGGCGGCACACCAATCCGGCGCCGTCGGTGATCGTGCGAACGTAGCGCAGGCCGAAATTGCCGCGCAGCGGGCCGGATTCGACGTTCACCTGGCCGTAGACCGCGTGGATGTCCTCCTTGATCGACCAATTGCCCGAAGCGAATTCGGGCGCGGCGAATTGCGACGGGGTCGGCAGGTTGGGCAGCGACGTGACGTAATTGTACATCGAATTGCCGCTGATCACGAAGCGGGTGCGCATCTGATCCCCCGCGCCGTCGAAGCCGCGCAGATAATTGCTCGGCGCCTGCGCCGGATCGAACGCCGATGCCGCCACGGCGAGCCCGTTGAGAGAGACGCCGGCATAGGATTGGCCGGTTTCGTGGTGACGGAATTTATAGCCGAACTGCAGCCTTTTCACCGCGCCGTCGAAGTTGAAGCCGAGATCGACCTGGCCGTAACGCTCCTTGTCGGTGGTCGGCTTGGTGACGAGATTGCCGCTCCAGCCCGGATCGGTGACGAATGCCGCCGGATTGCCCAGGACATTGGTGGTATAGGTGAGGTTGCCCGGCCGGTTCGGCGCGCCGCTATTGTCGACGGTGTAGCTCGCCTTGTTGAGGAATTCGAGGAACACCTGCTTCTTGGTGCCGCCGTCGGCGTCGGACAGCCCGCCCTCGAGATTGAGATCCCAGGCATCGTCCTTCCAGTTCGCCCTGAACTGATAGGTATCGGAATGCATCTCGGCCTGGCGATATTGCACGTCGAGCACGCTCAGCCCGTTGGTCAGCGAGCTGCTGGTGACGACGCCGTTGTTGACCGTGATCCCGCTCAACGCGCCGAGGCTGTTCCAGGTATTGCCCTGGAAAGCGTACATCGACTGGTTGAGATTGTCGTAGGTCGCCTTGATCTTCAGCCAATTGGCTTCGAGCGTCAGTCTGTCGACCGGCTTCCACTGCACCACCGCCGAATAGCTCAGCCGTTCGCGATCCTGCTGAAAGAAGGAGGTGCCGAACGCGTTGGGGCTCACCGCATTGGGATTGGCGGCAAGCGTCGTCGCGCAGGCGCCGGTGCAGGTGCCGTTGGCGATCGAGCTGACCGGATTGTCGGCATTGCCGCCGTTCCACTGATTGGCCTTCATCGTGCCATAGCTTTCGAGCCCGTCGCGGCGCAGCCGGTCCTTGGCGCGCTGGAAGGCGAGCAGCACCCCGAAGGTGCCTGAATCGTTGTGCCAGCTCGCCAGCGCCGATCCCTGGATATCGCCCTTGCGCGAGCGATCGTTCCACAGATAGCCGAGCGAGGCGGCGAGCGTCAGCGGCTTGAGATCGAGCGGCTTGCGCGTGTTGACGATCACCGTGCCGCCGATCGAGCCCTCGTCGATGCGCGGCTCGGGGGTCTTGTAGACGTCGACGCTGCCGACGAGCTGCGGCGCGAGCAGCGCGTAATTGAAGGTGCGCCCCGGCGTATCGAGGATGAACCAATCGGCCGAAGCGACCGTCTGCCCGTTGAGCAAGGTGCGGTTTAACGCCGGATCGGTGCCGAGGATCGAGATCTTCTCGCCCTGGCCGAACTGGCGGTCGACCGTCACGCCCGGCACCAGGGTCAGCGCCTCGGCGACATTGGTGTTGGGAAATTTGCCGACATCCTCCGCCGACACCGAATCGACGATCGCGTCCGACTTGCGCTTGGTCTCCAGCGCCGCGGCGAGCGAGGCGCGGATGCCGGTGACGACGATGTCGTCGCTATTGTCGCTCCCGGGCGCCGGGGACGCCTGCTGCGCCTGCGCGACCCCCGACAGCAGCGCCGCGGCGCTCGCGGTACCGACCAGAAATGCCCTGAACCCCATCTCTCATCCCCTCTCAGGTCTTTCGCCTCGAACCCCGATAAGACCGGTTCCATACCAATACCCAATCATTGTCATAACCAAATGCACCGTCAAGTGGGATTCTTTCATTTTAATGACACACATTGACAGATTGGGGCTGGCATGTGGTACGGCATTGGTACTAAGAGACTGGCGACTGCGGGGGAGAAACCACCATTATGACATTGCTCGCCGACGCGATCGGGTCGCTGGAGAGCGCATCGGGCGGGCCGCTGTACCGGCGGCTCGAAACCGCGCTGCGCGATGCGCTGCGCGCCGAGGTGCTCAAGCCCAATGAGGCGCTCCCCCCCGAACGCGAGCTGGCGAGCGACCTCGCGATCTCGCGGATCACGGTGCGCAAGGCGCTCGATACCCTGGTTGGCGAGGGATTGCTGGTGCGGCGGCAGGGCGCGGGGACCTTCGTCGCCGGGCGCGTCGAGAAGCAATTCGCCAAGCTCAGCTCGTTCACCGAGGATATGGCGGCGCGCGGCCGCGCGGTGCGCAGCGAATGGCTGCTCCGCGCGGCGGGCGAGGTGACCCCCGAGGAATCACTGACGCTCGGGCTCAGCCCGGGCGCGCCGGTGCTGCGCTTCCACCGCGTGCGCTTCGCCGACGACGTGCCGATGGCGCTGGAATATTCGGCGATCGCGGGCTTCGGGCTCGCCGGGCCGGAGACGGTGGAAAGCTCGCTCTATGCCGCGCTCGAAGCGACCGGGAACCGCCCGGCGCGCGCGCTCCAGCGGCTCCGCGCGGTGTCGTTCGACGCCGAACAGGCCGCGCTGCTGCATGTCGAACCCGGCGCGCCGGGCCTATATATCGAACGGCGCGGTTTCCTGGAGGATGGCCGCGTGATCGAGGCGACGCGGAGCTGGTATCGCGGCGACGCCTATGACTTCGTTGCCGAACTCAACACGAGGGCGTGACCTGACATGACTTCACCCGAATCGACCCGCATGTTCGCCGAGGCGCGCGAGGCGGCCGATGTCGTGGCGCAGCAGATCGCGCGCAATGCCGCCGGCGCCGCGACGCTGGGCGCGGCGTTGCGCGCGGCGCCGCCGCGCGGGGTGCTGACCTGCGCGCGCGGCAGCTCGGATCACGCCGCGACCTTCGCCAAATATCTGATCGAGACGCGGCTCGAGGTGCTCACCACCTCGGCGGCGCCGTCGGTCACCTCGGTCTATCGCGCGACCCCCGAGGCCGCCGACACGCTGGCGATCGGCATCTCGCAATCGGGGCGCAGCCCCGACATCCTCGCGACGATGACCGCGGCGCGCGACGCCGGCGCACGCACCGTCGCGCTGGTCAACGACATCACCTCGCCGCTCGCCGCGCTGGCCGATACCACGCTGCCGCTCGACGCCGGGCCGGAGCTGAGCGTGGCGGCGACCAAATCCTATATCGCCAGCCTCGCCGCGCTGATCCAGCTCGTCGCCGAATGGGCCGATGACGCCGAACTGCGCGCCGCGCTGGACGGTGCGCCGGCGCTGCTCCGCGCCGCGTGGGACAGCGACTGGTCCCCGCTGGTCGAGCGGCTGGCGGACGCGCGCGGGCTCTATGTCATCGGGCGCGGGCTGGGCTTCGGGGTGGCGCAGGAAGCGGCGCTGAAATTCAAGGAAACCTGCGGGCTCCACGCCGAAGCGTTCAGCGCGGCGGAGGTGCGCCACGGGCCGATGGCTTTGGTCGGGCCGGGCTTCCCGCTGCTCGTCTTCCGCCAGAGCGACGAGACCGGCGACGGGGTCGACGAGCTGGTGCGCGAGGTGGTGACGCGCGGCGGCGAGGTGCTGGTCGCCGGGAGCGCGGTGCCCGGCGCGATCCACCTGCCCCACCCCGCCGCGGCGCCCGCGATCGAGCCGATGCTGCAGATCCAGGCCTTTTACCGCGCGGCCAACGCGCTGTCGCTGCGCCGCGGGTTCGATCCGGATCGCCCCCCGCACCTGGCGAAGGTGACGGAGACCCTGTGATGCGCGCGTTCGTCAACGGCCGTATCCTGATCGACGGCGCGCTGGCCGAAGGCCGCGCCGTGCTGGTCGCCGACGGCCGGATCGCGGCGATCGTTGCGACAAGCGACGTGCCGGCGGGCGCGGTACGCGAGGATCTGGACGGCGCGATCCTCGCCCCCGGCTTCATCGATACCCAGGTCAACGGCGGCGGCGGGGTGTTGTTCAACGACATGCCGACGGTCGAGGGGATCGCCGCGATCGGCGCGGCGCATCGCCGGTTCGGCACCACCGGCTTCCTGCCGACATTGATCAGCGACGATCTGTCGGTGATCGCGCGCGCGATCGCGGCGGTCGATGCGGCGATCGCGGTGGGGGTGCCGGGGGTGCTCGGCATCCATGTCGAAGGCCCGTTCCTCAACGTCGAGCGGCGCGGCATCCACCGCGCCGACAAGATGCGCGCGCTCGACGAGGAGGCGATGGCGATCCTCACCGCGCCGCGGCGCGGACGGATGCTCATCACGCTCGCGCCCGAACGCGTCGCGCCGGGGATGATCGCGCGGCTGGTGGCCTCGGGGGCGTCGGTCGCTGTCGGACATAGCGACGCCCGCTACGAAGAGGTGACGGCGGCGCGCGCCGAGGGGCTGACCGGGGTGACGCATCTGTTCAACGCGATGTCGCAGCTCGGCTCGCGCGAGCCCGGCGTGGTCGGCGCCGCGCTCGACAGCGACCTCACCTGCGGGATCATCGTCGACGGGCATCACGTCAGCCCGGCGACGCTGCGCCTCGCGCTGCGCCTCAAGGGACCGGCCGGGCTGATGCTGGTGACCGATGCAATGCCCAATATCGGCACCGACATCGCCGAATTCGACCTGCAGGGACGCACGATCCTGGTCCGCGAGGACCGGCTGATCGATGCCGCCGGCACGCTCGCCGGCGCCAACCTCAGCATGGCGCATGCCGTTGCCAATGTGGTCGCCTTGCTCGGCGCGACGCGCGAGGCGGCGATCGCGATGGCCAGCGAGACCCCCGCGCGCTTTCTCGGCCTTTCCGGCGAACTCGGGCGAATCGCGCCGGGGTTGCGCGCCGATCTGATCGCCCTGACCGCCGACGGCGCGGTCGCGCAAAGCTGGATTGCCGGCGAACCTTACGTCAATTGAGTGACTTGCGGGCGCAATGGCGCTGCGCGATAGAAACGGCTCGATCGACAGGGGGCGAGTTTGGCGACATCGAACTGGGCGCGCGCACTGGCGGCGCTGGCGCTGCTTGCCGCCGCGCCGGCGACCGCGCGCGAACTTGAGGGACAGGTTGCGCTGACCTTCGACGATCTCCCCGCGCTGACGATCGAAACCAACCAGGGCTATATCGACGATCTCAACCGGGATCTGCTTCGCAAGCTGCGCGAGAATCATGTCCCCGCGATTGGCTTCGTCAACGAAAGCAAGGCCGAAGGCGCGGAGCACGACCGGCAGGTCGACAATCTGAAGCGCTGGCTGGACGCGGGGATGCTGCTGGGCAACCACACCTTTTCGCACAGCTCGCCCAATAGCCTGGGCGCCGCGGCCTATGCTGCGGATATCGAACGCGGCGAGCGGATCACCCGCCCGCTGATGAAGGCGCACGGCAAGAAACTCCGCTGGTTCCGTCACCCCTATCTCGAGGCCGGCTCGCCGCTGGCGGTGCGCGACTGGATCAATCGCTGGCTTCGCGATCACGGCTATCGCGTCGCGCCGGTGACGATCGACGCGGAAGATTGGGAATTCGCCGAACCGTATGACGACGCGATCGCCAAACATGACGTCGCGCGACAGGCGCGCATCCGCCAAACCTATCTCGCTTATACCGCGATGCGCATCAAATGGTCGCAGGAGAGCGCCAAGGCATTGTTCGGGCGCGACATCGCCCATATCATGCTGCTCCATTGCACGCGCCTCAACGCCGATACGCTCGATGCCTTGCTGAAATTGCTGCGCACGGCGCGGCTGCGCCCGGTGACGATCGACCAGGCGATGCGCGACCGCGCCTATCGCACCCGCGATACTTATGCCGAAAAAGACGGCGTGACATGGCTGGAACGCTGGGCGGCGACGCTCGGTAAAACCTTGCCCAGCGAGGGCGACGAGGATCCGCCGGCCGAAATCCAGGCGGAATACGATCGTGTCGACAATGATCGCGTCTCGCCGCAAAACAAATGAACGTTCCGTAAGCTTCCGGTTTGTGTATTGCCGCCCGCGCGCATTGCCCATAATCTTATGCGATGCGGCCCACATCCGGAGAACAGGCCTTGACCGAGAAGCGGCCCACTCGCCAACCAGCGGAATATTACAAGAATCCTGAGAACAGCATCGGCTATCTCACGCGTATCGTGTTCCGCAATTTCTCGCGGCTGCTCGAGCGGCATACGCTGCAACACGATATTTCGGCGGGGCAGTGGCGATTCCTGCGACAATTGTGGATCGAGGACGGCATTACCCAGCGCGAGCTGAGCGAGCGCGTCGGGATGCGCGAGCCCACCACCGTCGTTGCGCTCAAGGGGCTGGAGGCGTCGGGGCTGATCCGCCGCGAGAAAAGCGCGATCGACCGGCGCAAGATCCATATCTATCTCACCCCCATCGCCAAATCGCTCGAGGCGAAGCTCGCCCCGCTCAATGCCGAGGTTCACGCGGTCGCGACTGCGGGGATGACCGATGACGAGGTGGAGACGCTGCAGCGGCTGCTGCGCCGCGTGATCACCAATCTCACCGAAGAGGCGCGCCGCCTGCCCCATCTCAACGACGACGATTCGGAAGGGAGGGCTTGACCGCGCCCGTCTTCGTCGTGATCCTTAGATAACTAACATATCTGAGGAGCGGGTGATGACGGTGCGGATCGGGGTGATATCGGGCAGCGTGCGGCAGGGATCGCACAATATGGCGCTCGCCGCTTTGGGCGCGGCGCGCGTGGCGGCAGCGGGCGCCGAAGCCGCGATGATCGATCTCGCGACCTTCGATCTGCCGGTCTATTCGCAGGATATCGAGCAGCATGCTTGCCCGGCCGATGCGCGTCGGCTGAAGGCGGCATTCGAGGCGTGCGACGGGCTGTTGATCGCCTCGCCCGAGCATAATGGCTCGATCCCCGCGCTGCTCAAGAATGCGATCGACTGGGCGTCGCGCCCGTCGGAGGGCGAATCGCTCGTCGCGCTCACCGCGTTTCGCGGCAAGGCGGCGGGGATCATGTCCGCCTCGATCGGGCCGTTCGGCGGGATGCGCGCGCTCGCGCATCTGCGGCAGATCCTGGGAACGGTGCAGATGATCGTCGTGCCCGAGCAACTCGCCGTCCCGCTCGCCGGCAGCGCCTTCACCCCCGGCCGCGCGCTGGCCGAGCCGCTGCCCAATACGATCCTCGACGGGCTGGTGACGCGGCTGGTCGATGTCGCGGGGCGGCTGCGCCGCTGAAGATCCGGCGCGGCGCGGGGTTGCGCGCGGTCGCGCAGCGATATAATTAGTATTCTAAGTTTTTTCGGGGAAAGCCGTGGGACCGTTATCGGACATTCGCGTCGTCGAGCTGGGGCAGCTCATCGCGGGGCCGTTCTGCGCGCAATTGTTCGGCGATCTCGGGGCGACGGTGGTCAAGATCGAGCCGCCGAAGACCGGCGATCCGATGCGCCAATGGGGCGCGGGCGACCCGCCGGTGTGGTGGGAGGTGATCGCGCGCAACAAAAGGTCGGTCGCCGCCGACCTGCGCACCCCCGATGGGCAGGAGATCGCGCGCCGGCTGATCGCCGGCGCCGACGTGCTGGTGGAGAATTTCCGCCCCGGCACGCTCGAAAAATGGCACCTCGACCCCGCCGATCTGTGCGCCGCCAATCCGCGGCTGATCGTGGTGCGCGTCTCGGGCTATGGCCAGACCGGGCCGTATGCGCGCCGTGCCGGCTTCGGCGGGATCGGCGAGGCGATGGGCGGGTGGCGCGCGCTGGTCGGCACTCCCGATCGTCCGCCCTCCCGGCTCGGCGTTTCGATCGGCGATAGCCTGGCGGGCACGTACGGCTGCCTCGGCGCACTGGCTGCGCTGCACGAGCGCGAGAAGAGCGGGCGCGGGCAGATCGTCGACGTCAGCCTGTTCGAATCGGTGCTGCAGGTGATGGAGGGGCTGATCCCCGAATATGTCGCCGCGGGGCATGTCCGCGCGCGATCGGGATCGATCCTCAAAGGCATCGCCCCGTCCAACGTCTATCCGTGCAGCGACGGCGAATTGCTGATCGCGGCCAATCAGGATGCGATCTTCCGCCGGCTCGCGGCGGCGATGGGCACCCCCGAGCTCGCCGACGACGCGCGCTTCGCGACGCACAATGCGCGCGGCCGGCATCAGGAATTGCTCGATACGCTGATCGCCGACTGGACGCGCGGGCAGAGCGTCGCGGCGGTCGAGGCGCTGATGGAGCAGCATGCGGTGCCCGCCGGGCGGATGTTCGGCGCGCGCGACATGCTCGCCGACCCGCATTTCGCCGCGCGCGAGGCGATCGTCTCGGTCGAGACCGCGCGGCACGGCGATCTGCCGATGCAGGGGGTGTTTCCGCGCCTCACCCGCACGCCGGGCGGGATCCGGCGTCCGGCGCCGGCCGAGGTCGGGGCGGATACCGAGGCCGAGCTGCGCGATGCCGGTTATGACGAGGCGACGATCGCCGACCTCAAGCGCCGCGGTATCGTGTGACCGGCACGTTGTTCGATCGCATCTGGGATCGCCACCGCATCCTCGACGACGGGGGCGAATCCCTGCTCTACGTCGACCTCCATCTGCTCCACGAAGTCACCTCGCCGCAGGCCTTTGCCGGGCTCGAGGCGCGCGGACGCGGGGTGCGGCAGCCGCGGCGGACGCTGGCGTTGTTCGACCATAATGTCCCCACCGTCGCGCAGGCCGACGGCATCGCCGCGGTCGCCGATCCGGAGGCGCGCGCGCAGCTCGCCCGGCTGGTCGAGAATAGCGAACGCTACGGGATCGAGCGGTTCGAGATGGGCGATCCGCGCAACGGCATCGTCCATGTCGTCGCCCCCGAGCAGGGGCGTACCTGGCCGGGGATGACGATCGTCTGCGGCGACAGCCACACCTCGACCCACGGCGCGTTCGGCGCGCTCGCCTTCGGCATCGGCACCTCGCAGATCGAACATGTGCTCGCGACGCAGACGTTGCGGCTGCGCAAACCCCGGTCGATGCGGCTTACCGTGACCGGCGCGCTGCCGGCACATCTTTCGGCCAAGGATCTCGCGCTCGGCATCCTCGCCGCGATCGGGG
>NZ_MKRR01000003.1:33781-34087 GCF_001897045.1 Sphingomonas sp. 66-10
TCTCAAGGGCCGCCCCGGCGCGCCGCGGGGCGCAGACTGGGATCGCCACGTCGCCCAATGGCGCGCGCTCGCAAGCGCCCCCGACGCGCGCTTCGATCGCGAGATGACCGTTGCGGCGGACATGCTGCGCCCGATGGTCACCTGGGGCACCAACCCGTCGCAGGTCATCGCGATCGACGACCATATCCCCGATCCGCGCACCGCCGCCGACCCGCTCGACCGCGCCGCGCAGGAACGCGCGCTCGCTTATATGGGGCTGACCCCGGGCCAGCCGATCGCCGGGCTGCCGATCGATCGCGTCTTCAT
>NZ_MKRR01000004.1:0-8045 GCF_001897045.1 Sphingomonas sp. 66-10
CAATATGCCGAGGCCGGGCTCGACGCCGACCATATCGTCAATACCGTCCTCAAAACATTGCGGTGGAACCAGACCGGCGCGGTCGAGGAACGTCTGCGTTCATGAAGCCATTGCTGCTTGCCCCGGTTGCCTTGTTCCTGCTTTCCGCCGCTGCGCCGTCCGAACCGGCGCGCGGCGTCTTGACCGTCGACGTCGGCAACGTCCGCGCGGCGACCGGGCTGGTGCAGGTCGATGTCTGCCCGGAGGCGAAATTCCTCAAGGAGGATTGCCCCTGGTCGGGCAATGCGCGCGCGCGGCTCGGCACCACGCGGGTGACGATCGGCAATTTGCCGCCGGGCCATTATGCCGTGCAGGCCTATCTCGACGAGAATAGCAACGGCAAGGTCGACCGCGGGCTGTTCGGCATCCCCAAGGAGGGGATCGGTTTCTCGAACGACGCCAAGATCCGCCTCGGGCCGCCGAAATTCGCCGAAGCGGCATTCGCTTTCAACGGCCATAGCCATACGATCGCCTTCCAGCTGCGGTATTTCATGGGTGCGAAAGGGCCACCTGCGCGGTGATGCAACGCTCCCCGGTGGCCGGCCTTGTCGCGGCGAGCGTGCGGCGCCCGTGGCTGACGATCGTCGGCGCGGTGATACTGGCGGCGCTGGCGCTGGTCGTCGTGGCCGACCGGTTCGCGATGACCACCGACACCGCTGCGCTGATCTCCCCCGATGTCGACTGGCGGCGGCAGGAACGCGCGATGGAAGCCGCCTTCCCGCAGCTGACCGATGCGATGCTGATCATGATCGACGGCGCGACCCCCGAACTCGCCGAAGACGGCGCCGCGCGGCTTGAAGCGCGGCTCGCTGAGGACAAGGCGCATTTCCGCCGCGTCACCCGCCCCGACGGCGGCGACTATTTCGCGCGTCAGGGGCTGTTGTTCGGCAGCGAAAAGGAGGTGCGCGACGCCACCGCGGCGTTGGTCGAGGCGCAGCCGATGCTCGGCCCGCTCGCCGCCGATCCCAGCCTGCGCGGCGTCGCCGGCGCGCTCTCGACGATGGCTGACGGCGTCGCGGCCGGGCAGGTGTCGCTCGATCGCATCGACAAGCCGATCCGCGCACTGGCCGACGCCACCGATGGCGCGCTGCGCGGCCACCCGGCGCCCTTTTCGTGGCAGCGACTGTTCGCAAGCAGCGGCGGCGCGCTCGCGCCGCCGACACGCCGGCTCTTGCTGGTCCAGCCGGTGCTCGATCATAGCGCGCTGATGCCCGGCGAGGCGGCGACCGATGCGGTGCACGCCGCCGCCGGCGCACTGGGGCTCGATGCGGCGCGCGGCGTCCGCGTCCAGCTCACCGGCGAGGTGCCGCTGGCGGATCAGGAATTCGCCAGCCTGCAAGAGAATATCGGGCTGGTCGGTGCGGTGATGCTCGCGGCGATGCTGATCACGCTTTGGTTCGCGACGCGATCGGTGCGGCTGGTCGCGGCGATCCTGATCACGATCGTGCTCGGGCTGATCCTGACGATGGCGGCGGGGCTGCTCGCGGTCGGGCGGTTCAACGTGATCTCGGTCGCCTTCATCCCGTTGTTCGTCGGACTGGGGGTCGATTTCGGCATCCAATTGTGCGTCCGCTACAATGCCGAACGCGTCGAGGGTGCGGCGCCCGACGCAGCGATGCAGCAGGCGGCGGTCGCGCTGGGCGCGCCGCTGACACTGGCGGCGGGCGCGATCTTCCTCGGCTTCGGCGCGTTCCTGCCGACCGATTATATCGGCATCGCCGAACTCGGGCTGATCGCCGGAATCGGGATGGTGATCGCGCTGGCGCTGAGCGCGACCTTGCTCCCCGCTCTGGTGATCGTCTTCCGCCCCGATCGGCCGCGCGGCGAGGTCGGGATCGCCGCGCTCGCGCCGGTCGATCGGCTGCTCGAGCGTCGCCGCGGCGCGGTGCTCTGGGCATTCGTCGCGGCACTGATCGTCAGCATCGCGTTGCTGCCCTGGGCGTCGTTCGACTTCAACCCGCTCCATCTGCGCGATCCGAAGGCGCCATCGATGCGCGCGCTCGCCGATCTGACCCGCGACCCCGATCGCACCCCGAACACGATCGACGTCCTCGCGCGCAGTACGAACGAAGCGCAGGTGCTGACCCGCAAGCTCGCCGCGCTGCCCGAGGTGGCGCATGTTGTCTCGCTCGATAGCTTCGTCCCCGATGATCAGCCGGCCAAGCTGGCGCTGATCCAGGACGCCGCGCTGCTGCTCGACGTGACGATCAACCCGCTCGATATCGCCGCGCCGCCGAGCGACGCCGAAATGGTCGCCGCGCTCACGCAAAGCGCCGCGCGGCTGCGCGAGATTTCCGCCGGCAACCAGACGCAAGGCGCGCGCGACGCGCAACGCCTCGCGTCATTGTTCGACCAGCTGGCGCAGGCCGCGCCCGCCAAACGCGCGGCGCTCAACGCAGCGCTCGCCAAGCCGCTCGGGGTGATGCTCGATCAGGTCCGCACCGCGTTGCAGGCTGCACCCGTGACGCGCGCCGATCTGCCCGCCGATCTGGTGCGTAGCTGGGTCGCGCCCGATGGGCGGGTGCGGCTGCAGGTCTTCCCCAAAGGCGACAGCAACGACAATCGCGTCATCACCCGCTTCCGCGATGCGGTGGCCGGGGTGACGCCGGCGATTTCCGGCTTGCCGGTCGGCACGCAGGCGGCGGCGGGGACGATCGCCGGCGCGTTTGTCCGCGCCGGGATTCTCGCCTTCCTGCTGGTCAGCGTGCTGCTGTTCGCGGTGCTGCGCGACGTGCGCGAGGTGGCGTTCACGCTGGCACCGGTGGTGTTGTCGATCTTCCTGACGCTGGGAAGCTGCGTGCTGATCGGGCAGCCGATCAACTTCGCCAATATCATCGCCTTCCCGCTGCTGTTCGGGGTCGGGGTCGCCTTCCATATCTATTTCGTGATGGCATGGCGCGCCGGAGCGACCGGGCTGCTGCAATCGAGCCTGGCGCGCGCGGTGCTGTTCAGTGCGTTCGCCACCGGCACCGCGTTCGGCAGCCTGTGGCTGTCGCATCATCCGGGGACCGCGAGCATGGGCGAAATCCTCATGATCTCGCTGATCTGGACGCTGATCTGCGCGCTGATCTTCGAACCCGCGCTGCTGGGGCCGCCGAAAGGATCGAGCGGGATGCGATCAAACAGGCAAAGTTCACAAAGTTCACACGAGTGACCGGCGGGTCGAATCCTGGATTTCGAAAAATTATATCGATATTACAATCAATTATATTGAATCCCCTCACCCCGGCACAAGCCCCGGGGTGACGGCTCACATTACTCACCCCGCGCGAGCTGACGCGCCTCACCGAGCTGCCACGCGAGCAGCGTCGGCACCCCGATCGCCAGATCGCGCGCGCGCTTCGCCAGCGACAAGGCCAGCGCGCTCTCCGGCGGCAGGCCGAACAATGGCCCGGCGAGCGCATAGGCCGCCTCCTGCACCCCCAATGCGCCGGGAATGAAGAAGGCGACGCTGCGCAAGGTGAAGATCAGGCTTTCGAGCGACAGCATGTCGAGCAGCGAGATCGGCACCCCCATCAGCCGCAGCACCAGCCAAGCCCCCGCCCCGCTCGCCACCCACGCCGCGAGGTTGAACCCGAAGGCGAGAGCGACGCGCCCGCGCCGCGCGTAAATCCCCGCCAGCTCGGCACGGATATCTTCCAGCGCGCCGCGCCCCGCCGGGACGAAACGCCCCGCGATCCGCGCGGTCAGGTCGAGCGCGGTGCGTTGCCCGGCGAAAAAGGCGAGGATGATCGTCACCATCACCGCCGTCCCGCCGAGGATCGGCCCGCGCAGCGCCACCGCCGCGCCGTCGCCGATCAGCAGCGAGGCCATCAGCGCCAGCCCGAACAAGGTGTAGGCGAGCTGCGCCGCCATCTCGGTCGTCATATCGACCACCAAAGAGCCGTAGACCCGCGGCATCGGGATACGCGCGACGGTCAGCGTCCGCGCGCCGATCACCACCCCGCCGAGCTGCGAGAAGGGCAACAGGTCCGACACCGCCTCGCGCACCATCCGCGCCCAGGAAAATAGCCCAAGCCGCCCCAGCATTTCCCCCGGCGCGGCGGCAAGCCATGCGGCGCCGAGCAGCACGAAGGTGCCGAGCGACCAGCCGCAGAACAGCAGGAACCCGCCAACGCCGATGCGCCGCGCGACCGACACCACATCGGCAAAACCGGTCGCGCCGAAGGTCCAGACCGCGACCGCCAGCCCGGCGACCGTCGCCAGCAGCAGGCCGGCCCGCGCGAAACCGTTCAGGCGGCCGCTCCCGCCGGCTTCGGCTTTTTCATGAATTTGAGCGCGAGCCGCATCATCGCCGGCACGAAGCGCGGGCGAATCAGCCGCTGGTCGTAAGGTGCCAGCCGGCGATCGTTCTCCGACAGGCAGATGCTGGCGAGTTCGGGGAAGGTCACCTCCACCCCCAGCTCCTTCGAGCCGTTGAGGGTGAAATTATTCTCCTGCGCCTTGGTGTTGTCGCCCATGCCCTTGGCCATGTCGATCCGTTCCCAGATCAGGAACAGCCACACCACGATCACCTTGGCCTCGAAATAGGGCCGGCGCCACCACGGCATGTTGCGCCGCCACCACGCCACCCAGTTGACGAAGAACAGGATATGCCGCCCCTCCTCACGCATGACGGGCTCGAACGTGTCGATCAGCTCGGGCGGGAAGAAGCCGGTATCCTTGGCAAGCTTGAACAGCCCGAAGCCGAAGAAGCTGTCGATACATTCCGAATAGCCCGAGCGCATGAAGGCCCATTCGGCGTCCTTGGGCTTGATATAATCGGGTTCGGGCTCGAGCTGGATGCCATAGGATTGCACCATATCGGCGAGCACCACCTTGTGGCGGCGCTCCTCGAACGCGTCCATCTCGACCGCGGACTTGAGCAGCGGATCGCGCACCGTTTCGCCGAACGTCTTGACGAACAGCCCGGTGCGTCCCTCGGTCTGCACCGCCATATCCCAGATCGGCAGCGAGACGATCTTGTCGCGCGTCGCGGGCTCCAGCTCGGGCCAGTCGATCAGCGCGGGGCGATAGGGATCGTGCGTATCGAGCAGCATCCGGCTGAACAGCATCAGATGCTCGGGGCTGCCGAGCCGCACCGGCCCGACCGGGAGCGGCGCCTTGCTGTCGAACTCTCCCCAATCGGGCACGAGATTCATTACTTTACCTCAAGCGAAATCGGCAAAACGGCCGAGCGCGATCCTCTCGCGCGTAATCAGCGACGGCGCAAGCGCATCGGTCAGCGCGGCGAGTTCGCCGGGATAATCATAGCCGGGCGCGGCGCCGGGATAAGGGCCGGTCGCGGGGTGGGTGTAGATTTCGCTCAGCCCGTCGGGGAGATGGTCGAGCAACCCCCGCACCCGCGCTGCTGTCATCGCGCCGGACCAGGCGAGACCGAAGACGTTATCGGGCACGGCCATCCCCACCGCGCGCATCCGCCGGCGCACCAGCCTGGCCCAGATCGTCTCGATCCGCGGGCCGGATGCGCCGCCCTCGATCGCGTTGAGAATGGCGCGATCCTCGATCGGGGCGCGGATCGACTTCATCCCGAAGCGCCGCCCGACCCTGAGGATCGTCCCCGCGATCGTCGGATGCAGGTGATAATGTTTGTGCGCATTGACGTGATCGAGCGGCAGCCCGGTCGCGGCAAAGGCGGCGAATTGCGCCTCGACCTCGGCGGCGAGCTGGCGCCGCGCGGCGGGGGAAGCGAAGATCCGCGCCCCGGTCCGCGCCATATCGGTGCGGAAATTGCCGTCCGGCGCGACCAGCGCGGGCAAACGCTCGGGAGGCAGCATCGGCCGCCCCTCGACCAGCACGATATGGAGGCCAACCCCCAGCGTCGGCATCACGCGCGCCCGCGCCACCGCATCCGCCGCGGCATCGCCCGCGACCATCAGGCTGGCGGCGGTGAGGATGCCGTGGCGGTGCGCCTGCTCAACCGCGGTGTTGACCTCGATCGACGCGCCGAAATCGTCGGCGGTGACGACGAGCCTTTTCACTTTTGCGCTGCGGTCACCCGCGTTCCTTCTCCCGTCATTCCCGCGCAGGCGGGAATCCATTGACGCTGCGGGCGCGATTCCATCGCAAAGCTCAGCGTGAATGGATCCCCGCCTTCGCGGGGATGACGACGTGGCGGGCGGAGGATCACGCCGCTTCCTTGCGCCGCCGCAGGAAGTCGAAGAACTCCACGCCTTCGCGCAGCCGGCGCTTCATCATGTCGAAATCGCGCAGCATCTCGCCGACGATCGACCCGATCTTGCGCGGGCGGAAGTAGAAGCGTTTGTAGAATTCCTCGACCTTGTCGAAGATCACGCTCGCCGGCAAATGCGGATAGCTCAATTGCGCGATCTGGTTGCCGCCGTCGGTCAGCAGATGATCGCTGCCGTCGAACCAGCCGTTTTCGGTCGCCTGCTTATAGAGAAAGGTCCCCGGATAAGGCGCCGCCAGCGACACCTGGATCGTGTGCGGATTGATTTCCTTGGCATATTCGATCGTTTCCTCGATCGTCTCCAGCGTCTCGCCGGGCAGGCCGAGGATGAAGGTGCCGTGGATCACGATGCCGAGCTCGTGGCAATCCTTGGTGAATTGCCGCGCGACATCGACGCGCAGCCCCTTCTTGATATTGTGCAGGATCTTCTGGTTGCCGCTTTCATAGCCGACGAGCAGCAGCCGCAGCCCGTTGGCCTTGAGCACCTCCAGCGTCTTGCGCGGCACATTGGCCTTGGCGTTGCAGCTCCACGATACCGGGAAGCCCGGCTTGCCGAAGCCGAGCGCCCCCAGCGCGCGCGCCAGTTCCTCGACGCGCTCGTGATTGTCGGTCAGCGTATCGTCGTCGAAGAAGATCTCCTTGGTCTGGGGGATCTCCTTCAGGATGTACTGCACTTCCTCGATCACCTTGGGGACCGAGCGATAGCGGTAATTGTGCCCGCTGATCGTCTGCGGCCACAGGCAGAAGGTGCAGCGGCTCTTGCACCCGCGCCCGGTGTAGAAGCTGACATAGGGGTGGCGCAGATAGCCGCCGAAATATTTCTCGATCGTCAGGTCGCGCTTGTAGACCGGCGAGACCATCGGAAGGACGTCCATGTCCTCGATCGGCGCGCGATCCTTGTTGCGGATGAACGCGCCGTCGGGCGCGCGCCAGGTGATCCCGTCGACCTCGGCGAGCGGCTTGCCCTCGGCGATGTCGAGGATCGTGAAATCATATTCCTCGCGCGCGACGAAATCGACGTGCTCGCTCGCGGCAAGGCTCTTGTCAGGCTCGACCGCGACCTTGGCGCCGACGAAGCCGACCAGTGCCTTGGGGTTGCGCGCCTTGATCAGCGCGGCGGTGCGGATGTCCTGATTGAAGCTCGGCGTCGAGGTGTGGAGGATGACAAGCTCCTTGCCGTCCACCTCATGCGCGATGTCTTCCCAGCTCTGGTCGTGCGCGGGCGCATCGATCAGCCGCGATCCGGCGACCATCGCCGCGGGCTGCGCCAGCCAGGTGGGATACCAGAAGCTGCGCACCTCGCGCTTCATCTGGTAGCGCGCGCCGGCGCCGCCGTCATAACCGTCGAACGACGGGGCCTGCATAAACAGTGTACGCAACGTCATGGGAGGGGGATCTCCGGTTCGGCCGCGATCCGGCCGTGTTTCTCCATTTTAAGCGTTGCGCCGCGCCAATCAACCGATCGTACCCCGAGGCTCGCGACAAATACCGCGAACGTCAGGCAATCGCGTATCGGCAGCAGCCACAACGATGCAGTGCGCGTGCCCGCGCGCCGATCGGCGACGTAGGCCACGCCAAGCCGCGACACCAGCGCAAAGGCGGCCGCCGCCAGCCCCCAGCGCGGTTGACACACGATATCGCACAAGGCGAGCGGCAGCGGCATGCCGATCACCCCCAGCATATAGGCGCCGGGCACCACATCGCGCACCGTCGCCCCCCAGCGCAGTTCGTGGCGCCACAATTCGCCGAAATTGCGCTCGGCCGAGGCATGGGTGACGAGCATCGGCGGGACCGTCACCAATGGGCCGCGCGCGGC
>NZ_MKRR01000004.1:8054-10830 GCF_001897045.1 Sphingomonas sp. 66-10
AGCCGCCGATCGCCGCCAGCATCGGGCGCCGCATCGCGATCGTCGACCCCATGCACGGCCGCGCGAGTCGGTGCGCCACGCCGAACACCGCGCCGGGAAGGAATTGCCAGCTCAGCCCCGCCGCGCCGACCCGCGACCAGAAGCCCCCGTCGCCGCGCCCGTAATAAGCGAGCGTCACCGCCCCCACCCCCGGACGGTCGAGCGCGGAGAGCAGCCCGGCGAGATAATCCGGGCGTGCCGCCATGTCGCTGTCGCTCAGCACGATCACGTCATGCGCGATATGCGGCTCGAGATTGATGAGGTTGGCGACCTTGCCGTTGGCGCCGTGCGGGGTGGGATCGACCACCAGATCGATCCGCGCCTGCGGGAAGCGCACCTTGAGCGCCGCGACCGCGGCGATCGCGGGATCGTCCGCGCGCTGCACCCCGCACAAAAGCTGGATCGGGCCGTCGTGATCCTGTTCGAGAAAGCTGGCGAGATTGTCGACAAGGCGCGGCTCGGCGCCGTGGAGCGGCTTGAGTAAGGTCACGCCCTCGCTACGCCGGCCGGCGGGGACCGGGTGCGCGAAGAACCGTCGCATCGTGAAGGCGGCCGCGATCATATAGAGCGTCCCGAGGACGCTCAGGCCGAGCAAAACCCAGCCCATCACATTGATAATCGCCACGAACCCCATGCGGGCTCCCTATCCCACCCGTTCTCGCGTGGGTAGGGGCCAGACCGAGCATCCTTTCGCCCTCCCCTCCCTTGAACAAGGGGTCAGGGGTGGGTTGGCCTGCGGGGATATCGTTCGGGTGCCCCCCATACCCACCCACCCCCGGCCCCTCCCTTCACCAGGGAGGGGAGAGAAATGCACCAGATTGTCCTGATCGACTTTCGACCCTAGAGCCACCCGCGTGAGTTCGCCCGCCCCCTCGCTTACCCTCGTGACCGGCGTGTCCGGCTTCGTCGGCTCGGCGGTCGCCCGCGCGCTGGCGGCGGAGGGGCACCGCGTCCGCGGGCTGGTCCGCGCTTCCAGCCCCCGCGCCAATCTGCACGATTTCCCCGGCGAACTCGTCGAGGGTGACGCGCGCGATCCGGCCAGCGTCGCGGCGGCGATGCGCGGCGTCCGCCACCTGCTCCACGTCGCCGCCGATTATCGCCTGTGGGCGCCCGACCCCGAGGAGATTGTCCGCAACAATCGCGCCAGCACCGAAACGGTGATGCGCGCCGCGCTCGCCGCGGGGGTCGAACGCGTGGTCTATACGTCGAGCGTCGCGACCCTGCGGCCGCGCGACGACGGCCCCGCCGACGAAACCCGCGCCGCGACCCCCGAACAGGCGGTCGGCGTCTACAAGCGCAGCAAGGTGGTGGCCGAGCGGCTGGTTGAGGCATTGGTCCGCGACGAAGGGCTGCCGGCGGTGATCGTCCAGCCCTCCACCCCGATCGGTCCGCGCGACGTCAAGCCTACCCCGACCGGGCGGATCATCGTCGAGGCGGCGAGCGGGCGGATGCCGGCCTATGTCGATTCGGGGCTCAACCTCGTCCATGTCGACGATGTCGCGGCGGGGCATGTGCTTGCGCTGGAACAGGGCCGCGTCGGCGAACGCTATATCCTCGGCGGGCAGGATGTGATGCTCGGCGAGATGCTGGCAGAGATCGCCGAGATCGTCGGGCGCAAGCCGCCGACGGTGCGCATCCCGCGCGCGCCGCTCTTTCCGCTCGCCTGGGCGAACGAGCAGATCGCGCGGGCGACCGGCGGCAATCCCTTCCTCACGCTCGATTCGCTGAGGATGGCGAAATATCGCATGTTCTTTTCCTCGGCGAAGGCCGAAGGCGAGCTCGGCTATCGCGCGCGGCCGTATCGCGCGGCGCTCGAGGATGCGGTGGCGTGGTTCCGGCAGGCGGGGATGATCCGGTGATCTGGAGCTGGATTGCAGGGCTCTCGCTGGCGATCTGGCTGGTACTGGTGTTCGCGCGGCACGGCTTCTGGCTGGCGCGCGAGCGCGACACGCGCAACCTGCCCGCCGCCCCGGCGTCCTGGCCCGATGTCGTCGCGGTCGTCCCGGCACGCGACGAGGCGGCGCTGATCGCGCGGTCGCTCGGCAGCCTCGCCGCGCAGGATTATCCCGGCGCGTTCCGCATCATCCTGGTCGACGATTCGTCGAGCGACGGCACCGGCGATATCGCCCGCGCGCTCGCGTCGCCGCGGGTCGAGGTGGCGCAGGGCCTACCCCTCGCCGCCGGCTGGACCGGCAAGCTCTGGGCGGTCGCGCAGGGGGTGGAGCGCGCCGGCGCCTCGCCTACCTATCTCTGGCTCACCGACGCCGATATCGAGCACGCGCCCGATACGTTGCGGATGCTCGTCACCCGCGCCGAGGCGGGTAAGCTCGCGCTCGTCAGCCTGATGGCACGGCTGCATTGCGCCACTCTCGCCGAGCGGATGCTGATCCCGGCCTTCGTCTTCTTCTTCCAATTGCTCTATCCGTTCGGGCTGATGAACCGCGCGACCGGGCCGGGCGGCGCGGCCGGCGGCTGCATGCTGGTGCGGCGCGAGGCACTGGAAGCGGCAGGCGGGATCGCCGCGATCCGCGACGCGCTGATCGACGATTGCACGCTCGGCGCGTTGCTCAAGCGGCAGGGGCGCATCTGGCTCGGGCTGACCGATCGCTCGCGCAGCATCCGCCCCAATGACGGCTTCGGCGCGATGGCGGCGATGATCGCGCGCTCGGCCTATGCCCAGCTCGGCTATTCGCCGCCGCTGCTGGCGGGGACGATCCTCGGGCTGGCTGTGGTCTAT
>NZ_MKRR01000004.1:10861-16588 GCF_001897045.1 Sphingomonas sp. 66-10
GATGCTCGCTTTCTACCGCCGCTCGCCCTTGTGGGGCGTCGCGCTGCCGGCGATCGCGGCTTTCTACGCCGGATGCACCTTGCTATCGGCGTGGCAGCATGCGCGCGGGCGCGGCGGAATGTGGAAAGGGCGGGCGCAGGCAGCGGCCGGGGCACGATGACAGACACAGCCGATCTCGCCTCGGGCAAGGGCCATCACGACGAGAATTTCCCCGTCGCCAGCTTCCTCTTGCGCCCCGAGCATCGCGCGCCGGTGATGGCCTATTACCGCTTCGCGCGCGCCGCCGACGATATCGCCGACAACGAACAGGCGACGCAGGCGACCAAGCTCGACCTGCTCGCCCGGATGCGTGCCGGGCTCGACCGCGACGGCCCGCCCGAGGCGGTGGCGCTCGGCGCGGTGATGGCGGCGCGGGGGATCGACCCGATCCACGCGCACGACCTGCTCGACGCCTTCGTCCGCGACGTGACCGAGGCGCGTTGCGCCGACTGGGACGATCTTATCGGCTATTGCCGGCTGTCCGCGATGCCTGTCGGCCGCTTCGTGCTCGATGTCCACGGCGAGAGCCGCGAAACCTGGCCTGCCAATGATGCGCTCTGCGCCGCGCTCCAGGTGATCAACCACCTGCAGGATTGCGGGAAGGATTATCGCACGCTCGGCCGGGTCTATATCCCGCTTGATACCGGCATCGACCTCGCCGACCTCGCCCGCGCGCGCGCCACCCCGGCGCTGCGCGCGATCATCACCGCGCTGGTCGAGCGCACGCGCGATCTGCTTGACCGGTCGGCGGGTTTCTCGGCGATGATCCGCGACCGTCGGCTCGCCGCCGAAGTCGCCGCGATCCACCGGCTCGCGGTGAGCCTGTGCGATCGGCTCGCGACGCGCGATCCGCTGAGCGAACGCGTCCACCACGGCAAGCTCGAAGCCGCGCTGCTCGGGCTCAGTGCCGCGGTCCCTGCGCTGCTGCGGCGCGCGGCATGAGCGAGGTTACCGCCAACCCCGCCGCGCAGGCCGGCGGCAGTTCCTTCTATGCCGGAATGCGGCTGTTGCCCAAGGCCGAGCGCGAGGCGATGTACGCGATCTACGCCTTCTGCCGCGCGGTCGACGACATCGCCGACGACCAGCAGGGCGACCGCCCCGGCCGCGCCGCCGCGCTCGATCGCTGGCGCCGCGATCTCGATGCGCTTTATGCCGGCGGCGACGCGGGTCAGGCCCAAATCGTCGCCGAAGCGGTGCGGCGCTTTGGGCTCGACCGCGCCGATTTCGAGGCGGTGATCGATGGCATGGCGATGGACGTCGCACGCGATATCCGCTGGCCGACGATCGACGAATTGGATCTTTATTGCGACCGGGTCGCCTCGGCGGTGGGGCGGCTGTCGGTGCGCGTGTTCGGCATGCCGCACGCGCCGGGCATCGAGCTGGCGCATCATCTCGGCCGCGCGCTCCAGCTCACCAATATCCTGCGCGATATCGACGAGGATGCCGCGATCGGCCGCGTCTACCTGCCGATCGAGGCGCTGGATGCCGTCGGGATCACTCCGACCACGCCGGAGGCGGTCGCCGCCGATCCACGGATCGACCAGGCGGTGCGCCCGTTGGCGGAACGCGCGCGCGCGCATTATCGCGCCGCCGACGCGATCCTCGCCGCCCGCCCCGCGGGCCATTTGCTCGCGCCGCGCCTGATGGAAGCGGTCTATGCCAAATTGCTGACGCGGATGGAAACCGTCGGGTGGGCGCCGCCGCGCCAGCGCATCCGGGTCAGCAAGCCCGCCTTGTTGTGGACGGTCGCGCGGTTGGTGGTGACGCGTTGACGTTCGCGCGCGCGACGATCGCCGGCGCCGGACTCGCCGGGCTGTCCGCCGCGGTGCGGCTGGCGGAAGCGGGCGTGCGGGTGCGCATCGCCGATTCCGCGGCGCAGGCGGGCGGGCGCTGCCGTTCCTATTACGACCGACAGCTCGGGCTGACGATCGATAACGGCAATCACCTCGTGCTCGCCGGGAATGAGGCGGTCGCGCGGTTCCGCACGACGATCGGCGCGACCCAGCCGCTCGCCGGCCCCGAACAGGCCGATTTCGCCTTCGTCGACCTGACCGACGGCGCCCGCTGGACGATCCGCATCAATCAGGGCCGCGTACCGTGGTGGGTCTTTTCACCCGGCCGCCGCGTGCCGGGAACCGGCGCGCTCGACTATCTGCGGCTTGCGCGGCTGATTACCGGCGGGCCGCGCGATATCGTCGGCGATCGCGTCGACACCGACAGCCCGGCGTGGCGCAAGTTGATCGCGCCGGTGCTGCTTGCGGTACTCAACACGCCGCCCGCCAGCGGATCGGCGCAGCTGACCGCGCAGGTGTTGCGCGAATCTCTGCTGAAGGGCGGTCAAGCCAGCCTGCCGCGGATCGCCGAACCCAGCCTCGCCGCCGCCTTTGTCGACCCGGCGGTGGCGTGGCTCGCCGCGCGTGAGGCGCCGCTGACGCTCGGTCGCCGGCTCCGCGCGATCGTCACCGAGGGCGATCGGGTCAGCGCGCTCGACTGGGGCGACGGCGCCGAGCCCGTGGCGGCGGACGAGGCGGTGATCCTCGCGGTTCCGTCGTGGGTGGCGACCGCGCTGCTGCCCGAGATATCCGCGCCCGATGCGTTCCACGCGATCGTCAACGGGCATTTCGCATTGCCCGCGCCGCACGGGATGCCGCCTATGCAGGGGCTGATCGGCGGGACCGCGGAATGGCTGTTCGCCTTCCCCGATCGCCTCTCGGTGACGGTCAGCGCCGCCGACGCGATCGTCGACCTCGATCGCGAGGAGCTGGCGCGGCGTTTCTGGGGCGATATCCAGCGCGCCTGCGGCTTCACTGCGGCGATGCCGGCGTGGCAGATCGTCAAGGAAAAGCGCGCGACCTTCGCCGCCACCCCGGCGCAGGATGCCAAGCGCCCGCCCGCGACGACGCGCTGGCGCAATCTGTTCCTCGCCGGGGACTGGGTGCAGAACGGGCTGCCGGCGACGATCGAGGGCGCATTGCGCGCAGGCGAGACCGCGGCACGGCTGGTGCAGCAATTCCGCCATTGACCAATATGCGCGGCGCGCCAAATGATACCCGATATTCAAAAGCCGGAGCGACCATGACCGATCACGATCTCAACGATCTGCATGATGGCGCGATACCGGCGGCGACTCTGGTGATCTTCCGCGCGGCGGGCGGCGGGGCGCCCGAATTGCTGATGGTCGAGCGCGCCAAGGAAATGTCGTTTGCCGGCGGGGCGATGGTATTCCCCGGCGGACGCGTCGACGGGGGCGATCATGTGCTCGCCGAGCTGCTCGGCGGCGACGCGGAAACCGCCTCGCGCATCGCCGCGATCCGCGAGACGATCGAGGAGACCGGCGTACCCGTCGGGCTGAAACCGATGCCGTCGGCAGAAGCGCTAGCCGCGATGCGCGCCGCGCTGCATGCCGGCACGCCCTTTGCCGAGGCCTTGGCCGATGCGGGGTCCGCGCTCGATCTCGATATGCTCGAACCCTGGGCGCGCTGGCTGCCGGCGCATCGTGGGATGAAGCGGTTCGATACCCGCTTCTACCTCGCCGAGCTGCCGGCGGACGCGCCGCGCGCCACCGTCGATGCGACCGAGAATGTCCGGCTGGTTTGGGCGACCGCGCAATCGGTGCTCGACGATGCCGACGCCGGCAAGCTGGCGATCATCTTCCCGACGCGGCGCAATCTGGAGCGGCTGGCGCTGTTCGACAATTTCGCCGACGCGGTGGCGCACGCCCGCGCGACCCCGATCCGGATCGTCACGCCCTGGACCGAGGAGCGTAGCGGCGAGCAGCACCTCTGCATCGCCGACGATGCGGGCTATCCGGTGACCTCGGAGCCACTGTCCGGCGCGATGCGCGCTTAGCGCCTTTCACGAAAGAGAATCCGTTCGCGCTGAGCTTGGCGAAGGGCGTCCTCAAGTTGGGGACGCCCTTCGACAAGCTCAGGGCGAACGGGGGAAAAGCGCCTTCCTGCTCAGTGCGGCAGCGCGCTGGCCTCGACCTTTTCCACCCAATGCGGGAAGAACGCCGGCTGGCGCGACGACCAGCCCGACGCGGTCGCCGCCGCCTCGCTGATCGACTGGAGCAATTTGCGGCGCAATTCCGGGTGAAGATGCGGCAGCGCGGCAGCGGCGCAGAAGGCGCCCGGCAGCCACGGCCGCACATTCGCCCCGATCAGCCGCTCGTAGAGGAAGCGATAGGCGGAGAAAGTCGGCAGCCGCCCCTGCCCGAGATCGAAGGCTGTGACCGTGATCAGCGGCGCAAGAAACGCCTCGACCCGATCGAGCCCGCTATCGTCAGGCACCAAAGTACGGATTTCGGGAAGCCGCTCGTAATGCCGGGCCTGTGCGCGGATGCTCGCCGCCTCGACCACGTCGCGCGACCAGCGCGTCATCGCGTCCTCGCGCTCAAGACCTATATCGAGACTGCGCCGGATGTAGCGTTGCGTCGCCGCGGCAAAGCCAGCGAACTCTTTCATCTCGGCGAGTGTCATCGCACCTTCCGCCGGCTTCATCCTGGCACTCATGACCCACCTCAGCCCGTACCAAAGCCTGTACTCAACAAGCGAAGTTATCTTACGCTACGGTGGTTAACCCTACCCTTAACGCTATGATGCCCCGCGTTCATAAATGAATCACGGACCTTGCCGCGCCGCAACATTGGATGCGACGAACCGAGTCACATTGTTGAAATTGCGCGACAGGGTGCGTCTTTTACGCAACAATCAGTCGTTCACCGCCCCGACTAGCGCAACGAGTGCGCGCAACCGCGGCAACCCGCCGGGGGTGGCGATATAGCGCGGCTCCCAGCGCGGCTGAAACTTGGCCTTGAACGCGCGCAGCCCGGTGAAGCGATAGAGTCGCTCGCCGCGCTCGAACAAGGTGCGGCCGATCTTGGCCCAGATCGGCGCCAGCCGGTCCTCGGGCAAACCTGCCAGCGGGGCGATGCCGAGGTTGAAGGTCGCATAACCCTGCGCCCGGCCCCATTCGAACAGCCGCACGAACATCATGTCCATCGTTCCGCCCGGCGCATCGGGAATATAGCGCATCAGATCGACCGACATCTCGCCGCCGTCGCCGTCGGGCGCGCCGTTGGTCCAGATATTGGCGAAGGCGAGCATCCGTTCCCCGTGCCGCACCACCGCCACCGGGAAGCGCGCGAGATAATCGGGATCGAACGGCCCCAGGCTGAAGCGCTTCTCCCCGCCCGGTCGATCGACCAGCCACGCATCGGACACCGCGCGCAGATCGGGCATGATCGCCGGCACTTCCGCGGGCGGCACGACCGCGAAGGTCATGCCCTCGCGCGTGGCACGGCGCAGGGCGGCGCGAAAATCCTTCGCCTGCGGCCCCTCCAGCGTGAAATCGGCGAGATCGACATGCGCCTCCTCGCCATATTTCATCGCCTCCAGCCCCATATCGATCGTCAGCGGGAGCATGTCGGCGCTGATCTGGTAGAAGCATAGCCGGCCATGCGCCGCGTCGCAGGCGCGGCGGATCGACCAGACGAGCTCGCCCCACGCCGCCTCCGGCCCCACCGGATCGCCCATCACGATCCACGTCCGCCCGCGCACGCGATACATCAGGAAGGCATCGCGCGCGGTCGAGATAACGAACCTTTTGTCGCCGGTGAAGGCGAGATTGGCGTCGGTGCGACTGGCATAAGCGAGCGCGGTCTTCGCCACCTCCGCGGGCAGATCGGCG
>NZ_MKRR01000004.1:16634-34078 GCF_001897045.1 Sphingomonas sp. 66-10
CGAACCGCCACCACAATTCGTCGCTATAGGGCACGCGCTTGTAAGCGAAGAAGCCGGCCCAGACGCTCAGCCCCAATGCCGCGGCGGCGGCGGCGAGCCAGCGACCGTCGAGCGGCTCGGTGGCGATCCCGCCGCGGCGATAGAAGGCCGGGCGCGCATATTGCAGGATCGCGAGGATGACGAACTGCATCCCCGCTTCCTCGTAATCGAGCCCCTTGAGCAGCGAGAAGACGATCCCCGCGACGAGCAGCACGCGCGCCATCACGAACCCGCTGCGCAGCCGTGCGTTGAGCGCCGGCGCGACGAGCAGCAGCAAGGTGCCGACGAGGCTCCCCGCGAGATGCGACCCCTCAATGAACGGCAGCGGCAGCAGCGCGTCGAGATCGCTCAGCCGGGTGCGCACCCCCGGCAGCGCGCCCGAGACGAGCAGGATGAACCCCGCCGCGAACACGAGCAGGGTGATCGCCCCCGGCGCCAGCGCACGCCCGACCTTATCGATCAGCGAGAGCCCCGCGCCGATCGGGCGGCGTAACGCGCTCGCTTCGCGCAGCACCAGCACGCTCGCCGCGACGAACAGCGGCAGCAGATAATAGACCAGCCGGTAGAGCAGCAGCCCGGCGAACACCGCGGGTTTGTCCGCCGGGAGCGCAGCGAGCACCACCGCCTCGAACACCCCCAGCCCGCCGGGGACGTGCGCGAATATCGCGACGACGATCGCCAGCACATAAGCGACGAAGAAAGCGGGAAAGACGTCCGCCTCCAGTCCCGGCACCAGCACGAACAGCACCGAGGAGGCGATCAGCAGGTCGACCACCGACACCGCGACCAGCGCGAACAGATGCCGCGCATCGGGCAAAGGCAAGGCGAAGCCGTCGGCGCCGATCCGACGGATGCCCCCGGCGCGCAGGATCACCGGCACCACCGCGATCGCCAGCAGCGCGAGGCCGAAGGCATGTGCCGCACCGGTCTCCAGCGTCCAATGCGCGAGGTGCAGCGGTGCCTGTTGGATCAGCAACGCGACCCCGGCGGTCGCGGCGATGCCGTGCCAGAAGGCGAGCGTGCCGATCGCGCCGACCTTCACCGCCTCTGCCAGCGAAAGGCCCGCCTGCCCGTAGATGCGATAGCGCGCCGAATTGCCGGTGAGCAGCGACAGCCCGAGATTGTAGCTGATCGCATTGCCGAGGAACGAGGCGGTCGCGCCGACCTGCCACGGCTGCGGCCGCCCGATCACGCGCAGCGCGATCCAGTCGTGGAGCGTCAGCAGGGTGTAGCTCGCCGCGGTCAGCGCCGCCGCCAGCGCGATGCGATCCGCCGGGACCGCGCCGAGCGCCGCGCGCACGTCGCGCAGATGCACCTCGTCGAGCACGAGGCGCAGCGCGGCGAGGCCAAGCAAGGCGACGCACGCCACCGCCGCCGGTATCCACCAGCGGCGATGATGCGAGAGAAGCTCGGAAATCGCGAGTCGGCGGCGCTGCATCACTGCAGACGATGCCACTCCTGCGAGCGGCAGAAATAGTGCCTGATGAGGCAGCCCGAAATCTTCAGCCGATCCGGCGCGACCAGCTTGAGATGCGAGGGGAAGCTGCGCCCCATATCGGGGACGTAGAACCGCCCCGACCAGGTGCCGTTGGCGTCTGCACGGTAATTGCGCAGCAACTGCGTGCCGATGAGATGCGCGACCCCCGCCTCGCGCGCATCGGCCCTTGCGGCGCCGTTGGCCCAGACGATCGCGCCGCACAGCCCGCCGTTGCACGCGGTGGTGCGGATCATCAGCGAACCGCGCGGGTTGCTCCACACCCCGAACGGCGAGGCAGCCGCCGCGGGAGTCGCGGTCAGCGCGCAGACGGCGATCGCCGCAAGGTGGCGCATACGGCTCATGCCGCCGCCCGCGTCAAACCGGAAGCACCCACCCCCGTTCGGGCCAACGGAGAGGGTTTTGCGCCCACCGTCCCCGTGGCGCGGTCGATCGCGAGCATGATGTTGCGGACGATCGCATCGGTATCGAATTTCAAGAAATGGCCCCCCGGCATTGCCACATCGGTGGCGTTGGATTGAGTCGCGCCGTCGCACGCGCTTTCGGTTTCATCGGCGCCGTGGATGCAGGTCAACGGCGCCCAGGTGATCGCGCGGATATCGCGCCGCCCGTCGCTGTCGGGCGTGCCCAGATAGGTGATATTGCTGGGATCGGTGCGGAAGAACACGTCGCGCCCCGGCACCACCAGCACGATCGCGGCGATCCGGCGGCGCAGCTCGGCCGGCAGCGCCGGGAGCGACGCCGCCAGCACATCCGCGCCGAACGACCGGCCGATCAGCACCAGCCGGTCGGCCGGCGACGCCGCAAGCGCGTGGCGCACCGCCGCGGCGACGATCCGGTTGGTTTCGGCGGCGGTACGGCGGGTGCGGAAGGCGACCGGGGTGTTGAACCCGGTGACCGAGATGCCCGCGCCGGCCAGCGCATCGGCGCTCGTCGCGCCGATCCCGAAGTTGAGACCCATGTCGCCGGAGAAATAGAGCGCCGCGATCCCGCGTCCCGGTGCGGTCGCCGCGACCTGGACATAAGGATCGCGATCGAAATAGGTCGCGCGATAGAATATCCCGATCAGCACCGCCGCGAGCACGCCGCCCGTGATCGCCAGCCGATACGGCCAGCGTTTGCGTGGGGTGTCCAGAATCGGCGCTCGGCTCCCGTGCATGATTCGAGCATTAACACCGGCAGGATCTAACCGCACTGTCAGCAACATGACGAAATTGTCATGCGATCGGTCATATTCCCCCGTCATTCCCGCGCAGGCGGGAATCTATTCTGGCGGGTCCATCGGATAAGTCGCGAGGCCAGCGTCAATGGATTCCCGCCTTCGCGGGAATGACGGGGAATGTTGCGAACAGAACGACGCCCTCCCGATTGACTCAACAAAGCGATGAGAACAAAATAGGAACGAAACCCCGCTACGAGTCGTACCCCCGTGCCAACCTCCGCCGTCATTGCCAAGCTTCGCGATACGTTGCGCGCGATCGAGGGCGACGGGCATCGCCGGCGCGAGACGTTGCCGTTCGGCATCGGCGAGATCGATACGCGGCTGGCGGCGGGTGGGCTCAGGCTCGATGCGCTGCACGAGATCGCGCCGGCCACCCCCGACCTCGCCGACGATGCCTGCGCCACATTGCTGCTCGCCGGGATCGCCGCGCGCGCCTGGGGGCCGGTCTTGTGGGTGGTGCGGCGACGCGATCTGTTCGCTCCCGGCCTCTATCAGGCGGGGCTGTCGCCCGAACGCGTGATCTATGCCGAGGCGCGCGACGATGCCGAATTGCTCGCGCTGATGGAGGAAGGCATCCGCCACCGCGGGCTCGGCGCGGTGGTCGGCGAGGCGCGCCGCGCGGCGATGGCCTCGACCCGCCGGCTGCAACTCGCGGCGGAGGGCGGGCGGACGATCGCGCTGCTGATGAAACGCCACGCGCGTGAAGGCGGCGACCCGCTGGCGGTGCCGTCGGCCGCGGTGACCCGCTGGCGCGTCGCCGCCGCGCCTTCCGCCCCGCTCCCGACGCGCGGGCTGGCAGGGGGCATCGGGCGGGCGCGCTGGCATCTGTCGCTCGTCCGCCAGCGCGGCGGCGATCCTTTCGATCTGAACGTGGAGGCCGTGGATGAAACGGGTCGCCTCGCTCTACCTGCCGCATTGGTCGATCGACCGCGTCGTCAGGGCCGAGCGCCGCACGCTGCCGCCGCCTGACGCGCCGCCGGTTCCTGCTGCACCCCCGCCCCGCCCCGCCGAACGCATCACCGGCTGGCGCCCCGGCGCGCGCTGGGCAAAGGGCGAGCGCGTCGCCGCGCGGCCGACGATGGCGCATGCCGCGCCGCCGCTCGTCACCGTGCAACGCAGCGCCAATCGCGTCGAGATCGCCGCCGCTTCGCCTGCCGCCGCGGCTTTGGGAATCGCACCGGGGATGGCGCTGACCCAGGCGCGCGCTTCGGTCCCCTCGCTCGACGTGCGCGATGCCGATCCGGCGGGCGACCACGCCGATCTGACGCGGCTGGCCGAGGCCCTCGCACGGCGCTGGTCGCCGCATGTCGCGATAACCGATGCGGACGGGCTGATGCTCGATCTGACCGGGGTGGCGCATCTCCACGGCGGCGAGGAACGGATGGCACGACAGCTCGTCCGGCTGCTCGCGCGATTGGGGTTCGGCGCGCGGATCGCGATCGCGGATACGGTCGGCGCGGCCTGGGCGCTGGCGCGGTACGGCGATGCATTAATACGGGATCACTTGTCCCCCGTCCCCCCGTCACCCCGGGCTTGTCCCGGAGTCCACCGGGCATCAGGGGCTGAGCAAGAAGCTCATGCCGTTTGGCTTGGCTCTCGGTGGACCCCGGGACAAGCCCGGGGTGACGCATCCTATGGTGCGCGCGATGCCTTAAACTCCCCCGTTCGCCCTGAGCTTGTCGAAGGGCGGCCCCGACTCTCGAACGGCAGGACGCCCTTCGACAAGCTCAGGGCGAACGGATCATATGCTTGTATTTCGATAATTCCCCCCGCCACCCACCGCACCGCGCTCGCCCCCCTCCCGGTCGCGGCGCTGCGGCTCGACGGCGACGCGCTCGAACTGCTCGAACGCTTCGGCATCGCCACGATCGGCGAGTTGCTGGCGATGCCGCGCGCGCCGCTGGTGCGACGGTTCGGCGCGGCGATCGTGCGGCGGCTCGATCAGGCGACCGGCGCGCTTGCCGAGCCGCTGATCCCGATCGTTCCCGATCAGCCGATCAGCGTCGAACGCCGCTTCGCCGAGCCGATCGCCACCGCCGAGGCGATCACTCATTGGCTCGAGGGGCTGACGCGCGATCTCGCCACCGAACTCGCCCGAGCCGGGCTCGGCGCGCGCGCCTTGCTGTTCGTCGCCGGGCGGGTCGATCATCAGGCGCAGGGGCTGCGGATCGGCTTCGCCCGCGCGACACGCGATGCGCGGCATATCCAGCGGCTGATCGCGCGGCGCATCGAGGAGATCGACCCCGGCTACGGCATCGAGGCGCTGACGCTCCACGTCCGCCGCGCCGAACCGCTCGGCGCGCAGGCGCTGGGCGCAGCGTTGGCGGAGGATAGCACTCCCGATCTCGCCCCGCTGGTCGATGCGCTCGCCAATCGCATCGGCCATGCGCGGCTGTGGCGGCATCGGCCGGTGGAGAGCGACGTTCCCGAACGCGCCGTCGCCGCGATCCCGCCGCTCGACCCACCCGCCGACGATGCGTTGCGGCTCAAGCTCGACGATGTGCGCCAGCTCGATCAGCGCCCCGCCGATCATCCGTGGCACCCGCGCTGGCCGCGTCCGGCGCGGCTGCTCGCGCGACCCGAGCCGCTCGATCACGTCGTCGCCGAATTGCCCGATCAGCCGCCGCGCCGCTTCACCTGGCGCGGCGAGCGGCATCAGGTGGTGCGCGGCGACGGACCCGAACGGATCACCGGCGAATGGTGGCGGCGCGGCGCCGAGCGCGATGCGGTGCGCGATTATTTCCGCGTCGAGGATGAGGAAGGACGCCGCTTCTGGCTGTTCCGCCGCGGCGACGGGGTGCAGCCCGAAACCGGCGATCTCAGCTGGTTCATCCACGGGACGTTCGGATGAGAGGTCATCCACCTTTCTTTTCCACCCAGGCGCGGGGCGGGGTGGATGCGTTGGAAGCGGCGTGACCGACGATGACCTACAGCGAACTTCAGGTCACGACGCATTATTCGTTCCTGCGCGGCGCCTCGTCGTGCGAGCAATTGGTCGCCACCGCGGCGTTGCTCGGCATGCCCGCGCTGGGCATCGTCGATCGCAATTCGGTCGCCGGGACGGTCCGCGCGCTCCGCGCCAGCGAGCATGTGCGCGAGGACACCGGCATCGATGTACGCGCGATCCCCGGTTGCCGGCTCGATCTGGTCAGCGGCGATTCGCTGCTGGTCTGGCCGGAGGATCGCGCCGCGTGGAGCCGGCTCACCAGCCTGCTCGGCATCGGCAAGGCGCGCGCCGACGCGCAACGCGGCGAAAAGGGCAAATGCTTCCTGCATTGGGAGGATCTCGCCGCGCGTGCCGACGGGCTGGTCGCGGCGCTGGTCGCCGATCATGTCCCCGACGCGCGTGCGCTGCGCTGGATGGCCGATCTGTTCGGCGCGAACGGGCGCGGGCATGTCTGCCTCACGCATCATCGCCGGCCGGGGGATGCGCTGCGGCTCCACGAGACTGCGTTGGCGGCCGAGGCGCACGGGCTGACCCCGCTCGCCACCGGCGACGTGCTCTATCACCACCCGTCGCGACGGATGCTGCAGGATGTCGTCACCGCGATCCGCGAGAAGACGACGATCGACGCCTTGGGCTTCCGCCGCGAGCGCCACGCCGACCGCCATTTGCTGCCGCCCGACGAAATGGCGCGCCGCTTCCGCGATCACCCGCGCGCGCTGGGGGCGGTGGAAGCGGTGGTCGAGCGCTGCCGTTTCTCGCTGCGCGACCTGACCTATCAATATCCTGACGAGATCGTCATCCCCGGCAAGAGCGCGCAGGAGGCGCTGGCGACGCTGGCGTGGAACGGCCTGAGGCAGAAATTCGGACCGAACCCCTCCGATGCGCACCGCAAATTGCTCGAGCACGAACTGAGGCTGGTCGAGAAAATGGGCTATGCGCCCTATTTCCTGACGGTCAATTCGATCGTCCAATATGCGCGCAGCCAGGAGATCGTCTGCCAGGGGCGCGGCAGCGCGGCCAATTCGGTGATTTGCTTCGCTTTGGGAATCACCTCGATCGATCCGATCGAGCATAAATTGCTGTTCGAACGCTTCATCTCCGAGGAACGCCACGAGCCGCCCGATATCGATGTCGATTTCGAGCATGAGCGGCGCGAAGAGGTGATCCAGTGGATCTACGAACATTACGGCCACGAACATGCCGCCCTCACCGCGGTGGTCTCACGGTTTCGCTCGCGCGGCGCGATCCGCGAGGTGGGCAAGGCGCTCGGGCTGCCCGAGGATATGACCGCCGCGCTGTCCGGACAGGTGTGGGGCTGGTCGAACGACGGCGTGCCCGAGCATCACGTCACCGCGCTCGGCCTCGATCCGCGCGAACCGCGACTGGCGCTTGCGCTCGAGCTGGCGAGCGAGTTGATCGGCACCCCGCGTCATTTGTCGCAACATCCCGGCGGGTTCGTGCTGACGCGCACGCCGTTGCGCGAACTGGTGCCGATCGAGCCGGCGGCAATGGTCGATCGCTATGTGATCGAATGGGAAAAGGACGACATCGAATTCCTCGGCTTCATGAAGGTCGACATCCTCGGGCTCGGCATGCTGGGCTGCATGCGCCGCGCCTATGATCTCCTCGGCAAGCACAAGGGCATCCGCCTCAACCTCGCCAGCCCGCTGATGCAGCAGAACGATCCGGCGACCTTCGAGATGATCGGCCGCGCCGATACCCTGGGGGTGTTCCAGATCGAAAGCCGCGCACAAATGTCGATGCTGCCGCGGATGAAGCCGGTGAATTTCTACGACATCGCGATCCAGGTCGCGATCGTGCGGCCGGGGCCAATTCAGGGCGGGATGGTCCACCCCTATCTCAAGCGTCGTATCGGGGTGGATAAGGTCACCTATCCCAATGACGCATTGAAAGCGGTGCTCGAAAAGACATTGGGCGTGCCGCTGTTTCAGGAGCAGGCGATGCAGGTGGCGATCGTCGGCGCGGGTTTCAGCCCGGGCGAGGCCGATCGCCTGCGCCGTGCGATGGCGACGTTCAAGTCGAACGGCGGGGTCGACAAATTCCGCGCGCCGCTGATCGACGGGATGCTCGAAAGGGGCATCACGCGCGAATTCGCCGAGCGGCTGGTCAAGCAGATCGAGGGATTCGGCAGCTACGGCTTCCCCGAAAGCCACGCCGCGAGCTTCGCCAAGATCGCCTACGCTTCGTCGTGGATGAAATGCCACCACCCGGACGTGTTCTGCGCGGCGTTGCTCAACGCGCAGCCGATGGGTTTCTACGCCCCCGCGCAGATCGTCCGCGACGCGCGCGCGCACGGGGTCGAGGTGCGTCCGGTGTGCGTGATGCGCAGCGAATGGGATACGATCCTTGAAGACGGCGGTGGAGCGGAGCCGCCTACTCCGTTCGCCTTGAGCTTGTCGGAGGGCTGCCCTTCTTCCGAAGAGGAAAGCGCAGGGCTTCGACAAGCTCGGCCCGAACGGGGAATAAGGCGCAACATATTCCCCCTCCGGCTCGGGCTACGCATCGTCGCCGGGCTGTCGGCCGAACAGGCCGGCAAGATCGTCACCGCCCGCGCCGCGCGCGCCTTCACCTCGGTCGAGGATGTGTGGCGCCGTGCCGGGGTGCCGCTCGCCGCGCTGGAGCGGCTGGCCAAGGCCGATGCCTTTGCCGGGCTCGGCGTCGACCGGCGGCAGGCGTTATGGGCGATCCGCGGGCTGGGCGAAAAGCCGCTGCCGCTGCTCGCGGGACTCGAAACGCACGAAACCCCGGTCCATCTGAAGGCGCTCGCCGCGGGGCGCGAGGTGGTGGAGGATTATCGCGCCACCCAGCTGTCGCTGCGCCCGCATCCCCTCTCCTTCCTGCGCGGCGAATTGACCCGGCGGCGGATCGTGCCCTGCGCCGATCTGGCGACGATCCCTGACGGACGGATGGTCGAGGTCGCGGGGCTGATCCTCGTCCGCCAGCGGCCGGGCAGCGCGAAGGGCGTGCTGTTCCTGACGATCGAGGACGAAAGCGGGATCGCCAACGGCATCTTGTGGCCCGACCGGTTCGAGGCGCATCGCCGCATCGTCATGTCATCGGCGATGGTGTCGATCAGGGGGCGGGTGCAGAAGGAAGGGATCGTGATCCATGTCGTGACCGAACAGGTCACCGATCTCACCTGGTTGCTGCGGCAGGTCGGCGATATCGATCTACCCAAGCTGGCCCCGCGCGGTGCGACGCCGAGCGGCCCGGATCACGGCTTCGATCGCGACGCAGAAGAATGGCGCCCGCGGCCGCGGTCGGATTATCATTTCAATGATGGCGGCGGCGTAATCCCGATCCGCAGCCACGATTTCCATTAGCGATCGGGATATTGAACCGGGCCACCTATCCCCGTTCGCCCTGAGCTTGTCGAAGGGCGTCCCGTAGCTGGTGAGGTGAGGATGCCCTTCGACAGGCTCAGGGCGAACGGTTGATATCTTCGCGCATCGCATCCCCAAGCAGAGCGGCCCCGGCGATCGCCGGGGCCGTCACCCGCTCAGGCCGCCTTCTTGTGGTGCTTCTTCACCGCATGATGGTGCCGTTTCACCGCGTGATGCTTCTTCGCGGCATGATGCTTTTTGGCGTGATGCCGTTTCGTCGCATGATGCTTCTTCGACGCATGATGCCGGGTCGCGGCGTGATGGCGCGCATGAGACTCCACCCGGGCGCCCTGCACGCAATTGTCGCGCACCGATGCCGAGCAACGCGGATATTCCGCCGCCGGTGCGGCAGCGTCCTGGGCTGACGCGGTACCCGCGGTCAACATCCCCAACGCGAGCGCTCCGAGAAGGACGATCTTTTTCATGATCACTCATCTCCGTCTTTGTTTTCTATCGTCCGCGCCCACCGTGGGATTTGGCCGACGCGCGACGCAACATTGCCCTTACGGGAAGTAAAATCCCAGTTAATTCGTAGTCATGCGCCGGCCACCTGCACGCGAGACGCGCCCAATTACGCGCCGACCGTCTGTTCGATCACCCCGAAGATCGGGTGATGTCGATCATCCTCCATCCAGATCCGCACGGTGTCGCCGCGCTTGAGGAACGGGGTCGAGGGCTTGCCCGACAGGATCGTCTCGACCGTGCGCACCTCGGCGAGGCAGCAATAGCCCACCCCGCCTTGCGCGATCGGCTTGCCCGGCCCGCCATCCGCATCGCGGTTGGAAACCGTGCCCGAGCCGATGATCGTTCCCGCCCCGAGCGCGCGGGTCTTCGCGGCATGCGCGATCAGCGCGCCGAAATCGAAGGTCATGTCGACCCCCGCCTCGACCCGGCCGAACGCCGCGCCGTTGACGTCGACCATCAGCTTGCGGTGCAATTTGCCGTCGCGCCACCAGTCCCCGAGCGCGTCGGGCGTCACGAACACCGGCGAGAATGCCGACGCCGGCTTGGATTGAAAGAAGCCGAAACCCTTGGCCAGCTCGCCCGGGATCAGGTTGCGCAGCGACACGTCGTTGGTCAGCCCGATCAGCCGGATCGCCGCCAGCGCTTGCTCCCGCGTCGCGCCGAGCGGCAGGTCGCCGGTGACCACCACCACCTCCGCCTCGAGATCGCAGCCCCATGCCTCGTCGGCGAGCGGGATCGCGTCGCGCGGGCCGAGGAAACCGTCCGACCCGCCCTGATACATCAAGGGATCGTGCCAGAAGCTCTCCGGCATCTCCGCCCCGCGCGCCTGCCGCACCAGCGCGACATGGTTCACATAGGCCGATCCGTCAGCCCATTGATAGGCGCGCGGCAGCGGCGCGGCGGCGTCATGCTCGTGGAAACGTTCGCGCGGGATCGCCTGATGCTCCAGATCGGTCGCGAGCAAGGCTAGCGCCGGCGCGACATGATCCCAATCGTCGAGCGCCGCCTGCAGCGTCGGACAGATATGCCCGGCATCGGCATACCAGGCGAGATCGTCGGAAACGACGACGAGCTTTCCGTCACGGCCCTCACGCGGGCTGGCATGCTTCAGGCTAGCAAGTTTCATTTGTTACGATCTCCTTTGCCGGCGCTGTGCCGTACTTGGCCCGCGGAGTCGAGAGCGTGGGCCGCTGCACGCCGCCGCGCAAGCCGCGATCGATCGCCATAACAAAAGTTACTTGACCCCCCGCCACGCCGCCGCGACAAGGCGCGCGGAGAGTTTTGCAGATCGAAGGGTTCCCACCATGTCGCTCGATACCGTCGCCGGCCGTTTCGCCTATAACGAGGATCATGAGGCGTTCCGCCAGACGGTGCGCAGCTTCCTCGCCAAGGAAGGCGTGCCCAATGTCGACAAATGGGAGGAGGAGCGGCTCGTCCCCAAATCCTTCTGGCAGAAGGCGGGCGAGATCGGGATGCTGTGCCCCACCGCGCCCGAGGCTTATGGCGGGCTCGGGCTCGATTTCGGCTATAATGCGATCGTCGACGAGGAAATGGCCTATGCCGGGGTGCCGGCGGGCTTCTCGCTCCAGTCCGATATCGTCGCGGGCTATATGGAGACCTATGGCTCGGAAGAGCAGAAGAAGGAATGGCTGCCCAAGATGGTCTCGGGCGACGTGATCACCGCAATCGCGATGACCGAGCCGGGCACCGGCAGCGATCTCCAGTCGATCCGCACCACCGCGCGCAAGGATGGCAACCACTATGTCATCAACGGCTCCAAGACCTATATCACCAACGGCCAGAACACCGATCTGACGTTGGTCGTCGCCAAGACCGACCCCGATGCGCAGCCGGCGTGGAAGGGGATGTCGATCATCCTCGTCGAGAGTGACCGCGAGGGTTTCCGCAAGGGCCGCAAGCTCGACAAGATCGGGCAGGACGCCGCCGACACGTCGGAATTGTTCTTCGACGACGTGCGCGTGCCGATCACCAATTGCCTTGGCGAAGAGGGCATGGGGTTCATCTATCTGATGAGCCAGTTGCCGCAGGAGCGGCTGTCGATCGCGGTATCATGCCAGGCCTCGGCGCAGAAGGCGCTCGACGATACGATCGCCTTCACCAAGGATCGCAAGGCGTTCAAGGGCACGGTGTTCGATTTCCAGAACACCAAATTCGTCCTCGCCGATCTCAAGGCGAAGCTGCAGGTGGGCTGGGCGCACCTCGACTGGGCGATCGCACGTCACCTGAAGGGCGAACTGACCAATGAGGAAGGCGCGGCGGCCAAGCTGTGGCACACCGACCTGCAGTGGGAAGTGATGGACAAATGCCTCCAGCTCCACGGCGGGGCGGGGTATATGAACGAATATCCGATCGCGCGGATGTGGCGCGGGGCGCGGGTCAGCCGGATTTATGGCGGGACCAATGAGATCATGAAGGAGGTTATTGGTCGCAAGCTGTAGGCGCGGCTACGTCCGCACCGGTCGCGCAACGCGCGAACAGCTTGCGCGGACGGCGGACGGGCGCGGCTCACGCGCCCGATCCGGCCGACGGCTTTGCCGGCGGCGTTGCTTGCCATTGAGAGGTTGCTGCCGCCCTTCCCCAAACCTCCGTCATTCCCGCGAAGGCGGGAATGACGGGGCGGGTGAGCGAAAGCCCCGCCCACCCCATACTTGACTTTTCAACCCTTTCCCCTCATCTGCACCCCGTTCGAGGCGTTCAAAAACGCAGCGTGATCGGGCCGCTCGCCGGCCCCGGCTCCGCCTCGATCGTCGTTCGGGCATCCCAAGTCACGCGGGGCGTCAATCTTCCCCGCCCCCGCGCGCCTGTCTTTTGGCGCGCGGCCCGGCATCTTTTAGGTATTTCATTCCATGACCTTTTCCGATCTCGGCCTGACCGACGCGCTGGTACGCGCGCTCGACGCCAAGGGCTATGAGACCCCCACCCCGATCCAGCGCGACGCGATTCCGATCGTGCTGACCGGCCGCGACCTGCTCGGCATCGCGCAGACCGGCACCGGCAAGACCGCGGCCTTCGTACTGCCGTCGATCCAGCGGCTCGCTGAATCGCACAAGAAATTGCTGCCGACGCATTGCCGTATGCTCGTCCTCGCGCCGACGCGCGAGCTCGCGAGCCAGATCGCGGAGAATGCGCGCGGCTATGGCCGCAACTCGCGGCTGTCGGTCGCCACCGTGTTCGGCGGCACCAGCATCAACAAGAACAAGCACGACCTGATGCGCGGCGTCGACATCCTCGTCGCCACCCCGGGCCGGCTGATCGACCTGGTCGAACAGGGCTTCTGCAACCTCTCGATGCTCGAGATCCTCGTGCTCGACGAGGCCGACCAGATGCTCGATCTGGGCTTCATCCACGCGCTGCGCCGCATCGTGCGGATGGTGCCGCGTCGCCGCCAGACGTTGTTTTTCTCCGCCACCATGCCGGAATCGATCCGTCAGCTGGCGAGCCAGTTCCTCCACGAGCCGGAGACCGTGTCGGTCGTCCCCGCGGCGACCACCGCCGAGCGCGTCGATCAATATGTCACCCACGTCAACCAGCAGGAAAAGCAGGCGTTACTGACGATCATGCTGTCGGAGGAGCCGATCGACCGCGCCTTGGTGTTCACCCGCACCAAGCACGGCGCCGATCGCGTCGTCCGACTGCTCGGCGGCAACGGCATCGCGGCGCATGCGATCCACGGCAACAAGAGCCAGGGTCAGCGCGAGCGAGCGCTGGCGGCGTTCAAGTCGGGCGAGGTGAAGATCCTCGTCGCGACCGATATCGCCGCGCGCGGGATCGACATTTCGGGGGTGAGCCATGTGTTCAACTTCGAACTGCCCAACGTCCCCGAGCAATATGTCCACCGCATCGGCCGCACCGCGCGCGCCGGGGCGAGCGGCGTCGCGATCTCCTTCTGCGCCGAGGATGAGCGGCCTTACCTGCGCGATATCGAGAAACTGACGCGGCAGCGCGTGCCGGTGCGCGCGCTCCCCGCCGATTTCATGAAGCGCGCCGAGGCGCTCAAGGCGAGCCGCGTGCGCGCGCACGGCCCCGATCCCGCCCCGCGCGAGGATCGCCCGCGCGGCGCCCGTCCGCCCGCGCGGCCCAAGGCGTCGCATCATCCGGTCGCGACGCGCGATTATTCCAACGCCAGCCGCCGCGGCGGGCGCAATCGTGGGCGTGGGCGAGGACCGAAGGCGGCGACGGGCGCCTGAGGCTTCACCCAAAACCCGAGCGAACGCCGAACCATTTGTGTCCCCGCCTTCGCGGGAGCACAGGGAGGTTTCGCGATAGCTTTCCTATTTCGTTCCACCCCGGCGAAGGCCGGGGTCCAGCATCGGGCGGCTTGTAACTGGACCCCGGCCTTCGCCGGGGTGGTTGCTCTGACTGCTCCGACCCTCAGCTAAATTCGCTCAACCACTCCGCCTCCGCCGCACGCGGGCTGCGTGCGCGGTTGGCGGGCTCCTCCGCATCTTCGAACCCGATCGCCACGCCGCAGAACAGCATCCGCTCCGGCGGCGTCCCGAGGAACGCCTCGACCGTCTGCGGATAGACCGCCCAGCATTCCTGCGGGCAGGTCGCCAGCCCCGCCTCGATCGCGAGCAGCATCAGATTCTGCAGATACATGCCGAGGTCCGCCCATTGCGGTGGCCCCATGCGGCGATCGACTGTGACGAAATAGGCCGCCGGCGCGCCGAAGAACTGGAAGTTGCGCGCGAACCAGATCGCTCGCGCGCGCCGGTCCTCGCGCGGGATGCCAAGATGGCCGTAAAGGATCTCGCCGATCTCGAAGCGACGCTGCTTCATCGCCTCGGGCATCTCGCGCGGGTAGATATCATAGCCCGGCGTCTCGCTTTCGCGCCGCTCGATCTTGCCGCGCATGATCTCCTTGAGCCGCTGCATGGAGGCGCCGTGGACGATATCGACGTGCCACGGCTGGAGATTGCCCCCGGTCGCCGCGCGCGCCGCCTTGAGCGCCAGCGCCCTCAGCAGCGCCGGCTCGACCGGCGTGTCGAGAAACCCCCGCACCGATCGCCGCGCTTCCACCGCTGCGCTTACCTCCATTTACGTCTCCACCCCTTGCCGTTTACGTCAATTCGCGCCAAATGCGGATTGTGGGATAACATCTGTTATGGAGAGTCGGAAGATGCCTGAGGCGTATATCGTCGAAGCGGTGCGGACGGCCGGAGGACGGCGGGGCGGCAGGCTTGCCGGCTGGCACCCGGTGGATCTCGCCGCCAAGGTGCTGGATGCATTGGTCGAGCGCTCGGGCGTCCCCGCCGATGCGATCGACGACGTGATCATGGGCTGCGTCAGCCAGGGCGGCGAACAGGCCGGACAGGTCGGCCGCAACGCCGTGCTCGCCTCCAAGCTACCCGAAAGCACCCCCGCGGTGACGATCGACCGCCAGTGCGGCTCCTCGCAGCAGGCGATGCAATTCGCCGCGCAGGCGGTGATGTCGGGCACGCAGGATGTGGTGATCGCCGCCGGCGTCGAGAGCATGACGCGGGTGCCGATGGGGTCGACCTTCAAATTGTTCTACGATGCGGGGCTCGGCAAGGCCAAGTCGCCGGGGCTGGAAGAGAAATATCCCGGCATCGTCTTCAACCAGTTCGCCGGCGCGGAGATGATCGCCAAGAAACACGGCTTCTCGCGCGAGGTGCTCGACGAATTCTCGCTCGGCAGCCACCGCAAGGCGGTCGCGGCGACCCAGGCGGGCAAGTTCCGCGACGAGATTGTCGCGATCGAGATCGAGACCCCTGAGGGCAAGGAAGTCCATAACGCCGACGAGGGCATTCGCTACGACGCCTCACCCGAAGGCATGGCCGGGGTTAAATTGCTCGCCGAGGGCGGCGCGCTGACCGCGGCCTCGGCCAGCCAGATCTGCGACGGCGCCAGCGCGGTGCTGATCGTCAGCGCCGAAGCGCTCAAGAAATACAATCTCAAGCCGATGGCGCGGATCGTCAACCTCACCGTCACCGCGGGCGATCCGGTGGTGATGCTCGAGGAGCCGCTGTTCGCCACCGACAAGGCGCTCAAGAAGGCCGGGCTGTCGATCGACGATATCGACCTCTACGAAGTCAATGAGGCGTTCGCCTCGGTGCCGATGGCATGGCTCAAGCATACTGGCGCCAAGCCCGAGCGGCTCAACGTCAACGGCGGCGCGATCGCGCTCGGCCATCCGCTCGGCGCCTCGGGCACCAAGCTGATGGCCACCCTGGTCCACGAACTTCGCCGGCGCGGCGGGCGTTATGGCCTGCAGACGATGTGCGAGGGCGGCGGGGTCGCCAATGTCACGATCATCGAGAATTGCGACTGGCAGACCGCCTGACGCCACCCTTTTTGCCGTCATGCCGGACTTGATCCGGCATCCAGAGCCGCGGACGATGGCTCCTGTGGCTTTGGATGCCGGGTCGAGCCCGGCATGACGGGGATCGGATTCTGATTCACTCCTTTGACTAGAGAGGATTTCCAATGAAGCTCGACAATACGATCTCGGCCGTCGTCACCGGCGGCGCCTCCGGCCTCGGCGCGGCGACCGCGCGGCTGCTCGCCTCCAAGGGGGTGAAGGTCGCGATCTTCGACTTGCAGGAGGAGAAGGGCGAGGCGATCGCGCAGGAACTCGGCGGGGTCTATTGCAAGGTCAACGTCACCGACGACGCGTCGGTCGACGAGGGCTTCGCCAAGGCGCGCGCGGCGATCGGTCAGGAGCGCGTGCTGGTCAATTGCGCCGGCACCGGCAACGCGATCAAGACCGCGAGCCGCAGCAAGGAAGACGGCTCGATCAAGCACTTCCCGCTCGACGCCTTCAACTGGATCATCCAGATCAACCTCGTCGGCACGTTCCGCTGCATCGCCAAATCGGCTGCCGGGATGCTGACGCTCGACCCGCTGGCGGATGGCGAGCGCGGCGCGATCGTCAACACCGCCTCGGTCGCGGCGGAAGACGGGCAGATGGGCCAGGCGGCCTATTCGGCGTCGAAGGGCGGCGTCGTCGGCATGACGCTGCCGATCGCGCGTGACCTGATGGGCGAGGGCATCCGGGTCAACACGATCCTGCCGGGGATCTTCAACACCCCACTGCTCGCCGCCGCGCCGCAGAATGTGAAGGACGCGCTGGCCGCCTCGGTCCCGTTCCCGAAGCGGCTCGGCGACCCGGCGGAATATGCCGCGCTCGCGACGCTGATGATCGAGAACGGCTATTTCAACGGCGAGGATGTGCGGCTCGACGGCGCCATTCGCATGGCGCCACGGTAAGCCGCAGCTGGCACGCGGATAGCAAGGCTATCCGCGAGACCAGCAAGGCCGGCCGGCGGGTCGCGCAGCGAACCCGTCCGACGACGCGGGATTAACTCCCGCGTCGGCCCCCGCCCCTTAACGAAAGGCAGCCCCGATATGCCCCGCCCCGCCGCCTGGCGCCTCTCGCCGGACAGCTACCCGAAGCGCGAGGAGATCCAGACGCGCTATCAGGATCTCGATCCCAACGGGCATCTCAACAATGTGGCTTTCGCGGCGCTGTTCGAGACGGTGCGGGTGCGGATGAACCACACTATCGGCGACGCCCAACGCGGTAAGGACTTCCGCGCGGTCGTCGCGCGCAACGAGATCAACTATCTCGCCGAGGGCAGCTTTCCCGCTCCGGTCGAGATTGCGATCGGCATCGGCAAGATCGGCAATCGCAGCTGGGAGATGCTGGCGGCGATGTTCCAGAACGGCGTAGCGATCGCGACCTGCGACACGGTGATCGTGATGACCGCCCCGGCCGGCGAGCCGCTCCCCGATGCGATGCGCGAGGGGCTGAAGGCACTGCGGGTGCGCGAGGGGTAACGCCCTTCCCCTTCCTCCTCCCCTCCCTGGTGAAGGGAGGGGCTGGGGGTG
>NZ_MKRR01000005.1:0-247 GCF_001897045.1 Sphingomonas sp. 66-10
TGTTGGTGGAGCTCCTGCGATTTCCTGATGGTCACCCGATCGGTTTCGCGCGCGGCACTCGCTGCCGCTGCGATCTGCTCGCTCATCACCTCCGGCGTAAGCTTCATCGCTGGATGCTTTTCGATCAGGGCAATGTTTTGCGCGATTCTGAGGAGCCGTCCATCCATTTCCCCAAGGGTTTCGCTGTAATCGGGTATTTTCTCGCGCTCGGCAGTCAGCCCCTGGATCGCGCGGACCAGCAGCGATA
>NZ_MKRR01000005.1:272-454 GCF_001897045.1 Sphingomonas sp. 66-10
TTCTGCCGGGCCGCGGGTGCGCGAGGTATGTGTGTTTTCCATCGTATCTGCTCCTTTCTGTGGTTAGCGGCTCATCCCCAATCCCCGGCCCAGCTCGTGTCCGATGCTGGATGCGAGATCGTGTGAAAGCTTCCGGTGCGGCGACATTTCGAAATCGAGACCGAGATCGCGGCGGTCGCGAC
>NZ_MKRR01000005.1:525-13655 GCF_001897045.1 Sphingomonas sp. 66-10
GCGTGATAGGCGTCATAGTCGCCCTGCGCATAAGCAGTGTGGCGCCGTTGATCGAGCTTGCGCCAGTCCTCTACGAAACGGTCGGCTCGCTTCTCGGGATCCGCGCGAATCTCGGCTTCGAGCTGCATCGCGCGGATAGCGCGGCGGGTATCGCCCTTGGCGGCTTCGCCAGCGAGCGAGCCATCGCAGCGGAACGCTTCTTCCAGATCTTTTGCGGCGCCTTGGGCTACGGCGTTCATCGCCTCGCGCGCCTTGTCTAGTTCGACATTCTGGTGCGGCAGGACGGCGAGGCCCTTGTCCTGCATGTTCCAGATCGCCGAGACGGCACGCGCATGACGCTGAACCGCGATGCGCCGGATATTCTCGCGCTCTGCCTGCCTGGCCTGCGCCGGTTCGATGGACGGTGCGTTGGGACGGAAGTCCGCAAACATGCCCCGCGACCGATCGGCCTTGACTGCTTCCGGTTGTGGGATGCGTTCGTTCCGCCGCGCGCCACCAAGATCGAGGCCGTCGAACATGCCGCGTACCTTCTCGGGTACAATCTTACGTACCACCTCGGCAACGCGTTCACGGAACGTGATGCCCCGCCGCTCGGCAAAGTCGCTCGCGGGATCGGTCTTCGCATAATCGATCGCCATGTCCTTGGCCCGATCACGCGACAGCGCGCTGATCAGCCTGGCCTGATCGCGAAAATCGTCCCGGCCATAATGGAGGTCGACGCCGTCGCGATGGCGCGACAGCGCGACATAGGCGCCGTGCCGATCCATCCCCGGCGTCGCGAGGACATGACTGCGATCGACCGTCATGCCCTGGGCCTTGTGGATCGTCGCGGCATAGCCGTGATCGAGGTCGCGATAATCCTTCGTGTCGAACGACACCGCGCGCCCGTCATCGGTGCGCACGGCCATATGGCCCTTGTCCACCTGCTCGATGGTCGCGAGCGTGCCGTTCTTGACGGCAAGCGAGCGCTCATTGCGCAGGAACATCACCCGGTCGCCCGATGCGAAATCGCGGCTTCCGCGCTCGACGATCAGGCGGACGTCGTCGCCCAGCTCGCCGGCTGCGCGCATCCTGCCGCGCGCCGCGTCATTGAGGTCGCGTACCTCGTCATTAGTATGGGTGAGGATGATTCGAGTGGCATCGGGCGACGCCTGCCGTTCGCGATCCCAGCGATCGACAAGATCGCGTCGGGCATCGTCGCGCGTTTCCGCGGCATGGACCATGTTGCGCTCGCCATAGGCGTGGATCGCCTCGCCTGTCCTGCCGGTGGCGAGATGCCGCGTCGCATCGCGCTGCCAGTCGATCCGCTGGCGGCGCACTTCTGTGATCTCGACACCGCCATGACGCTCGTGGATCGAGCGGAACGCCGCGCCGGCCTCGATCGACTGCAATTGCTGCGGATCGCCGACCAGCACGACCTTCGCGCCAGCATCGGCGGCATGGGACAATACGCGCTCAATCTGCCGCGTGCCGACCATGCCAGCCTCATCGATCACCAGCACATCGCGAGCGGTGAGCAAGTCACGGCCCTGGCTCCAGCCATGTTCCATGCTGGCGATGGTGCGCGAGGCGATGCCCGAGCCGTTTTCCAACGCTTCGGCGGCGATGCCGGACAGCGCCACGCCGCGTACATTGAGCCCGGCAGTTTCCCATGCCTCGCGCGCGACGCCAAGCATCGCGCTCTTGCCGGTCCCGGCATAGCCGACGACGACGCTCATGCCCTGCTTGTCGGTGACATGATCGAACGCCGCGCGCTGTTCTCCCGATAGGTCCAGTCCGCGCTCCGTTGCACGGGCCAGCGCAGCATTACGGTCGCCTCCTGAGAGGCGATGCAGTTCGCGCTCCGCCATCAACCGCGCTGCGCGCTGCAGGCGCTGCTCGGCCTCGATCATTTCGCGGCTGGTGAAGCGCTCATCACCGTTGCCGTCGTTGCCGAGCTCGATCAGGTCGGGCGATGCGCGCACCGCGCTGACCGCGGCATTGAACTGCTCCTGCCCGTCGCTGTGACGGTGGACGAACATCGCGAGGTCGCGGTTGGTAAAGGTTGCCTGTTGATGGGTGATAGCATCGAGCGCGACGCGGGGATTGGCGATGATGCGCTCACCGTTCTCACGTGCGATGTCACGATGCAGATCGGCGCGGTCGGCTTCGAGGCCTTGCTGCTCCATGCGGTGTGCTGGACCGCCGATCTTGCTTTGCGGTTCAAGGTCGATGCCCTGATCGGCGAGGCTGCGGTGATCGATCCGCGCATCGATATCGAGTTCCGCGAGGCGGGCATTGACGTGAGCGGCCCAGCGCTCGCGCCATTGCTCGACATTCTCGCGGTCATTCCATTCGCGCACCTTGTCGCCGAACCCGAACGAGCCATCATCGCGCTCGACCACCTCGCGCATGGTGAGCATGACATGGGCATGGGGCCTGGGCTGGCCGTCGACGCCGATATCCCAATGCACATTGAGATCGGCGACCATGCCGCGATCGACGAATTCCGTCTGGACGAAATCGTGGGCAAGCCCGATGCCCTGCGCCCTGGTCATCTCACGCGGGATAGCGAACTCGACTTCGCGGGCGAGCTGCGCGTCCTTGCGCACTTCGAATGCCTCGACGTCGTTCCACAGCCGCTCGCGGTCGCGCCATTCCTCGGGCGCGTTCTCTGGCAGCATGATCTCGCTGTGCTCGACCCCGGCGCGAGCGCGGAAATCATGGTCGCGATCGAGCCGCTCGTCGTGCAGTCGCGAGCCGGCGCGATAGGCCGCCGCCGACACAGCAGACCGGCCAGCCTTGCGTCCGATGACCTGAACACTGAAATGGTAGATCGCCATAGCGATCGTCCATTTACTGCAACAAAGCGCACGTCGGAACGACGTATAAGCGCGCCCTTCTCGAAAAATTCCTTGAAGGGACCAGGCAAGTTCAGCGCGTCCCGGCGACTCTACTGCTTCGTTGCTCCCGTTCTTTTATCATCACCGCATTGTCACTCAATGAAGGACTTTGCGATGCGTAAACCCCGCGATTTCGACTCGGAGCTGAAGGCACTTGCCGACAAGGCGCGCCAGCTTAAGGAACGCCGGGTGCGCCAGCTCGGTGAGCTGGTGACCGCGACCGGTGCCGATGCACTCGATGCCGATCTGCTCGCCGGGGCGCTGCTGCACATCGCTACCGTGAAAGACACCGCGACAAAGGAGGGCTGGCGCAGCGCGGGCGCGGCGTTCTTTCTTGGCCGGACGCGCCAGTCTGCGCAGCGACCTGATCGCCGCGCGGACGGCGCTCTACCGCTCGACGGCGGCGCGGCATCGCGTCGAGGCGGCGAAGGCGCGAACTGACATGCGCGATTGGGCCGTCAAGCGCCGTGAGCGCACGCGCCATCTGATCGAACTGGGCGGCCTCGTCGTGAAGGCCGGGCTGGTCGATCTGACTGACGACGATCGCGCAACGATCTACGGCGCTTTCCTCACGGTCGCCGACAAGCTGCGCGGCGAGGAACGGAGCAACGCGCTCACGTTATGGCAGCGCAAGGGCAAGCGCGCGTTCACGGCGGAATCGGCCGACAAGACGACGACGCAAGCCTCACCATCGCCGCCACCACCGGCGCGGTGACGATTTCGTCGTCATCGCGTAATCGATCTGGCCGATTGCGCGGGCTATTTCTCGCTCGATGCGCTTCACGTTAACGCCGGTCCGGTCGGCGATCTCGGCATAGCTGAGATCGTCGATCCGGTGCGCCAGAAACACCTCGCGGGTGAAGTGCGGCAATGCCCTCAATGCGGCCTCCAATCGCGCAAGCTGCTCGGTGGTGGTGGACTGATCCGCGACGCCGTTCGCGCCCGGCTCGTTCTCAATGTCGCCCATGACGTGCGCCGGCTCGAGCGGGATGTGGGGTGGGCGCGCCCGCACAATTGGCCGCAATCGCGGCCCGGCACGCCGCCAGCGCGCGCGTCATATGATATTTGACGGTGAGGATGCTGATCGCGCTGGCTTCGGCGATCTGTTGGTAGGTGAGCTGCTCCTGACGGTGGAGCAGGAACACGCGCCGTGTCTTGTCCGGCAAGGCCGCCACCGTCTGCTCGTAGATGCGCAGCAAGTCGGCCGCCTCGATCGCCCATGTTTGCTCGGCAGGCTCGACGAGGTCATGTTGATCGTCGAAGTCGACCATGATCGCCGGGTGGATGGCGCGGCGGCGCGCCCGGTCGATCAACAGATTGCGGGTGATCCGCCTGATAAACGCCGCCGGATTGTCGAGGTGATCCACCTGCCGGCTGCACAACGCGCGGGCGTAAACTTCCTGCACGAGATCCGGGGCGATATCGGCGCGGACGCGGCGGCCCAGGTAGCGCAGCAATGTGCGCCGCTCGGTTCGATACAGCGCCTCAATTGCGCGGACTGAGGCGGATGGGTTTGGCGTTACCTCCGCCGCGCCGGCGTAGCTGTGGGCGTCATGCGGCGGTGGCATCTTGGGGTCGGGCGTCATGGCCGCACCTCCCCACGTTCGCGGGCATTGAGCGGCGCATCGCGCGAAGCGCGATAGAGGGTGATGCCCGCTTCGATCCGGTCGAGGATGAAGGTGTCGCGCTCGGCTCTGGCGATGCGAATATCGGCCTCGGCGTAGAATTCGAGGCCGACCGCGCAGCGGTCGCCGAGTTCGCTGTCGATGATATCGCCCGCGCGCCGCCAGCAGCATTCCTCCTTGAACAGCGGGTGATTGACGATGATCCAGAATTCATAGTCGGAGAAGTTGATCGTCGCCTCGTCTTCGTACCAGCTCCGCCGCGCATAGGGGCCGATCAGGATGATGCGCGTGATCTGTCCCGGCTCGGGCGCCAGCACGTGCGCCGGATCGAAATAAGCACGCAGGATGCGCGTGATCCGTTCGACCTCGCGCTGTTTTCGGCGGATGAGATGGCCGACGCGCGCCATGACGACTTCGCGCGCGTAAACGTCGTTCGATTTTGAGCGTGTCATTTGCAGCTCGCACACCAGCGGCTCGCGCGACCTCGCGCGATGGTGCAAGCGGTGTCCGCTGCGTGCCGCTACGCGGCTTGCAGCAACTGCCCGACCGTGATGGCCGAGCCTGCATGATGCCTGGCAGGGTTATCCTCGGGATGGCCGCCAGTCATTCCATCCCGTGAGCGGGATTATGCCAGAATCATTGAGTCCGAGCAAGTTAGCGGCCCGGCGCGGCTATCTGCCGAGCGCGGCCTGTTCGAGTTCGGCGATCTTGTCCGTGCAGACCTGATGCACCACGCGGCCCAATTCCTCGACGCGCGCGCCCAGCCAAGCCAACTCTTCCTCGCTGATCCTGTAGTGCTTCGAGTAGCGCGCCTTGGTGTAGGCTTCCTTCAATTTCTGGAACATCGCCCGTTCGCGGCGATTGCCGTCTGGCCAGATACCGTGAAGCCGGCGATCGAGGCCTTCGGCAAGCGAACGCAGGAACGCGATGTTGTGGTTGTACGGCGTGTAGAAGGTCAGGGTGAGAAGGAGACAGGCGTATAGCCGTTCAACAGTCTGGTGCAGGTCGAACGCAGCATCCTTCAATAATTTTTCGGTGATCGCGTATTTGGCGAGCTTGTGTCGCGCCATGGCGCTGGCCATGCCGTCCTCGAAATACTCCTTCGCAGCGGCCAGAGCTTGCTCGGGCGTCTTCGGCTTGGGGGTGTGCAATTCTCCATCGTCAGCCTCGTAAAGCGCGATGCCGTCCTTTTTGATTTCGATGAAGAACACGCGGCCATGCGCGAGCCCGTCGTTCACCTCATGCAGCGAATGGACGATGAAATTGACCGGCGTTTCGAAGGTCTTCTCGATCGTATAGGCGCGGATCAGGCGCTCCTCAGCCTTTGCCCAATATGCGGCTCGATCGGTCAGCTCCTTCTGGCTGACGATGATGAGGATGTCGTAATCGGATTTATAACGGTTCGCCGATAGCGGCGCGTCCACCCAATCGCCGCGCGCATACGAACCGAACAGGATGATCTTGAGGATACGAGCACCCTTGCGGCGCCCGGCCGCATTCTCGGTCGCGGCGCGGAATTCTTCGAAGATGACCTCGACGATACGCTCCAGCTCGCGTTGCTTGTTCGCCGGCAGATGATCAAGGTCGGTTCGCATCATCGGGAATCTTCAGCGAGTCGGCGCCTAATGGCAAGGCTTGCCTCAACATTTTTGGGGAGACGCGCCGACTTTAGGCACGCACGGGGCGTCGCAAAAATCGGCCGCTATTGGTGGCCGAATGTACGAAATCGGCAAGAATTGGGTGGGCGATTGCCGCACCGTTTCCGGGAGATCGCGGTAGGAAATCTGATGTTGATACCGATGAGCTGAGACGGCGGCTCCGACCTAATTCTAGCCGTCGCATGGCCGGGGCACGAATGTCTTCTCGCGCCGGAGCCGGTCATTCGCGTGCTCTCGAGCCGCGGGACCGCAACGCGCACCATATCCGACCGTTCACTCGATACGGAGAATGTGTCGACTGGCAAGCAGCGTTGCTGCTAACCTTTGGAAAGCGTGTCGATCTGGCTGCGCAAGAGCGGCGGAACCCCGAAATTATCAGTCATTTCATCGATGAACCCGCTGACGGCGTCGATAGAGCTGTCTCGGCTGTCGTCCTTCAGAACTTCCTGATGAATCACAAAGTCGTTAAGGCCGCGAAAGGGTAGCGCGCCCGGACTTGGCCGAGATTGCCACCACATTACGTTTCGTAAGCCAGCGGCGCCTATCATGATTTGGAAGGGGCCTGTAGCACCAGCAGCCCGCGATACACGGACCACATTCTGCAACCATCTCACGAGATCTTTACTCGCTTCATCATATGCGAAGTGAGGATACTCGCCCTGTTGGTAAAAGCTCCACGCGCTGATGGCCCAGATTTCTCCGTTGTCCTTATACCAACGCGAGATGGCCTTTGTTTTGCGATCACCACCAACGCTTTCGAACATGGCATGCCCATCGCCGGTGCGACCGCCTGAAAGGCCGCCGCCCGAATAACCGATTGGAAGCAGCGGCTGATCAGAGTTCGGGAACAGCCCATGATTACCCCGCGGCGACGCGCCCTGAGCTGCGGGCAGCAGGCGAACGAATATGCGCGGGGATGGCGCCACGATCAAATCGATCTGACCCATAGAAGGTACGGCCACTGGCAATGGATTGAATGCCTCTGCCCAGATGCTAGGATCGTGCGGCAGATGTGGATGCCATTCCAGTTCTGCTTCCGTCTGGAGCAAATCATCGCTCGCGAACATCGCGCGTAACCGGTCAGTAAACTGCCGTTGCAGCCCGGAGCGTTCCTCACGAAGCTTTTCCCGAGTGGCGCCGGCCGGAAGGTGAAAGCTGATTGAGCCCGACATGTGTCGCAGGTCAAAAGGAAGATCCTCGTATCGCATCGGGCCAATCGCACGATTAAATACTGGTATAATGCGATTATGCCCCAGAGATTTTCGGGCGTAACCAAGCTCAAGCATTACATTTGGATTAGGTAGGTACTTTCGATCAAGGCCTTCTCCGATAGTTCCAACCGCAGTGATATCCCCGACGAAAGCAAATGATGAATCTATCTTGTTGAGGATAACCTCGGCAATCAAATTAAGACCAACCGCGCCTTTCGCACCTTGGTCCATCTCCAATCGTTGGGCCTCTTCTATTTCGGCTGCTAGACTTTCGATCGATGACTTCAGTGCGTCATGGATCACATCTCGTGTTTCGCGTTGCGGTGCGTCACTTTGCCAGGACCAAAAGACTGTGCGGGGCATGATCGTAAATCAACCTCGCGGATTATCGGAACGAACCACATCGGGCGTCAGATCCCGCACCGGACCACGCGGGCCGGCCGCGACCAGCCTGCGGAAGTTGCTAGTCATCAGTCTTTCCACCTCCTTCGCGGACATCATCTTGAGCGCGGCGACATCGCGGTAGGTGGCGCCGCCACCACCGGGGGCAAGCGGAACGCCCTGCGCCATTCCGAATGGACCATCAGTTTCGGGCAGGAGGCGGTCGAGCGGCATGGCGTCAACGGCATCCCGCCCTGACCTGCTCGCCATCATACCCGGCCCCGCTGAGAACCAGCACCCAAGTTTGGCAGCGCGCTCGATAATCACTGGCTTCGCCGAGAACCAGTGGAGCACGAAGGTCCCGGCGAGCGGTTCGAACTCCAGCATGTCGAGCAGCATCTCAGGAGCCCCCCGGCTGTGCAGGGAGATGATCCGCCCCCCCGCCGCGGCGCAGGCGTCAAGGATCTCATGCAGCACCTCGGCCTGCGCCGTTAGTGTGTCGCGGTGCGGGGGCGAGCCGTCGAGCCCGACCTCGCCGATATATTCGACGGTCGGCAGAAGGTCATGGAAGAGGCGCAACTCGTGCCGACGGCTGGCAGCCAGTTCGGGGTGCATGCCAAGCGCGGTGCGGATCCTGCCTCCCTCCGGCGCGAGCGCCGAGGTCCCGGCGAACGCGCTCGGCGTCGTTGTCACCGACAGTATGTATACGCCATCCTCGGCCGCCTTCCGGGCAGTCGCCGCAGGGTCGGGGTAGAGATCGAGATGGCAATGGAAGTCGATCAGCGCCATCGCACTGTGCCGAAAAGGGTGGCAAGCTCGGCCAATCCGCGGCCGACGGCGTCGACGGTACGGGCACGCGTCGCGGCATCGGCTGGAAGCGGGCCTGCCCGGGCGACCCACCTGCTGAGGTCGCGCGGATCAGCCCCGTCATAGGCCGCCACGGCATGCCTGGCCGCTAGCACGTCATCGTTGCGCGAGCTCGCGCGCAGGTCGTTCAGGTATAGCGTCCCGTCTTGCATCCCCGCTGCATGGAAGGACGCGCGCCTTATAAGGCACGGCACGCACCTGCCACACTGTCCGTTCGCGCGCTTGCCCTTGCCGCAGGAATAGGTCTCGGCAGCGAGGTCGACCAGGCGCGGATGGCGGGCCTGGGCCAGCATCTCGCCCTTGGTCGTCGCGAAGAACGGATTGCGCAGTTCCGCCTGGACCCCCGCCGCCGCCCAGATGTCGTTAAGCCGGGACATGAAGTGCGGGTGTGTCGTGCGGGTGCTGAGCGAGCCCATCCGCCTGTCCGTGAAGGGCGGATTGATCGCGATGAGCGCGTTCTCGGGAACAAGTACCTCCCGGATGCCGCAACTCGTTGCCGCCAGCGCACCGTAGGCGAAGAAAAGGATGGACCGGGCGCGTGTCGATCCCTCGTATGGCTGGCGCCATCGTTCGGCAACCCGACCCTCAAAGCGATGCGCGTCGAGTCCAAGTGCGGCGGCGAGTCGCTGCTGCGGCCCAATCTCCTTGGTCGACCCCTGGCTGACGAGGAGCGGGCGGGCTCCACCGTTCATCGCCGCGAGCGCGCCCAGGAAGCTGTCGAGTCCGCCTGAGAAGAGGCAGATGGCGTCGCGGTCGTGGAGACGGCGCTGGACTTGGGGGCAGGCGAACCCGCCCGTGCGGAAGGTGAGGTGCCACACGTCGCCCGTCAGGAACCGCAGTGCCTCCGCCAATTCGGACGCCCGGGCGGTCCACGGCACCGGATCGACCAGTGCGACGTCGAGGCCGATGACGCGCGTCCAGCCGTTCGGCGATCCCGACCGCGCAACGAACCGGTCGGCCGCAAAGACCGACATCGCTATGGACATGAAGTCCCAAGCAGCCACGCTCGGCGCATCGGGAAGCTGCTTGCGCACACGGTCGGCCAGGGTCGCGCCCAGGCCAGGCAACTCGGTTGACCCGCTGGCGAAGAGGCGGACGCCGATCGTGTTGGGCCGTCGGTGGGCAGCGACCGCGTCGGCGGTCACGGGTGTCGCCCGGACGGTCAGGTCTACCATCTCGCCATCTCCCCATAAACGGCGCCCGTTATCTCGGCGATGATCCCGTCGAGACCCGCCGGGTCGAGCGAGCCGCCGGTCCGCTGGACGATCGGCGTGGCGATCTCGTCCGCAGCCGCGCGGACCAAGTCCCGGAGCGCGTTCTCGCGCTGGACGGCGGTAGCGGGCGACACATTCTCCGCCGATTTGCCCTGTTCGGCGGCAACCGCAGCGAACACCAGTTCGGCGACGAAGCAGACCGTCGCGACCACGACCACGTGGTCGGTCACGGCATTCAGGTCGAACACGGGCTGGTCGCCGAGCGCCTCGAACAGCGCCTCGGCCATCGCCGAGCGGACCACGTCCTCGTCGAGGATGCCCGGTGGGCAGAACTGATCAACGATCGTCGTGATCGCCTCCTCGAGTGGCCGGCCGGCGAGAGTCCCGAGGTCGAATCCGGCAACGACGACGGCCGCACCGTTCGCCTGAGCGACCGACGCCAGCGAAGACAGGGCGGCGCCGCCGGTCCGCGCGGCCCGGGCGTGCCGCGCCGAAGCTCGCGTGCCGCCCATGGCCCGGGCATACCGGCCGAGCGCGCGGCGGCCCGCCGCTCTGTCGCCTGTGCCCATGTATTCCCTGAGCGCGCGCCTAACCCCCGACAGGGGCGCGGCGGGCAGCACGTCGGTGACGGCCGGCGCGGGCTGAGGCTGATCCGGCGCAGGTGGATCCTGGTCCGCCCAAGGCGCGACCAGCGGCGACCCGCCAGGGGTCGACGGCTTCGACTGCGATGTGCCCATCTACTTCCCCCCCAGATACCCCTTGCCCCGCAGGGCGAACTTGACTCCCGAATTCATCGTGTCCTGCGGGATGTCGTCGACCAGCGCCCGCAGCTGGCGCTTGCCACCCTCCGACTTCTCGCCGAGCAGGATCGCCCCCTGGATGCCTGGCAGCTTGCCGGTCCAGTCGCCCTCGCGCAGGCTCGCCACCATCCCTGCCATCGCGGCGACGCGCTCGTCGACGTTGAGTCGGTCGATCACGTCGGTGGCGGCGGGCGAGTTGATACTAGTCACGCCGAGCAGCGCCTTCACGGCCGCTCCGACGCTGTCGCTTGCCCTCGCGCTCGCCGGCGAGGCCATCACGTCGCGGCTGAGGAAGAGCGCCGGCTGCAACGCCTTGGCATCGTCGAAGCGGGGCTCCAGCCGCCGCCATTCCTCGATGAACGCCTCGTGCGCTTTCCATGCGGGGGGGATCTGCGGACGCTTGACGCCGTCGCCCAGGTCCTCGGTCGCCTTGAGCTGCAGGTCGGCGCCCTCCTCGCCGGCCATGACCATTGTGTAGAGAGCCTGAGTCGCGTCGGCGTCCGTCCCACGCTCGAAGATCGCTAGCTTCGCTAGAACGCCGAGGTCGATCTTCATCTTCCTCGTCGCGGCAAGCGACCTGCGCAGCATCACGGCGTTGAGCAGGCGCTTGATGATGCGAGGGTTGCCGTCGATCTTCTCGGCGGTCGTGAGCGTCGGCGCGAGCCCGTCGGCGGTCCCCAGCATCTCCAGCAAGCCGGGGGGGCGACCCGCCACGCCGTCGATCTGGTCGGCGGTGAAGGTGGCACCGTCCCACGCGTTCTGCAGCGCCTCGAGCAACACGGCTTGGACATCGCCGAGCTTGGCAGGCGCGAGTTGCTGGGTGAAGAGGGAATACATGTATGCCCGCACGTCGTCGACGCCGACGCGCGGCACTCGGAACGGCACCTGGATGACCTTGTCTAGATAGTCATGCACGTGCTTCGCGTTGGGATCGCTGAAGTGCCGCGCCACCGAGTGGCGGATCATGTCCTCGTCCGCGGCGACCACGAATGCGGTGCCTGGCAGGAAGAGGAAAAGGCGGATGGCCTCGAGCGTACCGATCGCGACGTCCGGCAAGCAGCGGTCGAGATTGTCGACGAACACGATCAGCGGGCGGCCGAGCTCGTCGAGAATCTCGCCGAACTCCTTGCGAAACGCGGCTATCTCCTTCGGCGGCGTCTTCGCCTCCTCGGGCTTGATCAGCTTGGACCAGCCCTCTTGCGCGTCCTTCGCCGCGTCCTTCAAATCCCTGGCCTCGTCGCCCCCGCCGCCGCCGGCGACGAGCGAGGAGATGGCCGACCCGGCCTTCGTCAGCAGCCCGGGAGGCACCCCGAACGCCATCCCGATTCCGAAGTCGGCGGCCATTCCGATGGCACGGAAGTAGTTCACGCGCGACGCGAACCGCTTGATCTTCGCGACCAGTTTCTCGTCGTCTTTAGCGACTTTCAGCAGGGTGTCGGCCACCACTTCCATCAGCGCGGCCTTGGAATCGTCGAAGCCCTGGTAGAGCCACGCGTCGAAGTCGATGAAGAGGGGGGGCGATTCGCGGTCTTCCAGTTTCCCCCTGACGAGCCGCAGCACAGTCGACTTACCAGTGCCCCAGGTACCGAACACGCCAATCGACAGAGGCAGCATTTCTCTGGTCGTCGCGAGCGCGCCGATTTGGTCCGCCAACTCGGTAAAGTTTAAGAAATCTTCAGCGCTCTCGCGATCGCTCCACATGTCGTGCCGCTCCCCCGGCCTAAGTTGGGCAAACTATGAATGTAGTCGATTCGCGCTTAGCTGCGAAAAGAAATTCGGATCATACTGGATATGATCCGTCGAGCGTCGCTGTTACCGAATATCGATGCCGAGAGCAGCGCCGTCCGCGCTCATTTATCAAAGTCCGCTTTGGACGCCCAGAGAGCCAACAGCCGTCAATCCGCAGGCCCCACCTTGCTCATTTAGGCGGGGCGTGTCTCGAGCGCCCGAATGTCAGTTCCTGTCGCAATCGGACGTTTACCGTGTCCTTTGGTAACGGCACCTCCGTCTCCATCGGGCGATGGCGCGCTTCGAGGGCAGAGGTCGGCTTTCAGGATCGCCCGAAGCCCGTCGAGGTGACCAGAACTGGGCGCCTTCTGCCCGCCGCTCCAAACGGTGCCCGATGGTACGGGACGGTTCGGGAAAAATTTTCTTGTTGCGTGGAATCACGCGACAGAACGCGAGGCGACGCAATGAAACGCTGCTGGACGCAAGTACTTGATTGGCACCAGTTTTGGCACTCTTGCGCGGGAGTCCGTCTTCACCAATTCGTTGGTCAGGGGGAGCACGTAAGCGACGAAAGGTAACCCCATGACCCTTCCCGATCGAATCATCCGGCTCGCGACGGTTCTCAATCGCACCGGACTCTCGCGCACCACCGTCTATCGTAAAATCGACGAAGGCACATTCCCGCGTCAGGTCAAACTTGGCATCCACGGCGTCGGCTGGCGCGAGTCGGCCGTCAATCGCTGGATCGTTGATCCGGTGAGCTA
>NZ_MKRR01000005.1:13691-16883 GCF_001897045.1 Sphingomonas sp. 66-10
CCACGCCGATATCGGCGAGAGCACGGCGACCACGGTGCCGGCGGGTCAGGCGACGTTTCGTTTCGCCCTCCCGAACTTGCCGGTGACGACCTTGCGGCCATCGCGCAGGAAATCGAGATGGTCGGACCAGTGCTGCATCATGCGGACGCGCTCGTCCCAATATTCCCCGCGCGTATAGGCGCGTCGCACGGCATTGTTGTCGCAATGGGCAAGCTGACGCTCGATCGCGTCGGGATGCCATAGCCCCATTTCGTTAAGCAGCGTGGCCGCCATCGCCCGGAAGCCGTGGCCGGTCATTTCGTCCTGCGCGAAGCCCATGCGCCGTAAGGCCGCGTTGATGGTGTTTTCCGACATGGGCCGATCCACCGACCGCAGCGAGGGGAACAGATAGCGGCTATAGTCGGCGTCATGCTCGATGGTCTGGAGGATGGCGAGCGCCTGCACCGAAAGGGGGATGGAATGCGCGCGCCGCATCTTGGTCTTGTGCGGCGGGATCGTCCACACCGCCTTGTCGAAATCGAAGTCGACCCATTCGGCGTGGCGCAACTCGCCGGGACGGACGAACACGTGGGGGAGCAATTGCAGCGCCGCCTTGGTGTTGGCGAACCCCTCGAACGTTTCGATCGCCCGCAGGAGGCCGCCTGCGTCGTGGGCGCTGGTGATGGCGGCGCGGTGAACGGGCTGCGGCGCGATCAGCGCGCCGCGCAGGTCAGCCGCCACATCGCGCTCGGCGCGGGCCGTAGCGATGGCGTAGCGGAATATCTGGCTGCACGTGCTGCGTAGCCGCTTGGCCGTCTCATACCGGCCTTTGCTCTCCATCTTGCGCAGCATGGTCAAAAGCTCCTGCGCGGTGATCGCGGTGACCGGGCGCTTGCCGATCGACGCATTGATGAAGTCGAGCAACCAACGCAGTTTCTTCATGGTGACGGCGGAGCGGCCTTCGCGCTCGACCTTCACCAGCCATTCGTCGGCAACGGCCTTGAAGCTGTTGGATGCGGCCACGGTGGCGGCGATTCGGTCGAGCCTGATCTTCTCGGCCGGGTCGTCACCGCGCGCCAGCACCTTCCGCGCGGCGTCGCGCTGCTCGCGGGCTTCGGCAAGACCGGTGTCGGGCCAGACGCCGAATGCCAGCGTCTTCTGCTTCCCCAGGTGGCGGTAGTTCATTCTCCAGTAGCGCCCGCCGTTCGGCGTCACATAGAGGAATAACCCGTCGCTATCGGTGAGCTTATAGGGCTTGGCCCGAACCTTGATGTTTCTGATCGCGGCAGCGGAAAGCGCCATGATGGTATCTCCGTTTCGGGGAGGGCCGCGCTACCATCAGACATACCATCAACATGCTGGTATCCGGTGGTCCGAGACCGCTCCGTATGGGATACCTATACCACAAAAAACCGCAGAATTCCGCCACTTACGGCATCTTCTGGAACCCTCTGGGAGAGGATTTTGGTGACCCCTACGGGACTCGAACCCGTGTTTTCGCCGTGAGAGTCCGAAACGCTGTCCGCCGACCTATCCGTCGACGAATGAACCGATCCGGCCGCTCAACGCTATGCCGCCAAGCAGCGCGTGCTATCGGCCCTCCGCGCGCACGCTTTCCTGCAACAGCACGTTGACCAGACGCGAGCGGACGCTGGAGCGGGACCAGACGATGCCGATCCGCCGCCCGACGCGCCGCTCCGGCAGGTCCAGCCGCGCGATATCGATCCCTTCCGGCCAGGGCGGCGCCCAGTCCGGGACGATCGAAACCCCCAGCCCGCGATCGACCATCATCGCGATCGCGTTGAGCGCGTTGAGCTCGAACCGCTCGCGCGGGGTGATGCCCGCCTCGTTGAGATAAAGCTCCGCCGAGCGGCCGCCCCATTGGTTGCGGTCGTAACGGATCAGCGGTTCCTCGCGCAGCAGATCGAGCGGATCCCGGTCGGCGAGCGCACGCGGGGCGAGCACGATCAGCGGCTCTTCGCGCAGCAGCAGCCATTCGCACGTCTTGGGAAGCGGATAGGGCGCCTCGAGTACCAGCGCGGCATCGAGCCGGCCTTTGTCCACGTCGACGAAGAGCTGCGCCGAATTGCCCGATTGGATGTGGATCGTCACCTGCGGGAATTTGCGGCTGACCCGCGCCAGAATATCGGGAAGCAGGCCGGTGAGCGGGGTGGTGCACGCGCCGAGCCGCAATTCGCCCGACACCTCCCCGTCATGCGCGACGCTGCGCAGATCGGCGGTGTCCCGCAACAGCTTGCGCGCCGGGCCGAGGACGCGCGCGCCCTGCTCGGTCATCCGCATCGTCCGCCCGACGCGCATCACCAGCGGTGCGCCCAGATCGCGTTCCAGCGCGTGAAGCTGCTGCGCCACCGCCGATGCGCTGATGTTGAGCACGCGCGCCGCGGCGGCCATCGATCCCTGGTCGATGACGGTGACGAACGTCTTCAGGAACCCGGTATCGATGGCGCAGCCTCATCCGAAACGGCGCTTGCCGGGCGCCGGGAATAGATCGTCAGCCCTTCGAGCGAATGACTCGGGGGCGGGAACAGATAGCTCGTCAGATAGCCGATGACGATCGACGAAGCGATCGCCAGCGCAAGATAGAGATAGGGGTGGACGAGCCCGAACCACCAGACGACGAAGGTGATGATCGACGCCGCCACGATCCCGATCGCGACGCCCTGCCAATTGGCGCGGCGCGTGAACAGCCCGAGCGTATAGGCGCCGGCACAGGCGCCGCCGAGCAGGCCGAACAGCTCGATCGTCAGATCGAGCAGCGAATGGATGTCGAGCCGCGACAGGACGATCGCGATCGCGATGCCGACCAGCCCGACACCCATGCTGGCCCCTTCGGCGAAGCGCACGATCTGCCGCTCGCTCCGGCCGGGCACGAGGCGCTCGTAGAAATCGACCGACAGCAAGGTGGCGACGCTGTTGATGATCCCCGACAGCGTCCCCATCGCGGCCGCGATCAGCCCGGCGATGATCAGCCCGACGATGCCCGGCGGCAGCTCGGTGCCGATGAAGGCGGGAAACACCGCGTCGATCGGCAGCGTCGGGCTCAGTTGCTCGGGGCGCGCGCGATAATAAGCGAACAATACGGTGCCAATGATGTAGAACATGAAGGCGCTGGGTGAGTTGGCCCCCGAAATGACCTGACAGGGTCTCGCTCTTAGATAAGAGTGAGCCATATGACTGAGCATACGACTAGGC
>NZ_MKRR01000006.1:0-2841 GCF_001897045.1 Sphingomonas sp. 66-10
AGAAGCTGATAATCGCTATTCTGTGTCAGCAGCGCGCCGTAACGCCGATGTCCGGGGCGGATCGCAGCTCCGCTCGCGCGCCGCTACGGCACGGCGAATCCGATTCAGCACGAACCGGTGATCATAGGGTTTTGAGATCGAAGGCTGATCATCGCAGAGATCGCCCGCCTTCCGTGTCGCAGTTTCGATATTCCCGGCGAGGATGGCACCGATACCGGGTTGTTCCTGACGAACCAAGGATGCCAGGCCCGCGCCGCGCTCAGCGCGATCGAGCCAGCGCAGCGCTGCCATCACATCGTCGACCGGCACCGGGATGCTGGCGGGCGACGGAGGGCCGGTTGGCCCTCGACGGCGGAGCGATCGGACGCCCAGGATGCAAGGATGGCGGGCTTCACTTCGGGCTCAAGCTGCGGGTCCGAGCAACGATGAAGGGATCAAGGAAAGAGCGTGTGTGCGACATGACATATCCTCCTTTCCTGCCGCGACTTTCTCCGAAAGCGAAGTTCCCGGAAGATTGGTTCGGGCTCGTGTAGGGTCAATGGATGGGAATGCGCCCGGCGTTTGCCGGGCGTTCGTTTTCATCGTGCATTGAGCATTGAGTACTGAAGAACTGACGCGCAGCGCACCGTTCAAATTCCGTGACGAACGGCCTCCGCAATCGCCGGCATCACGTCGATATCATTAGAGGTATGCGCAACAGCGTTCGTGCTCACGATCCTCTCGACGAGCCCACCCAGGACTTGCGCTGCATCGCCGGCGAAAAGCGGATGCACGACCACGCAATCCGGTCGCGCGAACCCCATGCCGACCAGCTGGCGCGCCGCCTCGGCGAGGGTCCGGCCGGATGAGGCGATATCGTCGACCAGCACCGGCTGGCGATCGAGAAACGCTGGGGCATTCGGAATCGAGATGGTGACGTCACGGTCGCCGGACCGGATTTTCTCGCACACGAGAAACGGAGCATCGGCATCGGCCGCCACCTGCGAGACCCACTGTTCGCTTTCCAGGTCCGGACCGATGATCAGCGGACGAGCGACATTGCGCTTGATCCACGAGGCCAGAAGCCGCGCAGCATGAACAACCTGGGTCGGGATGCGGTAGATTTCCGACAACGCATGATAGCGGTGGAGATGCGGATCGACCGTCACCAGCCAGTCGAGATGGCGGGACAGGATCGCGGCAAAGGTTCGCGACGTCACCGCCTCGCCGGCATGGAAGCGAATGTCCTGGCGCATGTAAGCGAGGTAGGGGGCGACGAGCCCGATCCTGCGAGCGCCCAGATCGCGCGCGGTGTCGGCTGCGAACAGCAGCGGCAACAGCTTGGCGTCCGGATGATCGAGACTGCACAGCAGGATGACGTCGCGGTCGCTGATGTCGCTTACGACCCTGAGATAGGTTTCCCCGTCGGGAAACTGACGATGCTCGATCGTGCCGACCTCTGCATCGAGTGCGGCGGATAGCGGCTGTGCCAGGGCCTCGCTGCCAGACAGCGCGAACAGCACGGGACGGTTCATAGCGCTTCAATCCCGAAGATCGGCCCGTCGCTCACCGCATAGGCCGCCGCATAATCGAGCTCGCCCGGGCTCTCGGCATGAATGGTGCTCAAGGGAGCCCCGGCATCCACCATCTGGTTCAGCCGACACTGCAGCGCGACGCCGGCGGCCTTGGCCATCGGCGCGCCGGCAAGCTTCGCGACCGTCGCGAGCTTGCGATTGTCGATACTCACCAGGCGGCCGCTATAGGGAGCGATCATATCCTGTTGGAACCGGGCGACCGGTGGAGCCCGCATGCCGCCCTGCGCTTCGCAGATACGTTGGAACTTGGCCCAGGCCCGGCCGCTTTCGAGGCACGCCCGCGCACGCGCATAGCCTTCGCCGGCCGGGGCCGCGTCCGCGAGCTCAAGCAGTCCTCCCGCCAGCTCGCAGGCCCGGTGGGCGAGATCCTCGGCGCCAGGCTGCCCCTGGAGCACGGCAAGGATATCCTGCGCCTCGAGCGCCGGACCGATGCCCCGTCCGATCGGCTCCGCGCCGGGGCCGCGCATCACGCGCGTGCGAAGCCCGAAGGCTTGGGCGACCGAGCTCAGCGCGCGCTCGAGGGTGTCGGCGGCAGCGGCTCCGCGGACCTTGGCGGTCGGCCCGACCGGGATGTCGATGACCAGATGGGTCGCACCGGCCGCGACTTTCTTGGACAGCACCGAGGCGACCATCTGCCCGACGGCATCGATATCGAGCACGCGCTCCACGCCGATGATCACGTCGTCGGCAGGGCTGAGATTGACGGCGCCGCCCCAGGCGATGCAGCCGCCTTCGCGCTCGACCACCTTGCGGATTGCGGAAACGTCGAGGTCGACAGGTGCCAGCACCTCCATCGTGTCCGCCGTGCCGGCCGGCGAGGTGATCGCCCGCGACGATGTCTTGGGCATGATCAGGCCCTCCGCGGCCATGATCGAGACGATGATCGGCGTGGTGCGATTGCCCGGCAATCCACCGACGCTATGCTTGTCGACGATGACCGTTCCGGGCCACTGCAATCGCTCGCCGACATCGACCATCGCCCTGGTCAGGCTGATCGTTTCGTCCGTATCGAGCGGGACCGCCGAGCAGGCCGTGACGAATGCCGAGAGATGGACATCGCTATAGCGTCGCTCGGCGATGTCGGTGATGATCGCTGAAAAAGCCCCGTCACTGAGACGATTGCCATAGATACGCCGACGCACTTCGGCGAGCGAGGCGAGAGGCTGGGCGTGCGCGATCTCGACCGGATCGCCCTCGCTGACGCCGAGCCGCTGCCATGCGGATTCCGAGAGGCCGATCTCGCCGGGCGCTGGAGCCTCCGCGGAAC
>NZ_MKRR01000007.1:0-975 GCF_001897045.1 Sphingomonas sp. 66-10
CGCTAGGCTACCGATCACCCCGCGAGTACATCACCCAAACCCGCGAGGCCTCGTCAGGCAATTAGGGGGCAACGACACATACGCTCGTGGGCGACGGTTCTAGGTTGTCGCGGGGCGGGGTCTCAATCCGGAAACCCGCTCCGCAAGTACGAAGAGAGGCCAGAGACAAGTGGCATCTAATTATGAAAGGCAGCGATCTCAACGACTGTGACCTCAACGCGGATTGCAGGCCACGAGACTCGCGGTGCGCTGAAGGCTGTCTCTCGAGGGGAAGCTGACGAAACACGGATGCGACAGAGCGCGCGACTGAATGTTTGATCAGGAGGGTGCATGGCGCCAAACCCGCCTTCACGACGCGATCGCCCTCGAGAATCCGCAACATCCCAGGCAGGGTGCGAGGAAGCTATGCAGCATCGCCGCCCAGGCGTAGTCGTTGCTCGGCCTCCACCATATAGTCGCGTATTTCCGGCACGGCAGCGCGACTCTTCGCGAGTTGTACCTGATAATTGACCATACCTCCTGTGCGGAAGGCTTCCGCGGCGCCGGCGAGGTAGAAGGTCCATAGACGAAAGAAGCGCTCGTCATATAGCGCGATGATCTGGTCCTTCGCGGCGACTGTACGATCGTACCAATGATCGATCGTCCTCGAATAGTGACGTCGGAGGATCTCGATGTCGGTCGGAAACAGCTTCGTTCCTTCATAGCCGCGCACGATCTCAGACAGTGCAGGGTTGTACCCGCCCGGAAAGATGTATTTGGTCGTAAACGTGTCGGTGACCCCCGGGCCATCCATCCGGCCGATCGTATGCAGCAGCATCACTCCGTCATCAGAAAGCAACGCGCGGCACTTGCGGAAGAAGGTTCCATAATATGCTGGGCCGACATGCTCAAACATGCCCACAGAGACGATTCGGTCAAACCGGCCGGTTACAGCACGATAGTCGAGCAATTCGAAGCGGACCTTATCGGAGACGC
>NZ_MKRR01000007.1:1055-3391 GCF_001897045.1 Sphingomonas sp. 66-10
CGCATACCTCGCTTGAGCAGGAGCTTGGCCGCGATATGGGCCTTCTTATCCGCTTGGGCTTGCTCCAGCGTATTCGCCGGGTCGGTGAAATATGCACAGCTATATTGGCGATCAGCATCGAGAAAGAGGTCATAAAGGCGGTCGGACAGATCGTAATGATGCGCAACGTTACGCTTGGAGCGACGCTTCATGTTGATACGGTCAATGCGATGCACGAATTGCTCCAGCAGCCGGATTGGAGCCAATGGTCTTAGCCGGTCTCCTTCCTCCCACGGGCTGTTGCCTTTCAACAGATTGATCAATCCACGGATATCACCTCTGTCTATCAACAGCCGTCCGTCCATATATGCTTCCGCGGCACCGAGTGCCGGATTGCGGACAATTCGCGCGGCGACCGCGGAATCGCTGAACCGTATTGCGATGTCAGGCATCATTGGGTCGGGTGTGCCAAAGGTTTGGACCCTGCCGTCGGCGTGGGTGACGGAAAGCTGTCCCCGCTTGACCCGCGTGGCAAGAAAGCGATCGATGAGAGCCATGAGCCGCGGCTAACAAGGCTCAGCTCGCAGCACCATGAGGAAGATCAGCCTCTCGCCCCTGTCCTTGCGAAAGGCACGGCGCCGCCGAAACCCCGGGGCATCTACGCACAGGTGCAGCACGGCCTCTCTATAGCCGAAGGTCGGCGCCATCTATCGGCGGGACGGCCGGCGGAGTAGGCCACCGGGACAGCCGCGCGGAACGACGTGGCATAGCCGCCACGAAGTTCGACCTCGACGGGGTGCGATCCCGCAATGGCCGTCGCCGCCGATGCTGACCACCCCGCGCCGGCACGGTCGGCGACCTCGCCGGCTCCGAGAGCGGCAGGAAGCCGCCCTTATCGACGCCGAACGCACTCTCGCGATCCTCGGCCAACACCTTGCCCGCAGGCCGCAGCTATTGCCGGGTCCGTGAGCAGCTATTCAAATCATGATGGCGTCGCCTATCTCTGCGCGTGATGGTCGCCGGCGCGGAAGTGCCTGATCAGGGCTCCCGTGTCGGCCTCCGCTGTTGAACTGGGAGAGATCATATGACCGCAATGTCTTTTGCCTCCCCCTTCTCCACGGGGAGTGCTTATGCCCGGGGTTCTGCGCTGTTGAGGCGGAACTGGGGTTGGATTGTGTTCCGTGGTGCCCTGGCCCTGTTGCTGGGCGTAGTCACTATCCTGTTTCCGCTGAATGCTCTGTTCGCTTTCACCCTCGTGTTTGCCGCTTATGCCGGCGCAGACGGCATCCTGTCGCTGATCGCGGGTGTACGGGGGGCGACGAAGAAGGAGGATCGCTGGTGGGCGATGGTCCTGCGCGGCGTCATCGGCATCGCGGCCGCGGTGGCCGTTGCGCTCATGCCTGAGGTCGCAACCCTAAGCTATGCGCTCGTAACGCTCGGCGTACTGATCGCCTGGGCGTTCCTCACCGGTGCCCTTGAGATCGCGGCCGCTATCCGGCTTCGCAAGGAGATCAAGGGCGAATGGCTGCTTGGAATCTCGGGCGCGCTGTCGATCCTGCTGGGCGTTTGGGTGTGGACCATGCTGTGGCTCTACCCCATCGCCAGCATCCTCTCGGTGGCGTGGGTGATCGCGGCCTGGGCGTTCTTTGCCGGCTTCACGCTGATCAGCCTCGGCATCCGCCTGAAGCGACTTCAGGCTGTTGAGAATGGTCTTGAAAGCCGTTCTGACGAAACCAAATAATCTCCTGCCGGGTGCCGAAAGGACCCGGCATGGAGAGTGCGTCCGCTCTCTCGGACGCTCTTCATACACTCGTTGCTCAAAGGAGGACTTGTTTATGAGGACCAACTATGACTTCACGCCGTTCCGGCGTTCGACTGTTGGCTTCGACCGGCTGTTCGACCTGCTCGAGAACGGTCTGACTTCGCAGGTTGCCGACAACTATCCGCCGTTCGACCTCGTGAGCGAAGGCGAGGACCGCTACCGCATCAACATGGCGGTGGCCGGCTTCCGCCCCGACGAGATCGAAGTGACCGCTCAGCAGAATCTGCTCGTGGTCTCTGGCCGCAAGCAGGAAAGCGAGGAAAGCCGCTACATCCACCGCGGCATCGCTGCGCGTGACTTCGAGCGCCGCTTCGGCCTGGCGGATTATGTTCAGGTGAAGAATGCGGAGCTCAAGGATGGCATGCTCTCGATCGAGCTGGTGCGCGAGATCCCCGAGGCGATGAAGCCGCGGAAGATCAGCATCGGCGCGGCTGGTGAAAATGCCCGCCGGATCGAGGACTCGTCCGCGAACAATAACGAGAAGGCCAACGACGGCGCCAAGCAGCGCGAAGCTGCCTGATGCCGAACCGGGCTC
>NZ_MKRR01000007.1:3422-5869 GCF_001897045.1 Sphingomonas sp. 66-10
GCGCCCGCGCTCTTCCGCGACGAAGAGCGCAGCCCCTATGTTCAGCTCCGCCGAGAGATGGATCGCCTGTTCGAGGACTTTTTCCGGGCACCGCTTGTGGGCGGCATCGGCCTCTCCAGCAATGTGCAGAGCTGGCCGTATCTGGAGGTTAAGGAGACCGATGATCAGGTGATCGTCACCGCCGAGCTTCCCGGCCTGACCGAGAAGGATGTGGACGTCACCGTGGACGATGGCGTGCTGACGCTCCGGGGCGAGAAGAAGTCCGAGCACCAGGACAAGGATCGCGGCTGGTCCGAACGCTACTATGGCCGTTTCGAACGCTCGATCGTGCTGCCCGATGGCGCCGACGAAGAGAACTGCCAGGGCGTGCTACGCGATGGCGTGCTGACGGTGCGGATGCCCAAGTCGCAGCGGACGACGCGCGGTCGCAGGATACCGCTCGGCGACGGCGCGACGCAGCACTGATCGATACCGCGCGCCGGCGCCGCCGGTGCGCGGCTTTCGAAACACACGCTCCCTGCGCCGGCTGGTGGAGGACGAAGCAGAGGGAACAGTCATGGTTCGATCCCACCGGCAATCCAGGGGCATCTGGGCAGCATGGGCTTTGGTGCTCACGTTCGTTGGCGCAACCCTTGGCGGCGCGGCCGTCGAGATGCTGACGAGCACCGCCCCGGCTGAAGCGACCGGGCAACGGGCGATATCGAGCGATGCCGTTCCCCTCAACCGGTTGACGCTGGCGCCACTGGTGGAGCGGGTTGCGCCGGCGGTGGTCAACATCGCCGTGCTGCAGAGTTCGCCCTATGCGCAGAACCCTCTGCTCCGCGATCCCTATTACCGCCTCTTTCTTGGTGTTCCTGACGAAGCCCTCGCGCCGCGCATATCGGCCGGGTCGGGGTTCGTGGTCGACGCCGAACGCGGGCTGGTGGTGACCAACCAGCATGTCGTCTCGCACGCGCGTGCAATTGCTGTCGGCATCGGCGATCGACAGGTCGAGGCGGAACTGCTCGGGAGCGATCCACTGACCGACATCGCCGTCTTGAGGATCCCCGCAAGAGGGCTGAAGGCCCTGCCGCTCGGCGAGTCAGCCAAGGCCCATGTCGGCGACTATGTCGTGGCGATCGGCAACCCCTTTGAGGTGGGCCAGACCGTCACCGCCGGCATCATCAGCGCGGTACGGGCGCCGTCCGCGGGGGGCCGCCCTATGTTCAGACCGATGCCCCCATCAATCCAGGAAACTCGGGTGGGCCGCTGATCAACATGCGCGGCGAGGTCATCGGCATCAACAGCGCAATCATTGGTCCCAGCGGCGGCAATGTCGGTATCGGACTTGCCGTGCCGTCGGATATCGCGCGACGAGTGGTCGAGCGGATTGCGGGCTCGCGATTGGCTCCTGCAGAAAGCTGACCCATATCATCAGTCGCGGAATCGTGCCGCAGCAATGGGGGTCGTCGGGCAGGAGCCGATCGCAACTCGCTCGATGAGCCCCGGCTGAATTAGAAGGTAGACGTGCGGCCGCGCGTCGGGCGACAATTCACGTGGGGATAGGCCGGCACTTCAGCAGCCCGTTTGGAATGAGTGGATGGTTCAATTTAACGACTGGTGCGATGCGGCCGATACTCCTTTGGGCAATCACCATGTCCGCGTGATGACCGGACGCACAGCGGATGCCGCCATGGGCATCGAGCTGACGGCGATGGCGGTTCCCGCCCACTATGCGGCGGAGGAGCGTCTGGCAGCTGCGCTCGCGCGGCTGGGCAAGCCGGCGGCAGCCAAGATGGTTACCGATCTTCTTCCGCAAACACCGCAGATACGCTCCGGTGATCTGGGGGAGATCTACGCGACCGAATGGATTGATGCACACAGCGGCTACCGGGCTCCCATCAAGCGATTGCGGTGGAAGGACCACCGCGACATGGCGATGCGCGGCGACGATGTGATCGGCATGATCCTCGATCCTGCGACGCAGCGCCTACGGTTCCTCAAGACCGAGGCGAAGAGCCGCATCGATCTGCGGGCGCAGACCCTTCAGGAGGCGCGCGCCGGGCTCGACAAGGATGGCGGCCTTCCGTCGTCGCACGCCCTGTCGTTCATCTCGGCGCGGCTGATGGACCTCGGGACGGACGCGCCACTCCTCGACGCCATCGACGAGGCTCTCTATCGCCACGGCATCCCGCCCGATCATGTCCGGCATCTTCTCTTCACCTTCTCTGGCAACGCGCCGGAGGCACTGCTGACGCAGGCGCTGCAGGCCTATCCCGGCCCGATCGGACAGTGGGGCGTAGGGCTGCACGTGGACGGGCACGCCGCCTTTGTCGGCGCGGTCTACGCTCAGGTGATCGCCAATGCCAACCAGCCCTGAGGCGATCTCCGCCGCCATCACCGATGCAGCCGCCACCGGATTTCGCGGTCGTCTGATCGCGCGCGGCCAGGCACGGGCGATGATATGG
>NZ_MKRR01000007.1:5980-6521 GCF_001897045.1 Sphingomonas sp. 66-10
CGCGCCGAAGCCGACCGGGACTTTCACTTCGTGATGGCGGCTGCGAGCTACCATCTCGCGCATCTCTCCGCCCGTGCCTACTCCCTCCTTGCGGTCGTGGCGGAGGAGGAGAACTTCTCGCTCATCGAGCAGGCGCTGGCGCTTCTCATGCGGCGGGATATCAACGAGCTGCGTGCCCGGGTCTATGCCTTTCGCCTCGATGGTCGGGGATCGGATGAGGCCATCACCGCGCTCTTCCAGCAGCGTCTTGCCGATCCGCTTGCCGGCGACGCGGCCGAGCGGGATGGCCACGATTTCCTGTTCGAGGGCCTCGACCTCGCTCTAACCGATGCCTTCTTCGGTGCCGTGTCGATGTTCCTGCTCGCGCTTGACCGCGGCGAGCGCGCTCTGATCGACCGTGCGATCGCCCAACTGCGCGAGAGTCTCGCCATTTGCGCTGAGCTGAACCTCTTGCCGCAATGGTGGGCGCACCGCGTCGCGATCCATCTGCTCTCCGACCTATGGTCGAACACGTTTCATGAGAGGGTGCCTCTCATTCCGG
>NZ_MKRR01000007.1:6563-22865 GCF_001897045.1 Sphingomonas sp. 66-10
GCGGAAGTCGACTTGTGGCCGTCACAGATCGAGGCCGCCGCGCGCGCGGTCGATCAGGCTGACAATCTCGTGGTCTCGCTACCGACGAGCGCCGGGAAGACGAGGGTCGCCGAACTCTCGATCCTTCGCTGCCTGGCTGCCGGGCGCCGCGTGATGTTCGTCACGCCACTTCGTGCTCTGTCCGCGCAGACGGAAACGACGCTTCAGCGAACGTTCGGCCCGCTCGGCAAGACCATATCCGCCCTGTACGGTAGCATCGGCGTCTCTGCGTTCGACGAAGATGCGATCCGCGAGCGGGACATTGTCGTCGCAACTCCGGAGAAACTCGACTTCGCCTTAAGGAACGATCCGTCATTGCTCGACGATGTCGGTCTGCTCGTCTTCGACGAGGGCCACATGATCGGTCCGGGCGAGCGCGAAGTTCGCTACGAGGTCCAGATCCAGCGCCTTCTCCGCCGACCAGACGCGGAGCAGCGCCGGATCGTCTGCCTGTCGGCAATCCTGCCCGATGGCCCGCAGCTCGAGGATTTCTCGGCATGGTTGCGGCGTGATCAGCCAGGCGATCCCATCAAGGACGACTGGCGGCCGACACGCCTGCGGTTTGGCGAGGTGGTCTGGTCATCCCCCCGGGCACGCCTCAACCTGAGGGTCGGCGAAGAGCAGCCCTTCGTGCCCGGGTTCCTCACCGGCGTAGCACCGCCGCTCTTCCTACCGCCGAAGAAGCTGCGGACCCGGCTGTTTCCCGACAATCAGCAGGAGCTCAGCCTTGCCACCGCCTGGCGTCTGGTCGACGATGGACAGACCGTCCTGATCTATTGCCCGGAGCGGCGCAGCGTCGAGCCGTTCGCCAAGGTCATCGTCGACCTGCATACGCGAGGCGCGCTTGCGTCACTGCTCACGGTCGATCCGGTGCGGCTGCAGACCGCGATCGCGCTCGGTGAAGAATGGCTGGGCGCGGACAGCGATATCCTCAAATGCCTCCGCCTGGGCGTGGCCCTCCACCACGGTGCGCTTCCGACCGCCTATCGAAAAGAGGTTGAGAGGCTTCTGCGAGACGGCGTTCTGAAGGTGACGATCTCATCACCCACTCTCGCGCAGGGGCTCAACCTCTCGGCGACGGCGGTCGTCATGCATTCGCTCTATCGGCATGGCGAGAAGATCAAGGTCTCCGAGTTCAAGAACGTGATCGGACGCGCCGGCCGGGCCTATGTCGACGTCGAAGGCCTGGTGCTCTTCCCGATCTTCAGCGACACCCAGAACAAGAAGCATGACGAGTGGGTGGGCCTGATCGGGGATCTCGGCGCCCGCGAGATGGAAAGCGGCCTCGTTCAGCTCATCTTTGCGCTCCTGAAGAGGATGCATGCGCGGATCGGCGGCAATCTCGAGCAGCTCGTCGACTATGTGGTCAACAACGCCGCGGCCTGGACCTTCCCCGAAGTGGCGGGCGAGATCCCCGAAAAGCGCGAACGAGCGCTCAAGCAATGGGAGCGCTCCATGGCGACGCTCGATACGGCGATCCTCAGCCTGATCGGCGAAGACGATGTTCCCGATGACCAGATCGAAGCCGCGCTCGACACGGTTCTTCAGTCCTCTCTCTGGAACCGGCGCCTGGAGCGCCTCGATGCCGGGTCGCGCGCCGCTTACCGTGCGACGCTCCTCACCCGGAGCCGCTACATTTGGGCCAATTCGACTGCCGTCTCGCGCCGCGGCTATTTTCTTGCGGGGCTGGGTCTCGAGGCGGGTCACGCGCTCGACGCGGTGGCGCCGGTGGCCAACGACCTTCTGGTGCAGGCGAACGCTGCGCTGCTGGTTGGAGATCACGAGGCTGCGATTACGGCGATCACCGGCATCGCCGAGCGGGTCTTCTCCTTCTATCCGTTCGAGCCGGACCCATTTCCGGACAACTGGCGCGACATCCTTCGTTGCTGGCTGCTCGGGCAGCCACTCGCCTCCACCGTCGCGGGGCAGGAAGGCGATGCGCTGCAGTTCATCGAGGGCGGCCTCGTCTATCGCCTGCCGTGGGCGATGGAGGCGCTTCGTGTGCGTGCGGCCGCCAACGGTGATGTCGTTGGCGTCTTCGGCCTGGCCCTCGCCGATCATGAGCTGGGTCTAGCGGTCCCTGCCGTTGAGACCGGCACCATGAACCGATCGACTTCGATTCTCATCCAGGCGGGCTTCAACTCGCGTTTGGCAGCCATCAAGGCCGTCGTGGACACCGGCGCGACTTTCACGTCGGGTGCGGAATTGCGGACATGGCTGCGCTCGCCTGTCCTCGCGGCCTGGTCGGCTCAGCCGGACTGGCCTTCTCCCGAGACGCGAGCAATGTGGCTCGAGTTCGTCCAGGAAGCCGCGCCTGCGGCGAACCGGACCTGGGCACGACGGGACTATGTGGGGAATGTCGAGTGGTTCGCGGCGCCGGCTCCGCCCGGCTCTCCCGTGAGCTTGCACAACTGGAACGGCCAGCCGTTGGTGCTCTCTGCCGATGGGCGCGGCATCGGCCGCCTCCAGCATCCGCTCAACCATAATCGGCGTGGCCTTCTCCGCGCGACAGTCGCGCCGAACCCTGCGGAGCTCGACCTGAGCTATCTCGGACCCGATGACCTTTGGGCTGTGGCATAGCCGTGCCCATCTACCGAGCCACTGTATCGCATCGGGAAGATCATGATGACAATCTGCAAGACCGCCGAGACGCTTCGCGCCTTCTCTGATACCGAGGGGGGCCGCCAAATGGTGTCTGGGCGGTTCTAGGCCATGCTTGTCGCCCGCGCCCAGCTCGATTTCATTCGGGACCTCGTCGCCCGCTTTCAGCAGGACGACAGCATGATGCGGCCTGTTGCCGACTTCGAGTCGCAATATGTCGCGATCGTTGCGCTCCTGCGGTCGGTTGGACATGTGTTCGCCAATGTCGACTGTCACGATGCCGCTCGGCGCGAATACAGCCGCGAACAATGGCCGATCTGGCGGCGAGATCCGATTTTCAGCGAGTTCATCGAGCCGACGCGCAACGCCCTCCTGAAGGAATTCCAAGGCGGCCTTGAACTGCGCAGCGAGGGCTTCGGAACGATTGCCGTGGTGGTCGATCCGACGATGCCGGGCAACGTGGCTCACGTCGCTGCGTTCAACGCGCGAGAGGTGCGGGATCGTCTTGGCCGGCCGGTATTGCCGAACTTTCATGCCGCGATTGCCTTCTGGGACCGCTGCCTCTCGCAGGCAGAGACAGCTTTCGGCGAAGCGCCCACGTTGCGCAGTTGAGCCGTCGCGAAGGACCGAGCGGCTGCTTTACGGCTATCTCAAAAGGGCTTCGGCCACGTCCATATACCGGCTCGGGTGGACGCCGTCGCGGGAGCGGAAGCGGCCGAGATCCAAGGTCTCGTCACTAAAGCGAGCAGCGACGGCGCTGACGGTGTAGGCTTGGGGGCGGGCGTATGGCAGCAGCCAGATCACACGGTTGAAGCAGAACTGCGCACGTATCTCAGCGAGGCGGGCGGCGAGAGCCGGTCCGGCCATGTCATTGGAGCCCATCGAGAAGATGCAGGTATTGTAGCGTTTTCCCGGTCTTCGCCAGGAAAGGACCTGGGCGGCCGTGGCCCGCTCTGCGGCCTGAACGTCACAATGGCGCTCGTAGCGCGCGTTTATCGCCTGCGCGGTGCCGACGCCCGTGCTGTCCCCAAGGATCAGACACTCGAACATCAAAGCTTCCCTCGGCCTCCGGTCGGCGGCGGGGGTCCATCGCCACGGGCTCGATGTTGGCCCGACCCTCGCGGGTCGGGCCAACGCGTCAGTAGCAGCGCCACACGCGGAGATGCGGTGCTTCCCAGCGCCACCCGCAATGCCGGTACCACCGGCCGTGCCAGCGGTACCAACCATGACGAGGGCCTGGTTCGGCTATCCACACTGGGCCGCGCCATCCTGGCGCCCAGACCTGAGCCGCTGCGGGGGTAAGGGACGTGCCGAGGAGCGCCAGCAGACCGACGATTGCCGACGTCAGCACCTTCATCACGCGCGAGGGCCAGCGACGCGCCTCCGATCGAGAGGGTGGCGTCTGGCTCTCCCGATGGCGGAGCGGGTTGTTGTGGGAGCTATCGGCAGCACCGCGCCGGCGCCCACGGATCAGATCGCGAATAGTCCTCATATCCAAATCCTCTGCATGAGCAATTCGGGCATGAGATGCGCCGGAGAGAGAGCCGGCGCCCTCTAGTCCCAGCCGAACCCGCTATGGCGTTCGGCGTCAGTCGAGCTAGTATTCCTCGGCTCCCCGTCAAGGGTCTAAGGCCAGGCTTTGGCGGCCAGCAACGATTATAGAAACCGGAACGAGGGCAGGCACTTACCCGGATGGCGGTGCGAGTAGGTACGGTCGAAATGGCGCAGCTGACGCAACTCGAATTGGCGAACTGGGCAGCCCTCTATGCTGCTACGGCGCTGTGCTGTGCGATCGCCCTCGCCTTGTCGATTGTCGGCGCTGGAGTGCACGTCTTCCGCGAACGCGCCTGGAACGAAGTACGGAGCCTTCGACAAGCAATCCTCTTCGTGCCCAAGCTCTGGTGGCTGTGGCAACGGCTCTACTTTCGCGCGACGCCGGTTATCATCGCCATTGTGGGCGGGTTCGCGATGACGCTTCGCTGGAGCTGAGAGGCACGGGGCTCAACTCACAGGTCCAGGGCGGCGGCAATCTTTCGCGCTACCCGGCCCAGCACGAGGTCGCCGGAACTGAGGCAGAGCAGCGGAGCGATCTCGCACAGGCGAGAATGCCCGCTGGTGCTCGATCCGTCATGCTCGTCGTCACCGTGGTCGATGGCGTCGATCGCCAGACGCTTGATCTCCCCGGTGATCCGCGAGCGCGCCTCGATCAGGAAGTCCGGTCGCGCAGGGCCGAGCGGCGTCAGAATATCGAACACGGGCTTTTCGATCGCGGCATCGATGCCATGCCGGTGCAGGTTGCGCTGGATCGACAGCAATTCGCGCAGCAGGCTGCGCTCGAACTCGGAGTCGACCGGGATGAACCGCTGCCCCGAGTAGATCGGCTGCGCGTAGGCGCGAAGCGGAGCATAGCCACGCGCCTCGGGATATTGACCAGCGACGACGATCACGAGGAAGGGGCCACGGACCAGGTTGCCCCTCACCGACGGGGACTGCACCCGATTGGCGACGCGCACTGGCCGGTTGTCGGCGGTCTCGATGACATGGCCGGTGATCTGATGCGAGAAGAGCGCGAAGAACGCCTGCGGCGCGTGGCCGGGAGGCCAGTCTCGGGAGAGACGCCTCAGAACCGCATAGGCGCGCCGGCTGTGCAGGGCATCGGCGTGGGTCCAGAAGGCGCGGCTGAGCTCGATGCCGGGCGCGATCTCGATCCTGCTGCTCGCCTTCACCAGAACATCGAACTCCCGCTTGATCGAAGGCTCCTCCGCGCCATCCGACAAGGGAAAAGCTCGGGTCGTCCCTGCAACGTCGAGGAGGCGCCATAGCAACCGGGCGAGCCGAGGCACCGAGGCGTGGCGCGTACGATCGTCGCTGGCGTCGCTCTCGGGCTGTTGCGCGAGCTTGCTGGGGGCAGGCCGCAGGACCTCGAAGAAGCCCTCGGGAGGCGCCGCCGGCGTTTCGCGCGATCGTACCTCCGAGATGCGATGGGTGACCTGATCCCGGAAGAAGGGGCAGTCGGCGCGGTGGTCGGGTCGCTTCGCGCTGGTCAGCCGGCGGAGATAATAGGTCTCCGCCTCCGACAGGAAGGCGGGCGTGAGTATCGGCGGCGGATCGTCCGCGGCCAGGCAATCACAGGCGATCCACTTGGCGCCGATGCGGGCGTTCTGGACGAGCGTGATTCCTGCCTCTTCATCGCCAGGCGATCCCTGGCCGATGTACCAACGCACCAGCGCCTCGCGGAGCGGAGCGGGCAGCGCGATCCGAGGGCCGCGGCCATCCGTATCTCGGTCAATCAGCCACATGATCCAGTTTCGGGCGATCCAATGCAGCCATAGTTTGCCCGCTCCAGGGAATTGACAACTGCAAATCGCCTGATCTCAACTTCCTGAACCAGGGGTCAGGGAGGTTTGATATGCGTGCGTTGTTGCTCGCGAGCACACTTGTCATCGTTGATAGCGGGGCCGCGCTCGCGGCGACCCAACGCGCCGCTTCGCCGGTGCGCAGCGTCCAGCTGATCAGCATGACGGGGCGGTCGGACGTCGCCGCCGACGGTAAGGATGGGACGGCCGGGCCCAGCATGGAGGGTCCGGCCGAGGCCGTCGTAGCGGATGTGGAGGGCTTCCGGGTCCACGATCTGAGCCGTCGCTGGGTCGAGTATCAGATGGGTGAAAGACTCGCGGCAGAGGCCGGCGCAACGACGGCGGTCGCGGAGGAGGACCCCTTTGCCCCGGTCGGTGTTGCCCAGCTCGGCGCCCCGGCCAGTCAGACGGCGGCACTTGCTCCATTTTCCGCGATCGCCGTGCCGGCATGGATGCGCGGCGGCCCGGTATTCGCTGCGGCTGCCACGACCTTCGTCCCCGGGTGCTCGCCGACAGGATACCGGCGAAGCGGCTTCCTGCCCGCCGATGCCGAAGTCCGCCGCCAGACATATTTCTCGATGATGAGCAACGTCGCCTGCGAATACGGGATTCCGGTCGGGCTGTTCGATGCGATGATCATTCGGGAGAGCCGCTACAATGCCTCCGCGGTGTCCCCGAAAAGCGCATTTGGCCTCACGCAGCTGATGCCTGGGACGGCCGCGGGTCTTGGGGTGAACCGCTACGACGTGGAGCAGAATCTTCGTGGCGGAGCGCGGTATCTGCGTCAGCAGCTCGACCGGTTCGGTGCCTATCACCTGGCGTTGGCGGCCTACAATGCGGGGCCCGGGCGCGTCAGGAACGGGAGTGTGCCGCGGATCGTCGAGACCCAGGATTACGTCTCGAACGTCCTGCTCAACTGGTCTCGGCTCAGCGGCGTTTCGAGAGTTGCGACTATCCAGACGAGTGCATCGCCGGCACCGCGCCGTGAGCCTTTCGTTCGCGCCGCCACGGTGTCGAGCTTCTGAGAAGTCGTGCCGATCGCACGGGGTGCCCCGCGCTAGAGGAGTGGGTCGCGTCCCGATCCGAATTGCGAGCGACGCTGGAGGACTGCCGTGATCTCGGTGACCATCCGCTTGATGACCGCCGACTGGAAGTAGGTGCCCCACTCGCTGCGGATCTCGCTGCCGTCCATGCCCTCGAGCTCCTGAAGAGCCTCGACGAGCCGGTGGGGCAGACCTTTGAACAAGGTGCTCAGCATCGCCACGAGTGCGGTGAAGCGATCGTCCTGCACGAGCTCCATCTCGCGGGTCATCTCGACGCTGATGACTGCCTGCATGAGGTCGATGTTAAGGGCCCTGAGGATCGCCTGAAATTCCGGCAAGCTCATCGAGGCGCGCTTCTCCGGGTCCCGGTGAAGGATCGTGCCGAGCCTGCTCTTCTTGATACCTGAGCGCAGCGCCATGGTCCGGATGCCGATGTCGTTGGCCTCCATCGCGCGCATGATCATCGGCACATAGTCGGCCGCTGCTTCAGTTTCTGCCTCGAGGGGCAGCTCCTGCTCCATTCGATTCGTAAGCGATGACACTTTTCGCCCCCGCAGTCCTTTTTGCGGACAGAGCGACACAATCAAACCTTATCGGTCTTGGCAAGCCCTTCGAGAAAAGCCCGAGCACCCCTCACATCCGAATTTATCTAATGCGCACAACCTTTTCGCCCTCGTCACGACCACGCCCGCGCGCGGTTTTTGGCGGCTTATGCTCGTCGATTCCGATCTTGCTCAACAGCTTGGCGGTGCCCTGCTCAACCACATAATCGAACAGCAGCATGGAGATAGCGTCGCCGACCGTCAGGGCCGATCCGAGATGCTTTTCGAGTCGCCGCTTGGCCTCCGTCAGGCTTTCCGCGCTGGTCTTCGTGATGCTTAGATAGATGCGGATCGGGCCCTTGGTCGGCACCTTCTCGAGGTGCTTGCGCAGCGTTTCCACATCGTGCTGCTCGATCGCGCCTGCGGCGCCGGCGGTGGCCCGCGCGTTCACGAGGTTCCCGAGCGACTGGTAGCGCCGTGTCTGATTGGAGTGAATCCGCAGGCTCTCGGTGGTCAGCCGAAACAGATACTCGGATACGTCGAGGGTGTACCCCCGCATTGCCTGCCCGCCCATTCCCGCATGTCCCTGCTTGCCTGGCTTCGGCTGAAGTCGCCAAGGTGAAGTGACATCCCCCTATACGACTCGTCCGGGGCGAGCCAAGTGTACCCGCACAGGGACTTGCCCGCAAAGCCGGACCTGGGTCCGCAACCGCGGACAGCGCGCCTAAAAGCCGGGACAAGGTGTCCGCGAATCGAGATGAAGAATCGTTCTTCGCGGACGATGTTTGGCTCTGCCGAAGGTTCTTTAGGCACGGCCGCTAGATAAATCCGCCGAGAGCCCTGCGGTTCCAACAAAAGCCGGTTGTAGCGAAAGTCGTCGGGGACCCACCCTTCATTTGGGCGCGGAGGTGCCGCGTCTCCATCGAAGGGAAACTCTTATGCAGTCTCTGCTGAATCGGAGCGGGCGCATGGAGATGGCGATCCTCGCCCTCGCTGTGATGCTGTTCGCGCTCCTGTGGTTCGCCGGGCCGGCCTTTGCCGGTGCGGATACCACGTTCGACACGGCCCTTACGAAGTTCACCGACTTCCTCGAGGGGTCGGGCGGCAAGGTCATTACCGTGCTGTCGCTCGCCGGCGGCATCGTGGCGCTCGCCTCGGGCCGCTTCTCCATGGGTCAGATCGCCATTCCGGTCGGCGTCGGTGTCGGCGCCGGCACGGGCATTCCGATCGTCACCTCGACGGTGACGGCGACGATCTGACGCAACGAGCCTGGCGCGTCGGGGTGGCAGCCTCGGCGCCGCACAGGGGGAGGGTGGTGCAATGGCCGCAGACAAGTACGCGATCCCATCTCATCTGGACGATCCAGAACTGATCGGGCTGTGGACGCTGGATGAGTTCCTGGCGATGGTTACGCCATTCGTCTGGGGGATCATGACCCAGCACATCGTCATCGGAACGGCGTTGGCATTCGCCGGCTGGTGGGGATTGAAAAAGGCAAAAGCGGGCCGTGCCGCGTCTTGGCTGCTCCATCTGGCCTATTGGCATCTTCCGGCCGGCTTCACTGGCCTGAGGGCCACGCCACCCTCTTATCTCCGACTGATGGCGGGCTGAGATGGACCTCGCATTCAGCCACGCAAGCAACCAGCGGGTTCTTCGCCAGCGCAACTTCCTGGTCGTGGTCGCCGGCGCGCTCGCGGCGATAACAGCGCTGCTGCTCGCCTTCGGCATCTCGCGAGACCGCGAGATCGTCCTCCAGCCCGTACTGCGCTCGCCGGTCACAGTCAGCAGTGCCGGCGTCTCCCGCGAATATCTCGAGATGATCACGCGCGACGTGGTGGTGCTCACGCTCGACCGCAGTCCGCAAAACCTCGAATATTGGATGAACGCGGTGCTCGAGATCACATCGCCGCGCGTTCAGGGCAAGATCAAGGCCGACCTCCTCAAGATCGTCAACGAGCAGCGCGGCTCCTCGATCTCTCAGTTCTTCACGATCGAGTCGATGGACATCGATCCCAAGAACCTGCGGTCTGAGGTGACCGGCGAGCTCCACACCATCGTCGGCAACAAGGTGATCTCCAGGGAGCGCCGCACCTTCCGCTACGACTGGGAGTATGAGGGCTTGTCGCTCCGCCTGGTCGGCTTCGGGATGGTCCGCACCGGCAAGGAGCAAGACAAATGATGGCTTTCTATGCCGTCGGCAGCGCGGCTGCAGGCACCATCCTCATGTCCCGCATCTACTGCATCCTGAGCAGGGTGGCGGGCGCATGCCTGATCACGCTGGCGGTCTTCCTGTTCGCGCAGCCGGCATGGGCAGACCAGACGGTCGTGGCCGCCGACAGCGCCCAGGTCGACTGCCAGGCGTCGGCCAAGGACCTGACCCGGATCAGCCTGGTCGATGACGAGTTCGCGAGCGTGTCGAAGATCTCGACCGGCAACCCGCAGGACGATTTCTCGGTCGTCAACGAGCCGGTCCGGGGCGACATCTACCTGAGCGTGCCCGAAGGTTTCGGCCGCCCGGCGCTTTCCTTCTTCGGCACGAGCAAGCGCGGCTACGTCTACAAGTTCGTCTGCCGGATCGCCGGCGACCAGGCGGCGCAGGTGTTTGTGTCCAATCCGGCGATCGCCCGGGAAAAGGCAGCCGAGGGCTCGCCCCAGCAGGTCGCCGCGGGGCCGCAGGATGCCGCGGTCGAGCTCGTCCAGGCCATGTACGCCAACAGCGTCGCCGACGGCTATGAGATGCGGCAGCGCGCGCTGAAGCCGGTCTATGTCGGCAAGCTCAAGGTCCAGATGATCGCTGAATATCGCGGGCAGGACCTGACCGGCAAGGTGCTGCGCATCGAGAACACGGGCGATGCGCCGACCGAGCTGACCGAGCGCACGGTCGCTCCGGCAAGCGCGCTCGCCGTCTCCATCGCCGAGCCCAAGCTCGACCCGGGGAAGGTCACGACGGCCTACCTCGTCTCCCAGACTGTGAGGTAAGCCATGGCCTTCTCGGACATTTTCAATCGTAAGCGGAGGCCCCTCGACGAGGCGGAGGGCGAGGGGGTCTCGCCTGTCGGAGGCGAACTGGCGGGCAACGAAGCGGTGCGCCGCAAGCAGCGAATGCTGCTCGCCGGGGTCGCCGGCGTCGGGCTGGTTCTGTCCTCCATGTGGATCTTCAGCGGCGACGAAGGAGAGAAGGCCGCCGACGCCGATGGCGCCGAGAAGGTCGAGGTCTCGACCAAGGATCTGGTGAACCGCAACCTCTCGCAGCAGGAGTGGATGGCGCTCTCGGAAAACCGGTTCGAGTCCACCGAGAACCAGCTGAAGTCGGTGAACGGCCAGCAGGCGAGAATGGACAATCTCGCCGCTCAGATCGAAGCGCTGAAGGGGCAGAACTCGTCGATGCAGGCCGATGGCCAGCGAGTGCTGTCCGCTTACCAGGCGGAGAATGAGCAGCTCCGCAAGCAGCTGAACGAGCGGCCTTCGGCGCCGCCCCCGGCGCCTGGCCCGGCGGCACTGTACGGGCGAGGCGGCCCGCAAGCCTATCAGCGGCCGGACGCGCCGGGCGAAGCCGGCGCAGCGCCTCCGCTCAGCCGCGCCGCCGAGGTCAAAATGGTCAGCTTCTCGTCTTCCGACACGGGGACCGCGTCCAAGGTGGCGAAGGGCAGTACGGTCTATACCGACAGCCCGAACTATCTGCCGCCCAACAGCTTCGCCTCCGCCAAGGTCATCGTGGGCGTGGACGCGAGCGCTGGCGTGAACAGCCAGACCGACCCGCTGCCTGTCGTTCTGCGCGTTACCGGGCCGGCGCGCTCGGTGCTGCAAAACGGCAAGCTCCTCACGACCAAGATCCAGGGCTGCCTCATCAACGGCGCGGCGCGCGGCGACCTTTCCAGCGAGAAGGTCTACGTCAAGCTGCAGAAGATGACCTGCCCGCAGCCCGGCGGCCGCTACGCCGTCTCGGAGGTCAAGGGCTTCATCGCGTTCGGCGGCAAGACCGGCGTGCGCGGGCGGGTGGTCAGCCGCGAGGGTTCGCTTGCCATGCAGGCATTCCTCGCAGGCCTCGTCGGCGGTGCCGGCAACGCGCTGAACACGGCCTTTCAGCAGCCGCTGGCGACGATCAGCACCGATGGCGAGGGCGGCATCAACCGCACCCCCAGCCTCGGCAATGTCGGCCTGCGGGCGCTCGGCGGCGGTGCAGCGGAGTCGGGCAGGGACGTCTCGAAATATCTGATCGAGCGCGCCGAACAGTACCAGCCGGTCATCGAGATGCCGACCGGCGTCGATGTCGAAATCGTCTTCCTGGAGGGTGTTTATGTCCGCAATTGATCGCTTGCGCCGGAGCGCGTTCGCGCGCCCCTGGAAGCTGCTCACCGGCGTCGCGGCGCTTGGCGTTGCCAGCGTTGCCCTCGCGGCCCAGGTCGCGGGTCCGAGCAGCGTCGAGGTCACGAACCTGCTCAAGACGCGCCTGCCGAAGACGCCCCTGACCCAGGTCAATTGCGAGAAGGTGCGTGGCCTCTGCGAGGTGACGGCTGGGTCGAACCTCTTCTACGTCGACGCCGGCGCCCGCTACCTCATCATCGGCCGGGTCTATGACATGGAGACGCGCCAGGATCTCACCGCCGCCCGGCTGCTCGAGATCAACCCCGACATGCTCGTCGGCGGTGCGGCCAAGGCCAATGCTGCGGCTGCGGAAGGCGAGGGCCAGGGAATGGAAGCGGCTCCGGCGCAGGCCAGGGTCGAGAAGACCGCGCTCCCCGCGCGGCCGACCAGGCTGGCGCTGGAAGGACTTCCGAAGGACGGCGCGATCGTCTGGGGCAATCCGGCGGGGCAGACAGTCACGGTCTTCACCGACTTCCGGTGTGGCTATTGCCGCGCGCTGACGAACGTGCTGCGCAGCATGGATGTTCGGGTCGTCGAGCGGCCGATCTCCGTTCTCGGCAGCCGCGATATCGCCGACCGCGTCTATTGCGCCAAGAATCGCGAGGAGGCGCTGCATGCCGCCTATGCCGGCGAGCCGCTCAAGAGCGGCCCGTCGTGCGATACGTCGGGCCTCGATGCGAACGAGGCTTTCGCTCACAAGCACGGCCTGAGCGGGACGCCTGTGATCGTGCGCAGCGATGGGGCGATGCTCGAGGGCTATCGGCCCAGGGAGTTCCTGCAAAGCTGGCTCAAGGACGGACGCTCGTGAGCGCGCCGCGCCTCAGCCGTCGGGCCGCTGTCGCCGCGCTTGGCTTCGGCACGCTGATGAGCCTGAACGGCTGCACGACCTTCGGCGGCAACGTGAAGGGCAGCTTCACCTGCCAGGCGCCGGACGGCATCTGCGCGCCGTCCTCCACGATCGACGATCGCGCGCTGGCGATGATCTCCGGTGACGCCGGCGATGTCATGATCCCGGCAGGGCCCTATCCGACACCGGCACAACAGCCCCGCGCCCTGCGCACCGCTGTGGCAGCGCCGCCCTCAGACGCACATGGGCAGGTCGCGCCGCGAACCCGCGAGAAGGTGCTCCGCATTGTGTTTCAGCCCTATGTCGATGACCGGGGCCGGCTGCATGAATCGAGCGCCGTCCACGCGGTCGTCCAATCCGAGTGGCAGGCGCAGGCGCTTGCGGGTGCGACCCCCATCCCCGACAGCAGGTCGGCTGATGCACCTGTTCAGCTGAGCCTTGTCGATGCGGTCGAGCGCGAGGCTCCCGGTGTGGTGGACGTTGCCGCGTTCGACCCGAACATGCCGGACCCGAATGTGGTGGCGGCTGCCCGGGCCAGAAAGCCGGACCCGGTGGAAGCAATCAAGGCGGATGTCGCGAGCCGTCTGGCCACCAAGGTCAAGGCGGCGGGCGGCGCGCCGACGGTTGGCGCGGCCGCCCCGGCATCCTCTGCGTCGGGGTCGCAGCGGCCGACTGCTTCGGTCATGGCCACCAAGCGCGCAGCTGGCGGCGGCGAGACCGCCGCGGCGGGTGTGCCAGCCAGCCGGCGAAGCGAGGCGCCGGCTCAAGCCAAACAGCGATCGGAGGGTGCTCCCCCCACGAGCACTGCGTCCGGCCAGGAGGCAGCTGCGCGCGTGAAGGCGAGCCAGGAGTACCAGGAAGCGCGCGAGCGGGTCGAGGACAGCGCGCGCGGCGGCGCCGGAGCGACGCCCGGGGCGGGGCTCACGACCCTGACGAGCCCCACCGTCCGCGCTGCGAGCTTCCCCGCCGCGGTTCCGGAGGACAACTGACATGAGCGTAAAGCCCCGTTTCTACGACAACCTGCTCTCCGGTCTGTTCGGCGATAGCAAGCGACCAGAGGCCGAGCGTCCGGACTTGGCCGTGCCGATGCTCGCGCATTGGCTGCCCTATCGCAGCTACGACCCGAAGACGGGCATCTTCTACAACTCCGCCTCGCGCGGATTCGTGATCGAGGTCTCGCCGCTCGTCGGGGCGGATGAGCGTACCGGCGAGATCCTGACACAATTCTTGTCCGAGGGCATCCCGGTGCCCGGATGCCTGCAGTTCCACGACTGGATGAGCCCGCGGATCAGCGAGCGGCTCTCCAAATGGTATCTGCCCCGCTACTCGGCGAGCGGCGTCTACGAGCGGATGGCCAAGCATCGGGTCGACTTCCTCACGGACGGCGTGTGGAACTCGCTTTCGGCCGATGCGCCATTCTGTCTTCGCAACCACCGCGTCGCCATTTCCTATTCGACGCCGGAAAGCTCGCGTGTCTCGGCCGAGGAAATCGTCGCCGTGATGGACGGCCTCATCTCGGTGCTCGGCTCGATCGGGGTCTCCGCGCGCAAGATGGATCCGGTCGCGCTGATCGGGTGGATCGACGACATCACCTCGCCGACCACGGCCGCGGGCGACGACGTCATCAGCTACAATCCGCTCGACCCCATCGCTGACCAGGCGGTGCGCCGCGACATCGAGATGAAGGTCGACCCGGACCGCATCCTGCTGCGGACCGAACGGTTCCGTCCGACCGGCAAGGAGGTCAACGGCGCACCCGAGATCGGCGAGATCTATCCCGACGTATTCGACGTGCGCTCGTTCTCGGTCCGCAATCTTCCTCAGCGCTGGGCGCCCTGGGACTGCGCGCGGCTGATTGGCGACATGTTCGCCGACAAGCTGCGAATGCCGTGCCCGGTCTCCACGAACTTGTGCCTCGACTTTCCCGATCCCCAAGCCTCGAGCAACAAGGCCGGCTTCAAGTTCATGCGCACCACGAGCCTCGCCGACTCCAAGTCCGCGCGCTTCCTTCCCCAACTCCGCGACCAGTCCCAGGAGTGGAAGTTCGTCAATGACGAGATCCGCCAGGGGCGCAAGCTCGTGCGCCTGTTCTACAGCGTCACGTCATTCTCTCCCAAGGGGAAGGGAGACGCCAACGAGCGCGTCCTCAAGTCGGTCTACCGGGCCGCAGGCTGGGACCTGCTCGACGACCGCTACCTCCAGGTGATGGGCCTCTTGTGCGCGATGCCCATGACGATGGCGAACGGGCTGTCCCGCGACCTCGAGCGCATGAAGCGCATGCGGACCATGCTCAGCACGACCGCGGCGAACCTGGCTCCCATACAAGGCGAGTATCTCGGTGGTCACACGCCGCACCTGCTCCTGATCGGCCGACGGGGGCAGCCCTTCTTCTGGAGCCCGTTCGAGAACGCCGCAGGCAACCACAACGTGGCGGTGTTCGGCAAGTCGGGATCGGGCAAGTCGGTCGCCCTGCAGGAGCTGTGCGCCTCGTTGTGCGGCGCGGGATCCAAGGTTGTCGTGATCGACGACGGCCGCTCCTTCGAGCACTCGGCCAAGCTGCAGGGCGGTGCCTTCGTCGAGTTCACGATGTCGAGCGGCTTCTGCCTGAACCCGTTCTCGATGATCGACGCCGCCCAGGCGGCCGAGGACGAGGACTATCTCCTCGACTGCATGGCGATGCTCAAGGCCATCGTGAACCAGATGTCCCGCCACATCGACCGGCTGACCGACACCGAGCGCGGCCTGATCGACGGCGCGGTCAACCGCGTCTGGGAGGCCAAAGGCAGGAACGGCTCGATCGACGACGTGATCGCCGCGCTCAACGAGACTGGCAACGAGCTCGCCTCGCATCTCGCCATCGCGATGATGCCGTTCTCGAGCGCCGGCACCTACGGCAAGTTCTTCCAGGGTGAGGTCTCGTTCGAGCTGCAGGCACAGCTCACGGTGTTCGAGCTGTCCGACCTGTCCTCGCGCGAGGAACTCCGCAGCGTCGTCCTGACCGCGATCATGTTCATGTCGCAGCAGATGATGCGGAAGGTCGACCGCTCGATTCCCAAGGCGCTGCTCCTGGACGAGGCCTGGCAGATGCTTCGCGGTGGGGCGATGGCCGATTTCATCGAAACCTACGCCCGCACGTGCCGCAAGTATGGCGCCTCCTTGGTGACGGCCACGCAGTCGCTCAACGACTACTACAAGTCGGCCGGGTCCATCGCGGCCCTCGAGAACAGCGACTGGTTCGTGATCCTCCAGCAGAAGCCGGAAACGATCGCCGACTTCAAGAAGCACGATCGCTTCGAGATGGACGACTATACCGACGCACTGCTCCGCTCACTCAAGCGCAACGGCTTCGAATATTCCGACATCATGATCAAGGGGCCGGAGACGCTGGCGGTCGGCCGGCTGGTCCTCGATCCTTTCTCTGCCGCGCTGTTCTCGTCGAGTCCGCGCACCTTTGCTGCCATCGAGGCGATGGTTGCCGGCGGGCTCAGCATGGATGAGGCGATCGAGCG
>NZ_MKRR01000007.1:22946-26247 GCF_001897045.1 Sphingomonas sp. 66-10
CCGACGCCCGTCGCGCGGGCTCGATGTCGGCTTTCTGCTTTACTTCTACCTCCACATGGCAGGGTTCCTCGCGTCGACCCTGCTCATCACCTGGGGCCTGTTCGTCCTCTTCTTCCTCGCCATCGGCGGCTTCTCGTTCGACGGGATGATGCACCAGCTCGACAATCTTGCGAGCCGGTACGTCGCCGCCGAGGCCGCTCGCATCACGTCATTCCGGCACGTCTTGATCGTCGCGCACATGCTTCTCGCGGCCGCGGTCATCTTCTTCCGCCGGCACAGCATCCTGCCTTCGCGCGATCCCAAGGGGAGCAACACCGATGTCTGATCAGCCCCAGCTCGACCTTCAAGCTCCTCCGACGGCGCCGAAGGCCGCTGCGCCGGCCCGTTCCGGGCGTGGTTTCGGCGGATTCACGCGGGCTCAGCTGGTGATGGGCGCGATCCTGATCGTCGCACTGATCTGGGCGATGTGGGTGACCAAGGCACTCGTCGAGCCCCGCGAGGAGCATATCGTCAAGGCGAGCCTCTCCAACATCGTTGGCGAGTATGTGAGCGCGCAGGCGCGCTCCGCGTCGCCGCCCGGGCAGGTCGAGGCCGAGATGCGTGCCTTCATGTCCTCGCTCGACCACGAACTCCAGCGCCGCGGTGCGGGGGGGCAGGTGGTGCTGGTCGGCGAGGCGGTGCTGACGAAGAACGTGCCCGACATCACCGACAGCCTGCGGAAGGCCGTCTATGCGAGCGGCGTTCGCCAACCCCGGCCGGCGAGCGCTCAGGAGATGCAGCAGCTCCAGCAGCAGATGGCGCCGGGACCGGCGACGCCATCGATGCCCGGCGGGCCCGCTGCCGCTACCGGCGCAACGCTCGAGCCGATGGTGGCCGTCCCGGCCGGAGCGGCCATGCCGCAGGCCGGCTCCGGTGCCGGCGCTGCGCCTTCCGCGGCAATCCCCGGGGCAGCGATCACCACCTTTGGAGGTCCCGATGGCAGTGCCGGTCAGTAATGCGACGGCCGCCCCCTGGCGGCCGCGCAAACGACTTTGGGGCCTGTATGGCGGGCTCGTCGCGGGAAGCGTGGTGCTCGGCGCGATCAGCGACTGGCGCGACAATCACGCGCTCCTGATCAACACCACAGACTCGCTCCCGAACTGGGCGTTCGTCATCCACCGGAACAAGGTGCCGGTCAGGGGCGAGTACGTCTTCTTCGATCCGCCCCCCAGCGACCTGGTGCGGCGCCATTTCGGCGACAAGCCGCAGATGTTCGGCAAGATCGTCTACGGCCTGCCGGGCGACGTTGTGGCGCACTGGCACCGCGCCGTGACGGTGAACGGACGGGTCGTGGGCTACACCAAGCCCACGACCAGAAGCGGCGAGCGGCTCCCGATCGGGCCGAGCGGCGTGATACCGGCGGGCTGCTACTATGTCGGCACCCCCCACAAGGATGGTTTCGACTCCCGCTACGCGGCGATCGGCTTTGCCTGTCGGCGCCAGATTGTCGGCACCGGCGAGGCGATCCTGTGATCCGCGCGGTCGCTGCCTCGCTCGCCGGTGCTGCCTGTCTGGGCGCCGGGGTCCTGGTCACCGGATCGGAGCGGGGCGAAGCGCGGGACTTCGGCCAGCTCGGGCAGACGTTCCCTGTCATCGAAGCCGACCTGCTCTCCACCATCGAGGCTCGGTTGCAACGCGCGCAGGCGACGGGAGAGATGGACCGCGTCAACGCGGCCTTCGCCAAGCGCGTGGAGGCCAAGGTGCGGCGCCCGGTGCCGGTGGCCGGCATCACGCCTGCCGAGGAGCCGCGGGCCTGGGACTATGACCCGAGCATCACGCTCGAGCGCGAGATCCGGGACCACAAAGGACAGGTGATCGCGCAAGCCGGGCAGAGGATCAATCCGCTCGACTTCGTATCGATGCGGCAGAGCCTCGTCTTTGTCGACGGCGACGATACGGCGCAGGTCGTGTGGGCGACCCGACGGTTCACCGAGTTCAACGCGAAGATCATCTTCGTCAAGGGCTCGCCGATCGAGTCGATGACGGCGCGTAAGCGCCGGTTCTTCTTCGACCAGGACGGTCGCCTGACCGCCAAGTTCGGCATCCGCCACACCCCGGCCGTGGTGTCGCAGACCGGCAGTCTGCTGCGCGTCTCGGAGACCGTCCTCGAGCCGGGAGCAAAGAGCTGATGCCGCTTTGGCTGGACCTTCTGCGGACCCCCATGGCCGCACCGGAAACCGGCGCCCTTCGCCGCATGCGGCTGGTGTGGCAGGGGCTGTGCCTGTCGGTCGCGTCGGTCGTGGGGTTCTTCGCGCAGTTCCATGCCGCCCTTGGCCGGGCTGCGCCGTGCCTCGCGGCCGCGCTGCTCGCCGCGGCGGCGCTGTACACCTGGCTCTATCTTCGCCGGAAGAATGCGGCCGACAGCGCCTTCCTCCAAGAGACGGGGGAGGCGGGCTGATGCGCTGGCTGAGGGCCATCCTCGGCGTCTTGGGGCTGCTGCTCGTGGTGGTGGCCCTGGCGCCGCGCGCCGAGGCGGCGCCGACGTGCACGGGCAAGTTCGTGAATCCCATCACGGACGTCTGCTGGTCGTGCCTCTTTCCGCTTTCGATCGGCGGGGCGAAGATCTGGCCGGGCAGCCGCCCCGACACCAACAATCCTGCGTCGCCGGTCTGCGCGTGCGCCGACCCCTTACCCCGCATCGGCATCTCGGTCGGCTTCTGGGAGCCCGCGAGGCTGGCGGACGTAACGATGAAGCCGTGGTGCTTTCCCAACCTCGGGGGAACGCGGATCGCGCCGGGCTTCGACATCGGCCAGGGCTACCTAGCCGGGCCGTCGATGGTAGGCGGCCGGTCACAGAGCACGGCGAAGTGGCACGTCCACTGGTACGTCTACCCGCTCCTATACTGGATGGAGATCCTGACCGACTTCATCTGCTTCGAGCAGGCATCGTTCGACATCGCCTATATGACCGAGGTCGATCCGCTGTGGCAGGATGACTCGCTGACCGCGATCATCAACCCCGAGGCGATCGTCTTCGCGAACCCGATCGCAAAGGCGGCGTGCGCGGGCGACTGCATTGCGGGAACGGCCGCGCTGCCGCTCGACGCGCTGTTCTGGTGCGCGGGGTGCCAGGGCAGCATGTATCCGCTCAACGGCAATATTCCCGCCTCGATCGGGCATGTCCAGTCGTCGCGGCTCGCGCTTTCCCGGTTCGCCTACAAGATGCACCGCGAAGGCCTCGCCTGGGGCACGATGGGCTCGCAGGGGCTCTGCAAGAAGTACCTGATGCCGATCATGCGGAAGCAGCAATACCGCTTCCAGA
>NZ_MKRR01000007.1:26258-26765 GCF_001897045.1 Sphingomonas sp. 66-10
GGCGGCGAGGACATGGGCTACCTCGTCTGGCGCAAGCGCAACTGCTGCGTGTTCTGAGGAGAGAGACATGCGTCTTCTGACATCGGGCATCGTCGCGCTTCTCGGCACTGCTGGTCTTTCGGCATTGCTCGCGCAATCCGTCGACGGGGTCGACGTTCAGGCCGTCAAGAAGCGCGCGGCCGACATGGCAGCAGAAGCGCAGGCCTTCGTCGACCAGGTAAAGGACCGCGGTGACGAATTCCGCGAGCAGGCGAGCGTCGTCCGTAAGTCGGGCATCGACAACATGCAGCGGGTTGCCGCGACCGATCTGCCAAAGGGACCGGAAGGTAAGATCGACTTTGACGAGCTGGTGCAGGGCGCGGCGACAAATGCCAATGTCCCAGGGGGCGATGCCCCGCAGTTCATCGCCTTCGCCAGCCTGTCGATGCCGCCGGCGTCGCTCAAGCAGTTGATCGCCGATACCGCGCGGGCAGGCGGCGTCGTCGTTTTCCGCGGCTTCCCCAACAA
>NZ_MKRR01000007.1:26810-35774 GCF_001897045.1 Sphingomonas sp. 66-10
GGGCGACATGCCGAATATCGGCATCGACCCGCGGCTTTTCCGCGCCTTCGACGTGCAGGCGGTACCGACATATGTGGCGGTCTCGTCGACCTTCGACTTGTGCGCCGGATTTCACTGCCAGACCAAGGTTCCGCCCCATGATCGCATCGAGGGCAACGTCACGGTCGACTATGCCCTCAACACCTTCGCGGAGGCCAACGGACCGGGCGCGCGCATCGCATCTGTGGCGCTCGGCAACCTGGCGCGGAGCCGGCGCCAATGAAGCTTCGCGCCATCGTGACCGTGCTTGCCGGCGTCTGCCTGACGATCAGCTCTGCTGGCGCGCAGCAGATGACGATCGAGCAGGCGCGCGAAGAGGGCAAAGCGTTTGGCAATGCGAAGCGGGGAGATGAGAGCCTTGTTCCCAGCTCGGAGGCGCAGGCCCAGGCCGTGCCGGGCTATTCCGGGACCAATCAGCCGCAGAGCACCTACTTCGACGATCCGGACGCGCTCATCGCAGCGGGGACGGCCCAGCGCTCGACCAACGAGTCCTACCGGACCGTCACCGATGCGGACCGCACGCGGCCCGCCTTCAGCAACGCGGAGATCCTTGCGACGACTTCGCGCGCGACGTCGATCGAGAACGATCCGTCGGCTTACCTTGCCGATGAGAATATCGGCTCGACCACCGGCCAGTGCCAACCGCTCCCGCCAGGTTCCGGCGCGGGAGGATATTACGAGGCGACGTGCAACCAGGGAACGAAGCTCGACGAAGTGCCGAGGTCCTGTTCCATCAGGATGGCGCCTGAGATCACGAAAATCGATGCGTACAAATATTTCGTCGTTCCCGACAGCGCCTACGGTACGCCGTTCGCACGCTATTCCTCGATGGCGCCGCACGTCGCGGCCGGAACCTGCAAGCCCACGGGCGTGGCCATGCAGGCCTGCGCCGCGCACCGGATCTATGGCGTGTCCACCAACAAGTTCTGCGATGACTACTATGCGACGGAGTATGTCTGCTCGCAGAACCTGAGGGATATCGCCCTCTTGCCGAGCCCCATCACTGGCGAGGGCTGGCACGAGAAGACCGTCCAGACCAGCGTGACGGTGAAGCGGGTCGACGGCTGCGCCGAAATGGCAGCCGATGCGATGTGCACCGCTGCCGCGGCCGGCGAGGTCTGCACCGAAGGACCTGAGACCCGGATCATCGACGGCGTGCCGGTCACGCAGGCCTGTTGGGCGTGGAAGCGCGACTTCACCTGCAATGTCATGAGCGCAGGTAACGACTGCGGCGATCTCGACGCGAACCGACAGTGCACGTTTCTGCGCGAGGACTGCCTGGACGACCCGCAGCAGGGTGCGTGCAAGGTCAAGGAGAAGGTCTATCGTTGCACGACACCGGACACCCCGACCTCAAACGCACCGCAGTACATCTGTGGTGACGACGTCTACTGCATCAACGGGGACTGCGAGCCGATCACCCGCGAAGCCTCGACCGAGTTCAAGGACGCCTTGGTCGCGTTGCACGCGATCGACGACGCTTCAAAGGGCTTCGACCCGAACAACCTCACCGTCTTCTCGGGGACGCGGGACACCTGCCACAAGCCGGTCTTCGGCCTCATCAACTGCTGCGCGGGCAAGGTATCCGGCGCGCTGACGGTCGCCGCAGGCGGCGCAGCGCTCGCCGGCGGGCCCGTCGCGATCGCCGCGCTCGCGACCCCGTTCCTCGCGCTGTTCGCCTGCTCCCAGGACGAGATGAAGCTCGACATCAAGGACCGCATGGGGTTCTGCCACAAGGTCGGGACCTGGTGCTCGTCCAGCTTCCTCGGCATCTGCAAGACGAAGAAGACTGCCTATTGCTGCTTCGAAAGCAAGCTGAGCCGTGTCCTTCAGGAGCAGGGCCGCGTCCAGCTCAACAAACCGTGGGGCAAGCCCAAGAACGAGCAGTGCAAGGGCTTCAGCATTGCCGAGTTCCAGCGGCTCGATCTCTCGAAAATGGACTTCACGGAAGTGTACGCCGACTTCCTCGACGCGGCCAAGCTGCCGGACGAGGTCCAGACCATGACCGAGATCCAGTCCAAGATTCAGAATTACTACGACCTGCATGGAGGCAAGCCATGACCAGCCACGAGCCAGGGGATCGACATGACGGCCACGGCGAATGACCTGCTCTCTGCCGGCGCTCCAGGGTGTGACTGGAAGATGACCGTGTTCGAGCTGGCGATTTTCATGTGCCTGTATCGCGCCGGGCAGCCGCGGCGCGTCGAGGACATCTGCAAGGTGATCGGCGGCTGGTTCGAATGCGTGGTCGACCCGCCGGCCGCAGCCGCGCCGATCGAGCACATGCTGGCCAATCGATGGGTCGCGGAAAAAGGCCATGGCCTTTGCGCAACCGAGGAAGGCCGTCGTGCGGCGCGACCGCTGATGAGCGGCATGGTGCGGATGCTCGATCACGGGACGCGGCTGATCGATGTCGCCCTGATGATGTCCGTGCTGCGCTTGTCGAAAGGAGAACTGGACCATGGCATTCGCGATCTTTGAGCCAGCGATCCTGGCGGTGCTGCTCGCCGGCGCCGGCCAGCTAGCGCCTGCAGCGCCTATGTCCGCGCCCGCGTCGCCGTGCAGCCGTCACGCAACCATCACCCCCGCCTTCGACTGCTGCCTCGACCTCGCGCTGTGGAAGGCGCCGCCCACCGCATCGCTCAACCACCCCGCGCCATCCCTGGACGGTGCGGCCGATCAGAAGGAAGGACGATAAGCATGTCGAAAGTCGCGAAGCTGGCGATGCTCCTGCTGGCGGTCGCGCCCCTGGCAGCGCCGCTGCGGGCGCAGGACGCCGAGCGCCGGGACGACAGCGTCGAGGCGTCCGACCGCGGCGACGATTTCTACTGCGGCGAGCGCAGGCTCGGGCAATGGTTCTACTGCACCAAGCCGAAACCGCCCGAGACCGCGAAGGCGCAGCCACAGACGCCCGAGCGGAGCGCGGCGGAGCGCCTAGCCGCCATCACGCGGGAGCTGGATGAGCTGAAGGCACGGGCGATCCTCGATCCATCGGAGGAGAATGTCATTGCCTATGTCCGTTTCCAGCGCGAGCAGCTGGACCGCGCGTCGACCTTCTCGGACACCTGGCAGCGCGCCCTCTGGCAGAACCCGGACATCGACTACACGCTGCAGCGGCCGGTCAACACGGTGGCCAAACGCGCGTGGCTCGACAACCGGAAGGCCGACCGCGACCAGGTCCTGACCAACCTCGGTCAGCGCTACGGTCTGTTCTACTTCTACGCGCAGAGCTGCGGCGCGTGCGAGGTCTTCTCGCCGATCCTGCGATCGGTCGCGGACGGTCACCGCATGGCGGTGATGGCCGTCTCGATGGACGGCGGGCCGAGCCGCGACTTCCCCAACTATGTGGTCGACTCCGGCCAGCGCGCGCGGATGGGGATACCCGGCAACGAGACGCCGGCGCTCGTCCTGTTCGACACCGCGACGAAGCGCACCATCCCCGTCGGCTACGGCATCCTCAGTGCCGATGAGATCATGGATCGCATCTTCATGCTCACCAACACCAAGGTCGGGAGCGACTACTGATGTCCATTCAACGGCAGAAGGGCCGGCTGAGAAGGCTGGCTCACCGGGCCGGCGCCGCCCTGACCATGGTCGCCGCCTCGCACTTCGCGCTCATCGGTGTCGCACGGGCCGACGTCGCCTCGGAGATGAACGGGTTCTTCAACGACGCCGGCGGCGCGGCGAACGTCACCGGGCCAACAGCGTTCCAGGGGCAGTCGGCTGGCTATTACTCGCTCGGCAACGTCTGGACGCGCTTCCCGCAGAAGAGCGTGTCGCCGTTCAATCTGCAGCTCCCAAGCGCGCGGGCCGGATGCGGGGGTATCGACCTGTTCTCCGGCTCCTTCAGCTTCATCAACGCGAGCGAGATCGTCGCGATGCTGAAGGCGACGGCGAACAACGCGCTGGGCTTCGCCTTCAAGCTGGCGATCGACAGCGTCTCACCCGAGATCGGCAAGGTCATGGACGAGTTCAGCCAAAAAGCTCAGCTCCTCAACCAGATGAACATCTCAAGCTGCGAGACCGCGCAGGCGCTGGTGGGCGGGATCTGGCCACAGATGGAAACCACCCGATCGACCATCTGCGAGGCTGTCGGCAACAGCCAAGGCGTCTTCTCGGACTGGGCCGCGTCCCGCCAAGGCTGCAACAACGGGGGCCAGAGGGACGCGACGCTCGCTGGCAACACCGATCCGGCGATGAAGGAGCAGATCATCGGCGACCCGCACAATTATACGTGGGAGGCGCTGAAGAAGTCGTCGAAGTTCGGAGCGTTCGACCAGGCCTTCTCCGAATATGTGATGACGCTGGTTGGGACGATCGTCACGACCCCGCCGACAGGCAGCGAGCATGGCCCGAAGGTGGTGATCTACGGACCGGCCGAGGAGGCGGTCGTGACGGCATTGCTCGACGGCACCGCGAACGCGCCGGCAGTGAAAATCCTGAAGTGCAACAACGACCCGTGCACTGATGTCTCGGACCAGACGCTCAGCGTGCCTGCGTCAAGCGCGCTGCGGCCCCGGATCGCGACGATGATCAAGAGCATGAGCTCCAAGATTCGCAGCGACAGCGCGCTCGACGCAGCCGAGAAGCAGCTGCTGAACATGGCGACTGTTCCGATCTACAAGATCCTCGCGGTTCAGGCCTACGCCCACTACGCGCTCACCGACGGCGAAATTCAGACGCTCTCCGAGATCGTCGCGGTCGATCTGCTGAACGCCATGCTCGACAACATGCTCGACAGGGTGGAGCAGGCGAAGGTCTTCTACCAGACCGCGGATCAGGAGACGGCCTCGCAGTGGCGCCAGCAGATCGCGGCGACCCGCGCCAAGTTCGCGCAGCGGGACGTGAAGCTCAGCAACAAGCTCCAGGTGACGATGCAGATCATCAACCGGAGCATCATGCTCGAATCGACGCTGCAGAACACCATGACGCCCGGCATGTCCTCAGCGCTCAACTTCTCGCGAGGATTGAACGCGCAGGGCTTGCTCTAGGCGCGCAACAGAGAGGTAGCGGCGTGCTCGAGGTCTACACCGTCGGCGGGGGCGAGTATCTCGTCAATACCTTCAACGCGGTCGCCGCGTGGGCGGGGGGAGGGGGCTATCGCTCTCTCCTGCGGGTCGTGATGGTGATGGGGCTGATCTATTCGCTGCTCGTCGTGGCCTTCACCCTCAACTTCCGCGCGTGGTTGAACTGGTTCCTTCAAGCGACGGGCATTTACCTGTGCCTCATGGTCCCGACGATCGACGTGAAGGTGACCGACCGCCTCAATCCAAGCCTCTCGCCCGCGACGGTGGCGAATGTACCTCTCGGCCTGGGGGTCCTCGCGAGCTTCACCACCCAGATTGGCGACTGGCTCACCCGGACGGCCGAGACCGTCTTCGTCATGCCCGGAGAGCTCAACTACACTACGAACGGCATGGTGTACGGCGCCCGGCTATTCGACGCGACCCGCAATTTCACTATCCGTGACGCGGAATTCTCGACCAACCTCGAGAACCACTTCAAAAACTGCCTCTTCGGCGATGTGATGCTCTACCAGAAGTCGCTCACCAACTTGGCGAAAGCGCCGGACCTATGGGCGGCGATCGGGCCGGGCTCGGAAGCGCGGTCGCAGGAGTGGCTGGAGCGGCAAGGCGACGGCTCGGTCCAGAACTTCATTGTCACGTGCCGACAGGCCTATGACACGCTGAACGGCCAATGGGCGAGCATGATCGAGGCGAACGCGGAGCCTTGGGCGAAGGAGGTCTATCCCAAGCTCAGCAATGCTGTCGCCGCGGCGAAGCTCAAGCACGACGTCCCGATCGTGAATGCGGCCTTTACAGGCTCGGGTGACGACTTCACCGGCGTCATGAGGCAGAACACCGCCATCAACGCCTTCATGCAGGCGCGAAACTCGATGTCCGGCGGGAGCGGGGCGGCGTCGATCGACACCTTCGCGCAGACCCGCGCGGACATTCAGGCCCGCAACACCTACAATTCGATCGCGCAGCAGGCGATGGCGTGGGTGCCGATCCTGAACATTGTCCTGACCGTCGTCTTCTTCGCGATGTTCCCTGTGATCTTCCCGCTCTTCCTGCTCCCCCAGACCGGGCTGAGTTCGTTGAAGGGCTACGCGATGGGGTTCTTCTATCTGGCGGCCTGGGGACCGCTCTACGTGATCCTCCACATGATCTGCATGACCCGGGCCGAGGCAGCCTCGAACGGCGTCGCTGCAGGAGGGATGTCGCTCGGAAGCTATGCCGGCATCGGCGCGGTGAACGGCGAAACGGCGACGATCGCCGGCTTCATGCTGATGAGCATCCCGTTTTTGGCGGGCGGGCTTGCACGGGGCGCGATGTCGATCGCGGGACAGGCGACGTCGATGCTGGCGCCGGCGCAGAATGCCGCGGAAGCTGCTGCGCTGGAGCAGACCACCGGCAACTACTCCTACGGAAATGTAAGTTGGGCGAACTCGACCTCGAACATGCGGCAAGCCGACCAGTGGCAGACGGCGCCGAGCTTCATGGGTGGCGCGGCGAGCGTCGGCTGGCGCCAGGACAACGGCGCTGTGATCAGCGGTTTCGGCAATGGCCAGGAAGTGTTCGACACCGGTGGCGCGATCTCGCGGCTCTCATTCACCCCAACCGTGACCACCGGCACCGTGGCGGAATGGCGGGAGATGGCGACCGAGGCGCACCGTCAATCGCAAGCCTACGACAACGCGGCTCAGGAGATGCTCACCTGGACCAAGACCGACCGGAGTGCGCACGGGACGTCCAGCGAGCGCTCGTCAGGCTGGGATTCGAGCAGCGGTCGGTCGTCGAACACCTCTGTTGAGCAGTTCGATCGAACGACCGGCAGCAGCTCGCAAGGGTTGGAGGATCGGTCGTCAACGGGGCAGAGTCTGACGGTAACAAATGGCCACGACCGATCGGCAGGCACCCTCAACCAGGTGACGGGATCGTTGTCAGCGGGTCTGGGCGGCGGAGGTCAGAGCGGAACTGGCAAAGCGTCGTCCCGCCTCCCAGGTGTGGGCGGCAGCGTTTCGGCACAGGGCCAGCAGAATGACTTCCTGCGCCATGGTACATCAGACACGAGATCTTCGGACAGCTCTAGCTCTGCTAGCAGTGGGGTGCGGGACGAGCACGCTAATGGCACAGGCGCAACGTCGTCAGATGGCACCTATGACCGCTCGGGCGTGTTCAGCCGCGCGTCGACTACGTCCAGTTCGTCACTCACTCACGAGCAGGCGCTGGCGCGCGCGCGGTCGTATACGGAGACGGCTCGGCAGCTCGAAGAATTGTCGCAGCAGCTCTCCCGCGACGCCAGCTACGCCGAAACGCACGGCATGCAGCTAAGCGAGAACATGAGCCAGGATCTAGCGCAGTGGTACCGGGCGCAACAGGCTTCAAACCCGGGTCTGGATGCTCCGGAGCTGTGGGCGACCGATCTCAGCGACCACCAGCGCGCCGTTCGGCAGGAGATGGTCACTCGCTGGATGCGCGAGAAGCAGGACGACATTCGCGAGGAGATTGCCGGCAAGCTTCAAGAGCCCGACCTCGTTGAGGTAAGCAGGCCGAGCATCGATAGCGCGGCGGACGTCGCGGGCTCGTATCGCCCACAGGGCACATCTGGCATTCCGTCTGGCCCTGCCGGCGGCGACCCTCGGACCGCACAGTCAATCATCGAGGCCGGCGCGGACCGGCTTGAGAGCGATCGTGGCGCGGCGCGGGCTGCTCGGACTAACGCCGCGCAGGGATCGGTTGACGTACAGCAGGAGGTTCACCGCGATCACAACCGCGGCTTCTTCAACGACCCGAAGCTGCGTGAGTAATCGTGTACTCTAGATTGCGACAAACAAGTAGCCGACGAAGCCAGCTAGAAGAGCATACGCCAGCAGGTAGGCAGCTGCGCCTGCCTTGCTAACATTGCCTTCGGTATCAGTGACTGGGCCGTGGGGTTCGACGCCGTCGTCTACGAGAAGCATTATCGGACCGCCAGGATTGTCCTTGGTCGCCGCGAATGTCGCTGTATCGAGCGTCAGCATGAGAACCTCCGAACCTACCCAACATACAAGGTTCGAGGTTCGATCACAAGCAATGGAGACGCGAAGCCGAGATGAAGGCGTTCCTCACCCGCGCGGTTACGCCGTCCCGCCACGATGCAGGCTGCATCGATTACGAACCGCACGAGGTGGACGGGCAGCCCGGCACCTTCGTCTTCTACGAGCGCTGGATCGGCCGGGAAGCGCTCGATGCCCATCTCCACGCGCCACGCATGCAGGAACTGGTGCCGCAGCTCCTGGAGCTGATGGAAGGCTCGATCGAGGACGGGATCAGGCTCCTGCAACCGTTCCGCCCGGCCTGAGTTCGAGCGCCGTCAGCGAAGGAGGATCAGCGCGGAGCTCGAGTCTTTGTAGCGGATTGGGCCTGTGCAGCGTGGGAGGAGCGACGGTGCTCACCGTTGCCGTCAGCCGGCCGCCGGTCATTCCTTGCAAACTCATGACCAGGATAGAGCGCGCGCCGCACCTCGTCAGTGATCGTGTAGACGGCCTGGCGCTGGGCACCGCGATTATGATGATCGACGCGGTAGCCCTGATAGTGACGCTGCATGAGGCCGGCCTTGACGAGCTCCGAGACCGCGCGGCTCACGTTCGTGCGTCCGGAGAGACGGATTCGCTTTTGGACTTCGGCTGTGATCAGCCGTGCGGCGACCGCCGCGTCGGCGGGAAGCTCATTGCGCTGCTCGAGTTCCGCTCGAACCTTGTCGGCGATCGCAAGGCGACGGGGGTCGCGCCGGGCCACGGGCACCAGGGCATCGCATAGCCAGTCCCGCACCGGCACTAGGCGGTCACCTTCACGGACGTAAGGGCCGGCCGAACCACTTTGGGCGCTCGCCTGTGCAATCAGATTGAGTACCATGAAGCTATAGCGGGGCCGCTCGCAG
>NZ_MKRR01000008.1:0-2968 GCF_001897045.1 Sphingomonas sp. 66-10
CCCGGCAGGCGACGGCCGGCGGCAAGGCCGGGCACCGCGACAAGGCCGGTGAAAATGCCGATGAGGCTGATCGCAACATGCAGCGCCGTGAAGGTTGGGATGGACAGTCCAAGGATCATAGATCGTCTCCTTTCGGGCAGTGGCGGCCACGACGTACCGCGTGGCGGCATGAGCAAGGGACAGGTCCGGGCGCCTCGTGCCCGAGCCGTGCGATAAGCCTCGATCTGTGCCGTCTCCGGGAGGCGGATATGCTTGGTGATGTCCCCCAATCGAGCCTGGCGCTGCTTCGATCATGTCGCCCGCATTCCATATCATGAACGCAGTGCTTCTGGCGAGTTTCCGTGCAGGCGGCTGGGACGCGGGTCATTCCTGGCAGATGACTGCCATTGTTATCGCTATCGTGCTGTCACATGCCTGACGCGACGAGCGGTGTTTTGCATGCTTTCAGCCCCGCTTGACTTGGATTTAGCGCAGGCTTAATTCAAGGCGATCTCCTCAGGGTGCAACCATGTCGCCCGCTTGCCGTTCACCGGCCTTCCAGCACAGCCACTTCTCATCCACCTCCTTCGTCGGACCTCAGATTCCATGCATCTTAAAGACCTTAAACGCAAAGCCCCGGCCGAACTCGTTGCCATGGCGGAAGACCTTGGCATTGAAGGCGCGTCGACCTTGCGTAAGCAGGACCTCATGTTCGCGATTCTCAAGGCTGAGGCCGAGAATGGCGAGCAGATCATGGGTGAGGGCACGATCGAGGTGCTGCCGGATGGCTTCGGCTTCCTGCGCAGCCCGGAGGCCAATTATCTGGCCGGTCCCGACGATATCTATGTCTCGCCGAACCAGGTCCGCAAATTCGGTTTGCGCACCGGCGATACGGTGGAAGGCGAGATTCGCGCGCCCAAGGATGGCGAGCGTTATTTCGCGCTGACCAAGCTGGTTTCGGTCAATTTCGATGATCCCGATGTCGTCCGTCATCGCGTCAATTTCGACAATCTGACGCCGCTCTATCCGGACGAGAAGCTGCGCCTCGACACGCTCGACCCGACCGTCAAGGACAAGTCGGCCCGCGTGATCGACATCATCTCGCCGCAGGGCAAGGGCCAGCGCGCGCTCATCGTCGCACCGCCCCGCACCGGTAAGACGGTGCTGCTGCAGAATGTTGCGCGCGCCATCACGGACAATCATCCGGAAGTCTTCCTCATCGTGCTGCTCATCGACGAGCGCCCGGAAGAAGTGACCGACATGCAGCGCAGCGTGAAGGGCGAAGTGATCAGCTCGACCTTCGACGAGCCCGCCTCGCGTCACGTTCAAGTCGCTGAAATGGTGATTGAAAAGGCCAAGCGTCTGGTCGAGCACAAGAAGGATGTCGTCATCCTGCTCGACTCCATCACGCGCCTTGGCCGTGCCTACAACACGGTTGTGCCCAGCTCCGGCAAGGTGCTGACCGGTGGTGTGGACGCCAACGCCCTGCAGCGCCCGAAGCGCTTCTTCGGCGCCGCCCGCAACATCGAAGAGGGCGGTTCGCTCTCCATCATCGCCACGGCGCTGATCGATACCGGCAGCCGCATGGACGAAGTGATCTTCGAAGAATTCAAGGGCACCGGTAACTCGGAAATCGTCCTGGATCGCAAGGTCGCCGACAAGCGCATCTTCCCGGCGCTGGATGTCGGCAAGTCCGGCACCCGCAAGGAAGAGCTGCTGGTCGAGAAGGACAAGCTCACCAAGATGTGGGTGCTGCGTCGTATCCTCATGCAGATGGGCACGATCGACGCCATGGAATTCCTGCTCGACAAGATGAAGGATTCCAAGACCAACGAGGACTTCTTCGCCACGATGAACCAGTAAGCGGTTCAAAGGGGGGCGCACGCGATGATCGATCTGGCCATGATGGCAGCGGCGGCAGCTGGTGGTGGAGCCGGCGGTGGTCTGGGACCGCTGTCGGATGTCTGGGGACATATCGTCGCGGATTTCTCCAACCTCGGCAAACCGAGCGCTTTGGCGGCTTTGCTGCAGGTTCTGATCATCGACATCACGCTCGCCGGCGACAATGCGATTGTCGTCGGTGCGCTGGCGGCAGGATTGCCGGCCGATCAGCGCCGCAAGGTGATTTTCATCGGCGTCGTCGCGGCGCTGGTTTTGCGTGTGTTCTTCGCACTCGTCGTCACCCAGCTTTTGCAGGTTGTCGGCCTGGTTCTCGCGGGCGGTCTGCTCCTCCTCTGGGTGGCGTGGAAAATGTGGCGCGAACTGCGCGAGGGCCAGCATTCCGCTGGCTCGCCCGAAATCGAGGGCGATGAGCAGAGCGGTCTGCGCCCTGCCAAGAGCTTTGCCAGTGCAGCCTGGGCCGTCGCCCTTGCCGATGTCAGCATGAGCCTCGACAATGTGCTGGGCGTGGCCAGTGCCTCCAAGGATCATCCGGGCATCATGATCGTCGGCCTGATCTTTGCGGTCGGCCTGATGGGCGTTGCGGCCAATATCATTGCCAAATATATTGATCGCTACCGCTGGATTGCCTGGGTCGGCATTGCCGTCATTCTCTGGGTAGCCGTGACGATGATCTATGAAGGCTTTCTCGATCCCAAGGTCGGTATCCTCACGCTCGTCTGAGCGCCGAAGCGGTCTGACTTTACACGCATCAATTGCAACGGTTGCAATCTGGCTTTAGCGTGCCTGCATTGGCGCTGCCGATGGTGAGCGAGCGCCAAAGCCGATCTGAAGGAATGCGCGATGAAGTTCACGGTCGATGTCGATTGCACGCCGGAAGAAGCGCGCTCCTTTCTCGGCCTGCCGGATATGAAGCCCATCCATGACGTCTATGTTCAGGCGATGACGGACGCGATGAGCGGGCAGACGAACCTCGAGCAGATGGAGCGTATGTTCCGCAGCCTCTCGCCACTGGGCGATGCCGGCATGAAGATGTTCTCGAATATGATGGACCTGGGGATCAGCGCGGCTTCCGGCGGTTCGTCGAGCA
>NZ_MKRR01000009.1:0-16773 GCF_001897045.1 Sphingomonas sp. 66-10
CGACCTTTTCCGCGCGGACCAGCCCGGCGTCCTTGCCCGAAATGCCGACCGCGCGGCCGCCGGCGTGGCTGATCCAGCTGACGATTTCCTTGTTGATCGATCCGGCGAGCACCATTTCGGCGACCTGCGCGGTTTCCGCATCGGTGACGCGCAGCCCGTCGACGAAGCGCGATTCGACCCCGAGCCGCTTGAGCATCGATCCGATCTGCGGCCCGCCGCCGTGGACCACCACCGGGTTGATCCCGACCGCCTTGAGCAGCACGACATCCTCGGCGAAATCGCGCTGCGCCTCGGGATCGCCCATCGCGTGCCCGCCATATTTCACGACGAAGGTCTTGCCGGCATAGCGCTGGAGATAGGGCAGCGCCTCGACCAGGGTTTCGGCCTTGGCGAGCAGATCGGGCGTGGGCGTGTGATCGGTCATGCGCGCGCGCTTAGGGTTCAAAGCCGATCAGGGCAACGCGCGATTGACTCCGCGCATCAGGCAACGGGCGCGCCGTCCAGCCTGCGCCCCAGCGCGACGAACAGATAGATCAGCCACGGCACGAGGATCACCGACAGCGTGACCTTGGCGAGCATCTGCCCGACGAGCAGCGCGCCGATCGGGAACACCCCCCAGAAAGCGATCGTGACGAACAGCAAGGTATCGACCACCTGGCTCAGCACGCTGGCGATTCCCGCGCGGAGCCACAAGAGGCGCCCGCCCTCGCCCTTCTTGAGCCAGGCGAAGATCGTGACGTTGAGCGTCTGCGAGGTGCCGTAGGCGACGATCCCGCCGAGCCAGATGCGCGGGGTGCCGGTCATCATCGTCTCGAACGCGGAGAGCCGCGCCGGCTCCATTTCCGGCGAGGCCGGCACCGCGAGCACGACGAGGGTGAGCAGCAGCGAAACGATCAGCGGCACGAAACCGATCCGCACCAGCCGGTTGGCGACGTCGCGCCCGTGCAGTTCGGCCACCGCGCTGGAGGTGACGACGAGCAGCAGGAAGGCGAAGATCCCCGCCTCCACTGCGAGCGGCCCGAGCGCGACCTGCTTGTTGCCGAGCACGCCCGCGATGCAGACCATGCCGCCGTAGAAGATCGAGAAGGCGAAAAGCGAAAGCGGGATGCCGCGGGAATTGCTCATCTTTGCCTGCTAGCAGAGCGAAAGCCGCGGAAAAAGGCGCGTTGGACACGACCAGAACAATTGACTTGTTGGAGAATGTTCTTCAAATGTTCTCGCCGCTCGAAGCAGCGGGGGCATAGATGATCGACAATATCGAGAGCGAGCGCCGGCGCGCCTTTGTGGTGTGGATGCGGACCGGGAGGTGGCCGGTTGCGCGCGGCGCAGACGGCAGGGAGGTCAAGTTCAATCCGTGGCACGACCCACGGACCGGACGCTTCACCTTTGCCGGGACTGGAAATTTTTTCGCACAGCGCTGGGACGGTGGCGGATTTACCGGCGGCGGGGCGGCGGCTTCGGCGGTGGCGGCGCTAGCGGGGATTGGGGACTTCCGGAAAAGCGGAAACAAGATGGGCGCGCGACCCGGGCGCGAGCGGGCACGCCGAGAGCGGTTATCACCAAGCCCGTCAACCGCGTTACGATCGTGCGCAATGGATATGCTTACCAACTCGACCCCAATGCGAAGGTGCGAGAGGTTTCAGGCGAGGTCGACATGGCGAAGAAACCGAGCCGCTCACGCTCGGCGCAAGCCCGTGCCGGTGGCGCCGACCGGCGGCCGACCGATGATGGTGGGCATTATGTCGGCGCACGCTTCAACGGCCCGACCGACGCGTTCAATCACTTTGCGCAGGACGCGAAAGTGAACCGCGGCCGTTATCGCGCGATGGAAGATCAATGGGCACGTGCGAAGGCCGAAGGGAAAAGGGTCTGGTTTAGGATCGTCCCGGTTTATGAGGGAGAATCACAGCGCCCATCCCTGATCAACGCGTGGTTCACAATCAATGACCGGGAGCACAGCATCCAGATCCCGAACGAAAGCGGAAAGAAAAGCGATGCAAAACAATGAAACCGAGCGCCTTCTCGCTGAGATCGGAAGCCTCCTTGCTGAGGATACCGAATATCCTCTCCACGCCACCCTATTGTACGCGCAACTCGATCGCGAGTACGTCGCTCCGTCGATTTATAAGAACCTTGGCGATCAGATTCTCTATCGATCACCTGACCTGAACAGCCTCGGCAGCGTGTTGTACGATCTTTGGGAGGCTCAGGATTCCGATCTGCGCTGGGCCGAGATCGAGTACCTTATCGAAAACGGCAAATTTACCGCAAAATTCAACTATCCTGATGAAATGAGCGAGGAAGATTTGTATGATTTCGATCGACGCGAGCTTATCGTCCGCCAATATTTTGGCGACAAGCCAATCGTCTACCCTCCGATGCCCGACGATGATGCCACGCCGACCTACGAACTATGATCGCTACAAAACCAGCGTCATGAACCGATTGTGCGGGCTCGCGGGATAACCCCCGTAAGCCGCGCAATCGACGAACCCCGCCGCCTCGTACATCCGGTTCGCGGCGTCGAACATCGGCGCCGTCCCCGTTTCGAGGCTGACCCGCGTATAGCCGCGCGACCGCGCCAGCGCGATGAGGTGCGCGAGCATCGCCCGCCCCACCCCGCGGCGCAGATGCGCCGGCGCGGTGCGCATCGATTTGAGGTCGCCGTGCCCCGCATCGAGCGCGCGCAACGCGCCGATACCGAGCAATGCCTCCCCCTCCCACATCGCCCAGAAGCTGATGTCGGGGCGATCGAGCGCCGCCGCGCCCAGCGCATGCGCATTGTCCGCCGGGGTCGAGCCGCGCGCTTCGGCGAGGTGCAGTTCGATCAGCGCGCGGACCCGCGCATCGCCCAGCCCGCCCTCGCGCAGCTCCATCGCGTCAGATCCCGTCGATCATGCCGGCCAGCGTCTCGAGGCACGAGACGGCAAGGCCGCGCGACCGTTCCGGGCTCCAGCCGAACACCGGGTCGGCATTCACCGCATGATCCTTGAACGGCATTTCCAGCGTCACCGATACCGCGCCGAAGCGCTCGGCGAGCTGGTTGGTCGACATCGACAGATTGGCCTTGCCGGGCGCCGATTTCTCATAGCCCTTCTCGGTCTGGAAATCGGGAGTGGCGGCGGCGAGCCGGCGGCCGAATTCGTAGAATTTCTCGCCGTGCGCGTCGGTCCATGACGGGATGCCCTCGAACCCGGCGATGAAATTGGCGGCGATCGCCTCATCGCCGTGGACGTCGATCGCGAAATCGACCCCGGTTTCGTCCATCGCCTTGAGGACGCACAATACCTCGGGGCTGCGCTCGGCGGTCGGGGCATGCCATTCGCGGTTGAGGTTCACCCCCGCGGCATTGGTGCGCAGATGCCCGCGGCGGGTGCCGTCCGGGTTCATGTTGGGGACGACATGGACGGTCGCCTTGGCGAGCAGATCGCGCGCGGCATCGCTGGTCAGCCAATCGAGCGCGCCGTCCATCCACCATTCGGCCATCGATTCGCCGGGATGCTGGCGGGCATAGAGCCACACCTGCCTGGCGCCGCTGCCGACGCGGAAATAATCGATCGGCTGGCCGTCGAGGCTGAGGCCGAGTTCGCGATGGACGACCCCCGGCCTGGCCGCGATACGCGCGATCAGATCGGCGTGCAACTCCATCGTATAGGGCGCGAAATAGGCGAACCAGGCGACCTGCGCGTCGCCGGTCCAGTCGAATTCGAGCACGCCATGCGCGTAACGCGTCGGGATCATCCGCCATTGGCGGCGATCGGTCGAGACGCGCGCCTGATAGCCCGGCCAGCCGAACGGGTAGGCCGAGCCCGCGGCATTGACGATGCGGAAGGTCACCTGCCGTCCGGCCAGCCCCGCGACGCGGAAATAGAACCATTGATAGAAATCGGACAGGTGATCGTTGACGATCTCCAGATCGATACGATCGCCGTCCTGCCCGATGACGCGGATATTGCCGCCGTCGAAGGCGGAATTGATGCTGAGGGTCATTTCACCTCGATAGTCCGCCCGCTCTCGCCGGGGAACCCCGTGAACAGCGCATGTGCGAGCCGCGCCGAGATCGCCTGGACGTCGGCATTGGGGGCGCTGGTGTCGGTCAGCGACTGCGCCTGCCCTTCCCACACCGCGTCGGCGCCGTGGCGGATGCGCACCGACAGCTCGGTGACGATCCCGACGCGCTCGCCCCCGCCGCCGACCGGGAAGCTCACCCCGCCGCCGAGCCCGACCCCGCCGCCGCGCCCGCCGCTGAACGATCCGCCGCCGATTCCGATCGTGAACGGCGAACGCTTGGGCGGCAGCGGACGCTCGGCGCGGGTAAAGGCGACGGTGGCGAGATACTCACCGCGCGTCCCGGGCGGCGGGCTGGTGAAGCCCTGGCGGAGCAATTCGGCCTCCACCGCCGCGGCATAGGTCTTATATTCGATGCTCGCGACGGTGCCGCCGGGGAGCGGCTCGACGGTGATCGTGCCGCGCGTCGCCATCGCATCATAATGATAGCGCGATACCTGCACCGGGAAGCTGGTCGGCGCGGTCGCGCACCCCGCCAGCCCGGCGGCACCGAGCCCCACCACCATCGCGACGACCATCTTACGCATGCCCGAATCCTTCGTATCGGCCAAAAGCCCTGTTATCGGCCTCGTCTCGCGCGCTCCGGCTTGACTTGCAAGGCCCTCGGCACTAGGCGGCCACGCTTTCACGAGAACCTATTTTCAAGAAGCGAATCCACCATGAAGATCCGCAATAGCCTGAAGTCGCTCAAGGACCGGCATCGCGATAACCGCGTGATCCGCCGCCGCGGCCGTACCTACGTCATCAACAAGACGAATCGCCGCTTCAAGGCGCGTCAGGGCTGATCCAGCCCTGATTGCCGGTCGACGCGAGACGATGCCGCATCCCAGCAGCGTCATCTTCGACGTCGGCCACGTCCTGTACGATTGGGACCCGCGGGTCCTGTATCGGCGCCTCATCCCCGATGATGAGGCGCTTGACGTGTTCCTGCGCGACATCTGCACGCGCGAATGGCATTTCCAGCACGATATGGGCCGCGCCTTCGCCGATACCTCGGCGGAGCTGACCGCGCGTTTCCCCGATCATGCCGCGCTGATCGCGACCTGGGGACCGCGCTTCTCGGAGCAGATCCCGGGGCCGATGCCGGGGATGCCCGAATTGGTCGGCGATCTCCATTCGGCGGGCGTGCCGCTGTTCGCGATCACCAATTTCAGCCACGAATTCTTCCCGCCGTTCCGCGCGCAGGAAGCCGCGATGTTCGATCGCTTCCGCGATATCGTCGTTTCCGGCGAGGAGCGGCTGATGAAGCCCGATGCGGCGATCTACCACCTCGCGCTCGACCGATTCGGGCTGGCCGCGCAGGATGCGGTGTTCGTCGACGACCGCCAGGCCAATGTCGACGGCGCGGCGGCTGTTGGGATGCATGCGTTGCTGTTCACCGGCGCCGAGCGATTGCGCGCCGATCTCCGCGCGCTGGGCTTCGCCATTTAGCGCAGAAGCACTTGCAATCGGGCCGAAGAAGGCTTAGCGCCACCTCTTACCGGGAAATGTTATCTTATATCATGGAGTCGTCATGCGGCCCAGATTGCTTTCCGGTATCGCTTTCCTCGCGCTTTCCACCGCCTCGTCCGCTTATGCCGCGGACAATCCCCCGCCGGCCGACGCGACCGACGCCGGCCCCGCGGCGCCCAAGGACGTCGTCGTCACCGCGAAGCGGCTCGACGAAGCGCGCGCGCATATCCAGCCAAGCCTCGGCGCGACCAGCTATGGCATCGACACCGCCGCGATCAAGGCGCTGCCCGGCGGCGACAACCAGCAGTTCAACCAGATCCTGTTGCAACTGCCCGGGGTGGTGCAGGACGGCTTCGGCCAGTTCCACGTCCGCGACGATCACAACGGGCTGCAATATCGCATCAACGGCACCGTGCTGCCCGAGGGGCTGGCGGTGTTCGGCCAGACGCTGTCGCCGCGGCTGGTCAGCAAGGTCGATCTGCTGACCGGCGCGCTGCCGGCGCAATATGGCCTGCGCAGCGCGGGGATCATCGACATCACGACCAAGAGCGGGATGTTCTCCAACGGCGGCACGATGTCGATCTACGGCGGCAGCCACGACACGATCGAGCCGAGCTTCACCTATGGCGGGTCGAGCGGGCAGACCAATTACTTCGTCTCGGGCGATTATCGCCACGATGCGCTGGGGATCGAGAGCGTCGACGGGCGATCCACCCCGATCCACGACAATACCGATCAATATCAGGCCTTCGCCTATGTCGATCATATCCTGAACGATCACAATCGCGTGTCGTTTGTCGGGGGCTATTCGAACCAATGGTTCCAGATCCCCAACCCCGCGGGGCTCCAGCCCGACGGGACGTGGACGGTGGGCGGGCAATCGGCCTATCCCAGCGAAAAGCTCGACGAGCGCCAGCTCGAGCGGACCGCCTTCGGCCAGCTGAGCTGGCTCCACGACGACGAGCCGCTGACGATCCAGGCATCGCTGTTCGCGCGTTATTCCTCGCTGCGCTACCGCCCCGACGTGCTCGGCGAATTGCTGTTCAACGGCCAGGCGCAGGCGGCGTTCAAGCAGGATCTGGCGATCGGCGGGCAGGTCGACGCGGTCTATCACCTCGGTGCCTCGCACACCTTGCGCGGCGGCGTGCTGCTGATCCACGATCACAGCACCAGCGACACGACCACCCATGTCTTCCCGGTCGATGATACCGGCGAACAGGCCGGCGAGCCGATCTCGATCGTCGACGATGGCGCGAGCAACGCCACCACGTTCAGCGCCTATCTGCAGGACGAATGGAAGCTCGGGCCGACGCTGACGCTCAACCTCGGCGCGCGCTACGATCGCTATGCGGCGTTCCGCACCGAGCAGCAGCTCAGCCCGCGCGCCAATCTGGTGTGGCAGCCCAACGACACACTGACCGCGCATATCGGCTATGCGCGCTATTTCGTCCCGCCGCCGTTCGAATTGGTCTCCTCGACCAGCATCGCCAAATTCGCCGGCACCAGCGCCGCGCCGGTCGTCCAGGACGACACCACCCCCTTCTCCGAGCGGCAGCATTATTTCGACGTCGGCTTCCAGGCCAAGCCGAGCGCCTATTTCACCTATGGCGTCGACGCTTATTACCGCATCTCGGAAAATCTGCTCGATGAGGGGCAGTTCGGCGCGCCGATCATCCTCACGCCGTTCAATTATGCCAAGGGTCGGATCGGCGGGGTCGAGGCGAATGCGACCTATATGCGCGGGCCGTGGAACCTCTACGCCAATTTCGCGGTGGCGCGCGCCAAGGGGCGGCAGATCGTCTCAAGCCAGTTCAGCTTCGCGCCCGACGAACTCGCCTATATCAACAATCACTATATCTTCCTCGATCACGACCAGACCTATACCGGGTCAGCCGGGCTGACCTATTCGTTCAAGCACGGCATCCTCGCGGGAAGCGCACTGGGCGGGTCGATGATCTATGGCTCGGGGCTGCGCACCACCCCCGTGCTGGCCGACGGGACGTCGATCCCCAATGGCGGGCATCTCCCCGGCTATGCGCAGATCAACCTGACCGCGAGCCACCATTTCGCGGGGCCGAACCTCGACGTGCGGGTCGATGTGATCAACCTCGCCGACCATAAATATGAGATCCGCGACGGCACCGGTGTGGGCGTCGGCGCGCCGCAATATGGCCCGCGGCGCGGGGTGTTCGTCGGGCTGACCAAGGCGTTCGGGGGGTGACTGCCATTCCTCCCCCGGAGGGGGAGGGGGACCGTTGCGCAGCAACGGTGGAGGGGTGGAAGCCGCGGGCGTCATCGCCTGGGGCTCCCTCCACCAGCCTTCGGCTGGTCCCCCTCCCCTTTCAGGGGAGGAGTAGGAGCGGGCCGTACCGCGCAATGCGGCGAAACCGCATTTTCAACCGGGCCCTTACCCGTCATGCCCCTTCAATTCGTCGCCGATCAGCCGCACGACATGGAGCACGTTGGTCGACCCGGGCGTGCGGAACGGGACGCCGGCCATCACCACCACGCTGTCCCCCGCGGCGGCGATGCGGTGGCGCAGCGCCATGCGCTTCGACTTGGCGACCATCTCCTCGAACGATTCGACGTCGCGGGTATGCACCGCATGCGCGCCCCACAGGAGGCCGAGCCGTCGCGCGGTCTCCATCTTCGGGGTGAGGACGAGCAGCGGCACCGGCGTACGCTCACGCGCGATGCGCCGCGCGGTCGAGCCCGAGGTGGTGAAACAGATCACCGCCTTGGCCGATACGGTGCGCGCGATGCTCTTGGCCGCCTCGGCCAAGGCATCGGCGGTGGTGGGATCGGGGCGCGTCTCGGTGAAATGGACGCGTTCGCCGTGCATCGGATCGCGCTCCACCGCCTCGCCGATCGCATTCATCATCGCGACCGATTCGATCGGCCAATCCCCTGCGGCGCTTTCCGCCGAGAGCATGATCGCATCCGCCCCGTCGTAGATCGCGGTGGCAACGTCGGACACTTCGGCGCGGGTCGGCGACGGCGATTTGATCATCGATTCGAGCATCTGCGTCGCCACCACCACCGGGCGGCCCATCCGGCGCGACACCTCGACGATGCGCTTCTGCAACGGCGGCACCGATTGCGGCGGCAGCTCGACCCCGAGATCGCCGCGCGCGACCATCACCCCGTCGCACATCTCGACGATCTCCTCGAGCCGCTCGATCGCCGCGGGCTTCTCGATCTTGGCGAGCAGCGCCGCCTTGCCGCCGATCAGCCGCCGCGCCTCGGCGAGATCCTCGGGCCGCTGGACGAACGACAGAGCGATCCAGTCCACCCCCTGCTCGCAGGCGAAGGCGAGATCGCTGCGATCCTTCACGGTCAGCGCCGCCATCGGCACCACCACGTCTGGGACGTTGAGCCCCTTGCTGTCGCTGAGCGCGCCGCCGACCTCGACGGTGGTGACGATGCGATCGGCATCATGCTCCACGACGCGCAGCACCAATTTGCCGTCGTCGAGCAGCAATCGCGCGCCCGGCTCGATCGCCGCGAAAATCTCGCGGTGCGGCAGTTCGACGCGGGTCGCGTCGCCGGGGGCGGTGTCGCGATCGAGGACGAAGGTCGCCCCGGTTTCGAGCATCACCCGCCCGCCGGCAAAGCGCCCGACGCGCAGCTTGGGGCCCTGCAGATCGGCAAGGATCGTGGTGGGACGGCCGAAGCGCTTCTCCAGCCCGCGAATCGCCGCGATCACCGGGATCTTCGATTCCTGATCGCCGTGGCTCATGTTGATGCGAAAGGCATCCGCCCCCGCCTCGAACAGCGCAGCGATCATCTCTGGCGTGTTGCTCGCCGGCCCGAGGGTCGCAAGTATCCGAACCTTGCGGCTACGCGGGTTGATCGCTTTCGTCATCTGGCTCCTCGTCCCGATCGGGCGGTTGGATTAATGTTGGGGGAGCGGGCCGGTGCCGCACCGAAAATCCCGCTTGCGTGGGATTTCGGATGCGACCCTAAAGCCTAATCATGACCGATCAACCGTGGAGCAAGAATATGGACCCGATCGATGCGATCGACGACGCCACCGCTGCGGCGGCCTTTCGCCGACTGGTCCGCCACCTGCGGCATCGCGACGACGCGCAGAACGTCGATCTGATGGGGCTGGCGGGCTTCTGCCGCAACTGCCTGTCCGACTGGATCGGCGAGGCCGGCGCGCTCGAGCGCGAGGCGGCACGGACCGCGATCTACGGCATGCCTTATGCCGAGTGGAAGGCGCATCACCAGCAGGAGGCAACTCCGGAGCAGCTCCGCCGGATGGAGGAAAGCGTCGCGAAGAATGCGCGCGGCTAAGCGCCGCACCCACCGGGGGGTGACGAAGCCGCCAACGCGCTTGCCCAATCGGCCAGCTTTCCTCTAACTCATTGCTTCGGCAACGAAGGGATGCGCCGATGCATCCCCTGCCGAACGGGAGTTTGAGGGGAATGTTGAGGAAGTTGCTGATCGCGCTCGCGGTCACCACCGCGGCGCCCGCCGTCGCGCAGACCACCGCACCGACGAAGATCACCTATATCCACGCCGGCGCGCTGCTCGACCGGCCGGGCGAGGCGCCGCGCGGCAACAGCACGATCATCATCCGCGACGGGGTGATCGCCGAGGTGCGCGACGGCTTCGCGGTGCCCGCGGCCAATGCCAATCTGATCGAGCTGCGCGACAAATTCGTCTTGCCGGGGCTGATCGATCTCCACGTCCACCTCTGGGGGATCGGCGGCGATCCGATGCGCGCGCGGCTCGCGCGGCTCAACCAGGACGACGCCGACGACATGATGATGGCGGTGGTCAACGCGCGCAAGACGCTCGGCGCCGGCTTCACCACGGTGCGCGATCTCGGCGGCAGCCCGCGCGGCGTCCGCGCGCTGCGCGACGCGATCGAGCGCGGCGATGTCGAGGGGCCGTCGATCGTCAACGCCGGCAATATGATCTCGATCACCGGCGGGCATGGCGACGGGATGAATGGGCTGGCCGAGGAATGGGCCGATGCGGTCCACCAGCACCAGATCAACACCTGCGACGGGCCGGACGATTGCCGCCGCGCGGTGCGCGCGCAGGTCGGGCTCGGTGCGCAGGTGATCAAATTCGCCGCGACCGGGGGCGTGCTGTCGAACGTCGCCGGCGGGCTCGGCCGCGCGATGACCCCGGAGGAGATGCGCGCGATCATCGACACCGCGCACGGCTTCGGGCGCAAGGTCGCCGCGCACAGCCACGCCGCCGAGGGGACCAAGGCCGCGCTCGAGGCCGGGGTCGACACGATCGAGCACGGCTCGTTCCTCGACGACGAGGCGATCAAGCTGTTCAAGGCCAAGGGCGCCTATCTCGTCCCGACGATGATCGCCCCGGTCACCGCGGTGCAGCAGGCGCGCAGCGGCGCGCTCCCCGCCAATACGATCCCCAAGGCCGAGGCCGCCGCCGCCGCGGCGATGGCGAGCCACAAGAAGGCGATCGCCGCCGGGGTGAAGGTCGCGTTCGGCACCGACACCGGGGTCTCCAAGCACGGCGACAATGCCAAGGAATTCGCGCTTTTGGTCAAGGCCGGGATGACCCCCGCCGCCGCGATCCGCGCCGCGACCGTCTCCGCCGCCGACGCGCTGGGGCGCGACGACCTGGGCGCGATCGTCCCCGGCAAGCGCGCCGACATCATCGCGGTCGACGCTTCCCCGCTGGAGGATGTGACGCGGCTCGAACATGTCGCATTCGTCATGCATCACGGGGTTGTCGCGCAGACGCCCGCTCCCTAATCCGCGCGGACAGATTTTGGAGTGATTCATGACCGACAATGTTTCCGCCGAGCAACTGCGCCTGTTCATCGAGCGTATCGAGCGGCTGGAGGAGGAGAAGAAGGCGTTCGCGGACGATATCCGCGACGTCTATGCCGAAGCCAAGTCGACCGGCTTCGACGCCAAGACGATGCGCGCGATCATCCGTTTGCGTAAGATGGAAAAGCATCACCGCGACGAGGCGGACGCGCTGCTCGAAACCTACCGGCAGGCGCTCGGCATCGTCTGAGCGCCGTTAGCAAAACGCGGTTTCACCGCATGTACGGCACCGGTGCGCTCCCCACCCGGCCTCCCACGAGCATATCCAGATGGGAGACCGGGCGGGGAGCGGGCCGGCGCCGCACAATAACGAAGGAGAGGAATGCCATGCATATCTACGGGTCGACCGCGTCTCCCTTCGTCCAGCGCGTGCTGATGGCGGCGCGCGCCAAGGGGCATGAGATTGCGGTCAAGCCCCCGCTCGGCGGGCAGATGCAATCCCCCGAATTCCAGGCGATCAGCCCGATGGGGCGCGTCCCGGTGCTCGCGCTCGATGACGGCGGGCATTTGTGCGAATCGGCCGCGATCGTCGGCTATTTCGACGACACGCTCGACGGCCCCGCGCTGCTTCCCACCGACCCGCTGGCCCGCGCCCGCACGCGCGAACTCGTCTCGCTGGCGATCGGCGAGGTCGGGGTCGGGCTGCGTCCGCTGATGGTCCATCTCGTCTTCCGCATGGGCGACGCCCCCGATGTCGTCGCCGCCGCGCGCGCGACGATCGAAAAGGGGCTCGACGCGATCGAGAAATTGATCCCGGACGCCCCGGCGACAACCCCGACCCCGGCGGATTGCGCCCTGGTGCCGATACTTGCCCTGGCGCGGATCATCGATCCGATGGCGGGGACATGGGAGAGGGTGAAGGCGCACCCGCGGGTCGCGCATTATTTCGAGCGCGCGCTGGAACATCCGATCGCGCGCCGCACGATCGACGAGATGGAAGCCGGGTTCGCGGCGATCATGGCGCGCAACGCGGGATAGGGCACACGTCCCCTCTCCGTTCGGGCTGAGCTTGTCGAAGCCCTGTCCTTTTCTTCCGCGGAAAAGAAGTGCAGCCCTTCGACAAGCTCAGGGCGAACGGAGGTTGAGCCGCTAGTCCGCCGTGCGGCTGACGAGCAATTTGTCGATCCGTCGCCCGTCGAGATCGACCACTTCGAACCGCCAGCCCTGTTCGACGAAGCTCTCGCCTTCCGCGGGCAGCCGGCGCAGCACCGCGAGCGCGAGCCCGGCGACGGTGGCGTAATCGCGATCCTCCGGCAGATCGATCCCGAGCCGCTCCGCCAGCACGTCCGCCGCCGCAGTGCCCGCCACGAGCAGCGAGCCGTCGTCGCGCTCGACGATCGAGGGACCGTCCTCCAGATCGGCGTCCGAGGCGAATTCGCCCGCGATCGCCGCGAGCAGATCAGCCGGCGTGACGATCCCTTCGAAATGGCCGTATTCATCATGGATCAGCGCCATCGGCACTTCGGCGCGGCGCAATGCGTCGAGCGCGTCCATCGCGTCGATCTGGTCGACCACCACCGGCGCCTTGCGCACCAGCCGGGCCAGATCGAGCACTTCGCCGCGGAACAATGCCGCGGCGATGTCGCGCGCTTGCACCACCCCGATCACCGCGTCGATCGACCCTTCGGCGACCGGCAGCCGGCTGTGCGTCGTCTCCAGCAGCCGCGCGCGGATCGCAGCATCGTCGAGCCCGGCATCGAGCCAGTCGACCTCGGTGCGCGGGGTCATCACCTCGCGCACCGGGCGATCGGCGAGCCGCACCACCCCGGAGATGATCGAGCGCTCATGCTCCTCGATCACGCCCGATTTGGAGGCTTCGGCGACGATCAGGTGGAGCTCCTCGGCGGTGACCTGATCCTCGCTGTCGCGGCTCAGCCCGAGCAGGCGGAAGACGAGCCGGCTGGTCGAATCGAGCAGCCACACGACCGGCTTGGTGAGCCGCGCCAGCCACGTCATCGGCACCGCCATCACCACCGCGATCGGCTCGGGCGAGCGCAACGCAATCTGTTTCGGCACCAGCTCGCCGACGATCAGCGAGGCGAAGGTGGTGAGGCCGATGACCAAGGCGAAGCCGAGGTTTTCCGCCGCGTTATGCCCCAGCCCCAGCGCCTCGAGCCGCGCCGCGGTGGGGTGGCCGAGGCTCGCGCCCGAATAGGCGCCGGCGACGATGCCGATCAGCGTGATGCCGATCTGGACGGTGGAGAGGAACTTGCCCGGATCGGCGGCGAGCGCGATCGCGGCGCGCGCGCCGGGGCGGCCGGTACGCGCCATCGCCTCGAGCCGCGCCTTGCGCGCGGAGACGATCGCCAGCTCGCTCATCGCGAACACGCCGTTCAGCGCCACCAGCGCGAGGATGATCAGGACGTCGATCCAGGGGAACGGCGGTTGCATGGTCTCGGGACCACCTTTGGCGGTAAAATGCTGTGACGACAACCGGTGATCATCAGCATCTGTTCATCACGGCTACGGAACAAGCACCGGCAATCGCGGTTGTCTCCGCTCATATCGAACAAGGGGATCGTTATGTTCGTTCGTTCCAGGATCGCCGCCGGCGCCGCGCTCGTCGTGCTCGTCGCGACGACCGCCGCCTGCACCACCGACCCGGAGACCGGGCAGCAACGCATTTCCAAGACCGCGATCGGCGGGATCGGCGGCGCGCTCGGCGGCTATCTGCTCGGCGATCTGGTCGGCGGGCGGCACGATCGCACCGAGAAGATCGTCGGCGCCGGGCTCGGTGGGATCGCCGGCGCGGCGATCGGCGCCTATATGGACAAGCAGGAGCGCGAGTTGCGCCAGCGCACCGCGGGCACCGACGTACAGGTCGTCCGCCAGGGCGACGATCTGCTGCTCAACATCCCGTCGGGGGTGAATTTCGCGCATAATAGCGCGACGGTCGAGCCGCGCTTCCAGCAGACGCTCGACAAGGTTGCGGGGGTGCTGTCCGACGCGCAGAACAACCGCACCTATATCGACGTCTACGGCCATACCGATTCGACCGGCAGCGCCGCGTATAACCAGACCTTGTCGGAGCGGCGCGCCGCGGCGGTGGCGCTCTATCTCGAATCGCGCGGGGTGCAGGCGGCGCGCGTCGCGACGCGCGGCTTCGGCATGACCCAGCCGATCGCCTCCAACGAAACCGAGGAAGGCCGCGCGCAGAACCGCCGCGTCGAGATCAAGATCGTACCGATCGCGCAAAGCGATATCGGATAAGCCGTCGCCCCCCCCCCGTCATCCCCGCGCAGGCGGGGATCCATTCTGGCTGGCGGAGCGACTCTTTCGCTGACCTGCGAGAATGGATTCCTGCCTTCGCGGGAATGACGTAAATCAGGGAGCGGGAGCGACAACCCCATCTGCGAGGCGTTCGAGCAGCGGATGCGCCAGCAACGCCGCGTCGCTCGCGAGCAAGCCGATCTCGCGCCGGTGATCGAACTCCGCGAGCGGGCGCATCACCACCCCTTCGCCGCCGAACGACGCCGGCGCGACGGTGATCCCGAGCCCAGCCGCCACCAGCGCGCGCGCGCGGTCGTCGCTGGTGGTGCGTGCCGGAAAGAACGGCCGCACCCCGCGTGCGGTGAAATGCCGGCTCGTCTCGCCGAGCAATTCGCACTGGCGGCGGACGATCATCGGCTCGTCGACCAGTTCCTCCGCCGCGAGCAATTCGCGCGCGCTCAGCGGATGAGCCGCGGAAAGCGCGAGCAGATACGGCTCCTCGAACAGCAGCCGCGCCGCGAAGCGCGGGTTGCCGCGCACGATCGTCAGCGCGGCGTCGATCCGCCCGCGGGTCAGCCGGTCGATCAATTCGCGCTCGCGCCCCTCGACCAGCTCGACCTCGCCCGCATCGCGCGGCAAGGCCGCGACGAAATCGGCGGTCCAGCGCGTCGGGGTGCTGGAGAGAATCCCGAGGCGCAGCCGCCCTGCCGCGCGCGCCGCCCCCGCCTCGCGCTCGGCCTGGAGGAATTCCGCCTCGATCCGCCGCGCACGCGCCACTAGCCGCGCGCCCGCCTCGGTCAGCGCGACGCGGCGGTTGCTGCGGGTGAACAATTGCCGCCCGAGCGACGCCTCCAGCTTGGCGATCCCCGCCGAGAGCGTCGGCTGCGAGACATTGCACGACGCGGCGGCGCGCGAGAAATTGCCCTGATCGATCACCGCGAGGAAATAGCGCAGCAGATAGCGGTCTATCATAGATGCCATCTATAATGTGCCGCGCCACCTTTCAATTTTCCTCGCGCACACGGGACGGGTAAACAGGAGTCGGTATGGGAATGCGGCCATTCCTCCCCTGGAAGGGGAGGGGGACCAGCCGCAGGCTGGTGGAGGGGTAGAAGCCATAAGCGACACCGCTTGCGGCGCCCTACCCCTCCACCGTTGCTGTGCAACGGTCCCCCTCCCCCTCCGGGGGAGGAATGGCCGGCGCCGCACGGAACGAGAGGAAAACGGTGGAAGACCTGCATTCACTCGGCGAGACCGCCGACATGATCCGAGAGACGACGCGGCGTTTCGCCAGCGACCGGATCGCGCCGATCGCGGCATCGATCGACGCCGACGATTCCTTCCCCCGCCATCTGTGGCCCGAAATGGGCGCGCTCGGGCTCCACGGCATCACCGTCGAGGAGGAATTTGGCGGGCTCGGCCTCGGCTATCTCGAACATGTCCTCGCCTGCGAGGAAGTCAGCCGCGCCTCGGCCTCGGTCGGCTTGAGCTATGGCGCGCATTCCAATCTGTGCGTCAACCAGATCCGCCGCTGGGGCAATGAGGAGCAGAAGGCGAAATATCTCCCCAAGCTCGTCTCGGGCGAACATGTCGGCAGCCTCGCGATGTCGGAGGCGTCGGCCGGATCCGACGTGGTGTCGATGAAGCTCAAGGCGACCCGCGTCGACGGCGGCTGGCGGCTCAACGGCACCAAATTCTGGATCACCAACGCGCCCTATGCCGACACCCTCGTCGTCTATGCCAAATCCTCCCCCGACGCCGGGTCGCGCGGGATCACCGCCTTCCTGATCGAGAAGGATTTCCCCGGTTTCTCGATCGGGCAGAAGATCGAGAAGGTCGGGATGCGCGGCTCGCCGACCGCCGAACTCGTGTTCGACGATTGTTTCGTCCCCGACGAGAATGTCATGGGGCCGGAGAATGGCGGGGTCGGCGTGCTGATGAGCGGGCTCGATTACGAGCGCGTCGTGCTGTCGGGGATCCAGCTCGGCATCATGCAGGCGTGCCTCGATGTCGTCCTGCCCTATGTCCGCGAGCGCAAGCAGTTCGGCAAGCCGATCGGCGCGTTCCAGCTGATGCAGGCCAAGGTGGCGGACATGTATGTCGCGCTCAATTCGGCGCGCGCTTACGTCTATACCGTCGCCAAGGCGTGCGATGCCGGGCGCACCACGCGGTTCGACGCGGCGGGCGCGATCCTGCTCGCCTCGGAAAGCGCGGTGAAAGTGGC
>NZ_MKRR01000009.1:16874-25293 GCF_001897045.1 Sphingomonas sp. 66-10
GCTGGTCGGTCGCGAACTGGTGGGCGCGGCGTGAGCGCCCCCGTCCTCGACACCAAGCTGTCGCCGGACGGCGCCGACTTCCGCGCCAATGACGCGCATAATCGCGCCTTGGTCGAGCGGCTGCGCGCGGATGTCGCCAAGGCGGCGCTCGGCGGCAACGCGCGTAGCCGCGAGCGCCACACCGCGCGCGGCAAATTGCTGCCGCGCGATCGCGTCGAGCGGCTGCTCGATCCGGGCTCGCCGTTCCTCGAGATCGGCCAGCTCGCCGCCTGCGATCTCTATGACGGCGAGGTGCCGGGCGCGGGGATGATCGCCGGGATCGGCCGCGTCTCGGGGCGCCAGTGCATGATCGTGTGCAACGACGCGACGGTGAAGGGCGGGACCTATTATCCCCTCACGGTCAAGAAGCACCTGCGCGCGCAGGAGATCGCCGAGCAGAACCGGCTGCCGTGCATCTATCTCGTCGATTCGGGCGGGGCGAACCTGCCGCATCAGGCCGAGGTATTCCCCGATCGCGAGCATTTCGGGCGGATCTTCTTCAACCAGGCCAATATGTCGGCCAAGGGCATCCCGCAGATCGCCTGCGTGATGGGGAGCTGCACCGCGGGCGGCGCCTATGTCCCGGCGATGTCCGACGAGACGGTGATCGTGCGCAATCAGGGCACGATCTTCCTCGCCGGCCCGCCTTTGGTGAAGGCGGCGACGGGCGAGGAAATCTCCGCCGAGGAGCTGGGCGGCGCGGAGACCCACGGCCGCAAATCGGGGGTGGTCGATCATGTCGCCGAGAATGACGAACATGCGCTGACGATCGTCCGTGATATCGTCGCGACGCTCCAGCCCGAGACGCCCGCGACGGTCAACCGCCAGACCCCGCGCGCACCCAGATTCGCAGCCGAGGAATTGTACGGCGTCATCCCGCAGGACGTCCGCGCGCCTTATGACGTGCATGAGGTGATTGCGCGGCTGGTCGACGGCAGCGAATTCCACGAGTTCAAGGCGCTCTACGGCACCAGCCTGGTGTGCGGCTTCGCGCATATCTGGGGGCTGCCGGTCGCGATCCTCGCCAACAACGGCGTGCTGTTCAGCGAATCCGCGGTGAAGGGCGCGCATTTCATCGAGCTGGCATGCCAGCGGCGCATCCCTTTGCTGTTCCTCCAGAACATCTCCGGCTTCATGGTCGGCGGAAAGTATGAGGCGGAGGGGATCGCCAAGCACGGCGCCAAGCTGGTCACCGCGGTCGCCACCGCCACCGTGCCCAAGATCACCGTGCTGATCGGCGGCAGCTTCGGCGCGGGCAATTACGGGATGTGCGGCCGCGCTTATAGCCCGCGCTTCCTGTTCACCTGGCCCAACAGCCGGATCAGCGTGATGGGCGGCGAGCAGGCGGCGAGCGTGCTCGCCACCGTCCACCGCGATGCGGATAGCTGGACGCCCGAACAGGCCGAGGCATTCAAGGCGCCGATCCGCCAGCGTTACGAGGACGAGGGCAATCCGTGGCACGCCACCGCGCGGCTATGGGACGACGGGATCATCGATCCCGCGCAGACCCGCGACGTGCTCGGCCTCGCGCTCGCCGCGACGCTCAACGCCCCGATCCCCGAAGCGCCGCGCTTCGGCATATTCCGCATGTGATGGGAGAGGTGATGATCACCCCCTTGTTCGCCCTGCTGCTGCAGGTCACCCCCGTCGCCCCGATCGTCAAGGGCACCGCGCTGCCGCCGCCCGCCAACGACGATGCAGCGGTGATGGCGCCGATCCAGGCGTTGCTCGGCGCGATCGGCACGGGCGACGGCAATGCGGTGCTCGGCGTAACCCGCCCCGAAGGCAGCGCCACCGTCGCGAGCGAGGGTGCGCAACCCGGCGTGCGCTCGTTCCGCTGGGCCGATTTCGCCGCACGGCTCAAGCCCTCGGGCGACAAGGTCGAGGAACGGCTCGGCACCCCGGCGATCGAGATCGACGGCAACGTCGCGATGGTCTGGGCGCCCTATACCGTCACGGTCAACGGGCAGATTCATCACTGCGGCTATGATCATTTCGATCTGGTGCGCGAAGGAGGGACATGGAAGGTGCTCAACGTCACCTGGAGCCAGCGCACGACGGGGTGCGCGGCATGATCACGTCGCTCCTCATCGCCAATCGCGGCGAGATCGCCTGCCGCGTCATCCGCACCGCGCGCACGATGGGCATCCGCACCGTCGCGGTCTATTCCGACGCCGACGCCCGCGCGCTCCACGTCCGCATGGCCGACGAGGCGGTGCATATCGGCCCCTCGCCGGCGCGCGAAAGCTATCTCGTCGGCGAACACATCATCGCAGCGGCCAAGGCGACCGGGGCGGAGGCGATCCACCCCGGCTATGGCTTCCTCTCCGAAAACGCCGATTTCGCCGAGGCGGTGATCGCCGCCGGGCTGGTGTGGGTCGGGCCGAAACCCGCCAGCATCCGCGCGATGGGGCTGAAGGACGCCGCCAAGCGGCTGATGCAGCAAGCCGGCGTCCCCACCACCCCCGGCTATCTCGGCGACGACCAGAACCCCGATCGGCTCAAGGCCGAGGCCGATGCGATCGGCTATCCGGTGCTGATCAAGGCGGTCGCCGGCGGCGGCGGCAAGGGGATGCGCAAGGTCGATGCGGCGGCCGACTTCGCCGACGCCCTGCTGTCATGCCAGCGCGAGGCGGCATCGTCGTTCGGCGACGATCGCGTGCTGCTGGAGAAATATATCCTCTCGCCGCGGCATATCGAGGTGCAGGTGTTCGGCGACAGCCACGGCAATGTCGTCCATCTGTTCGAGCGCGATTGCTCGCTCCAGCGCCGCCACCAGAAAGTGATCGAGGAAGCCCCCGCGCCGGGGATGGACCCGGCGACACGCGCGGCGATCTGCGACGCGGCGGTCAAGGCGGCGCGCGCGGTCGATTATGTCGGCGCGGGGACGATCGAGTTCATCGCCGACGCCTCGACCGGGCTCCGCGCCGACGGCATCTGGTTCATGGAGATGAACACCCGGCTGCAGGTCGAGCATCCGGTGACCGAGGAGATCACCGGGGTCGATCTGGTCGAATGGCAGCTCCGCGTCGCGAGCGGCGAGCCTCTGCCCAAGCAGCAGGATGAGCTGTCGATCAACGGCTGGGCGATGGAAGCGCGGCTCTATGCCGAGGACCCGGCGAAGGGGTTTTTGCCCTCGACCGGGCGGCTGGAGATCTTCCGCGAGCATGAGGGTGTGCGGCTCGAAACCGGGGTCTATGAGGGCGCGGAGATCACCGGCTTCTACGATCCGATGATCGCCAAGATCGTCGTCCACGAGGAAACCCGCGAGGAAGCGTGCGAGGCGTTGGCGCGGGCCTGTGCCGCGACCGACATCTTCCCGGTCAAGACCAACGCGCCGTTCCTGTGGCGCGCGCTCGACGACAAGGATTTCCGCGCCGGGCGGATCGACACCGGGTTCATCGCCGCCAAGGGCGATGCCTTGCTCCCCCCGGCCGAGCCGACCGACGATATGCTCAAGCAAGCGGCGGCCGCGTTGCTGGTGCAGGAATATTACGGCGAGCCGACATTGGTCTCGCCCGAGGACGGCGATCTGCTCGGCGCGCCGCAGCGCGAGCCGTGGCGCGGCGCGATCGGCTTCCGCCTCAATGCCGCGACCAATCTGCGCACCGCGGTCAATGTTGACGGGCGCGCGCATGTCGTCGATCTGCCCGCCGACTGGCGCAGCGCGCCGGTCGTCGCCGAGCCGGTCGACGACGGCGTGGCGGTCAATGACGACGGCCTGTCGTTCCTCGCCGCCCCGGCGCGGGTGTCGGGCGCCGCCGCGGGCACCGCCGCCGACGGCGCGATCCTTTCCCCGATGCCGGGGCGGGTGATCGCGGTCGAGGTCGCCGCGGGCGACAGCGTGACGAAGGGGCAGAAGCTCCTCACGCTGGAGGCGATGAAGATGGAGCATTCGCTCGTCGCGCCGTTCGACGGGACGGTCGCGGAATTGAACGCTTATGCCGGCGGGCAGGTCAGCGAGGGCGCCTTGCTCGCGCGGGTCGAGCGGGCGGGAGAATAATCATGGCAGGCCGCTATTTCGACCAATGGCAGATCGGCGACCGGATCGAGCATGAGATTCGCCGCACCGTCACCGAGACCGACAATCTGCTGTTCTCGACGATGACGCACAATCCGCAGCCGCTGCACCTCGATCTCGAGGCGGCGAAGGCGAGCGAGTTCGGGCAGATCCTCGTCAACGGCACCTTCACCTTCGCGCTGATGGTCGGGCTGTCGGTGGGGGATACGACGCTCGGCACGCTCGTCGCCAACCTCGGCTACGACAAGCTCGTCATGCCCAAGCCCGTATTCATCGGCGATACGATGCGCGCGACCAGCGAGGTCGCCGGCCTGCGCGAGAGCAAATCGCGCCCCGATGCGGGGATCGTCACCTTCACCCACCAGTTGATCAACCAGCGCGATCAGGTGGTGTGCCAGTGCGAGCGCTCGGCGCTGCTCAAGCGGCGGCCGGGCTGATCCGTCCTAACGTCATGCCGGGCTTGACCCGGCATCCAGAATCGCAGGGGAAATCGCTTGTGGCTGTGGATGCCGGATCAAGTCCGGCATGACGACATAAAACGGGATGTCGGCCGCTTTAGCGCCGCGCCGCGAAGAAATCGCGCAGCAGCTCCCCCGCCTCGCGATCGCCGATCCCGGCGAACACTTCCGGCCGGTGGTGGCAGGTCGGCTGCGCGAAGAATCGCGGACCGTGCTCGACCGCGCCGCCCTTGGGGTCGGCTGCGCCATAATAGAGCCGCGCGATTCGCGCGTGCGCGATCGCCCCGGCGCACATCGCGCACGGCTCCAGCGTGACCCACAGGTCGCAATCCTCGAGCCGCTCGCGCCCCAACATCGCCGCCGCGGCGCGAATCGCCAGCATCTCGGCATGCGCGGTGGGATCGTGCAGCCGGCGCGGCGCATTGGCGGCGGTGGCGATCACCGCACCGTCGCGAATCACCACCGCGCCGACCGGGACTTCGCCCGCGGCAGCGGCCGCAGCGGCGGCATCGAGCGCGGCGCGCATCGGGGGCGGGAGCGGAAACATCGCCCCCCGCCTAATGCGCCGCGCCGCGCTCGGCCAGCGATCATGCGATATTGCCCGCCATCGGGTTGACGAAATCGCCGGGTCGCGGTAGGGGCGCCCACTTTCCGGGCAACCGAATTCAGGATCAAGATCATGTCGCGCATCTGCGAGCTGACCGGCAAGGGCCGGCAGGTGGGGCACAACGTTTCCCACGCGAACAACAAGACCAAGCGGACGTTCCTGCCCAACCTGCAGAACGTGACGCTGATCTCCGACACGCTGGAGAAGAGCGTGCGCCTGCGCGTCTCGACCCACGGCCTGCGCTCGGTGGAGCATAACGGCGGTCTCGACAATTGGCTGGTCAAGACCAGCGACGAGAAGCTGTCGCTGCGCGCCCGCCGCCTGAAGCGCGACATCGTCAAGAAGCGCGCCGCCGTCGCGGCCTGACGCTTCACGACGAACCGCTCGTCGTTACACGCGGCCCGTCCTCCCCAGCGGAGGGCGGGCCGTGTGGCGTTTTCCTTCCCACCGTTCGGGATTCGACAAGCTCAGCCCGAGCGGGTGGCTAAACGCAGCCGGAACTTCATCAGATAGCTTCGCCGGAACGCCATCTGATCATTGTCGGTGGTGATCCACAGCATCGTCGCGCCATTTTCGCGCGACACGGCAAGCCCTTCGCAATTCTCGCTGACCACCGGCGCCGCGAGCGTCGCAATCTCGCGCCCTGACGCGACCCCACCCGCGCGAATCGCCGCGCGCGGCACCAGCACCAGCTTCGCCGAAAAGCGCAGCCAGCCGAGATGCCGCCGGTTGAGCACCAAGAGATCGCCCGAGGGCAAGGCCGCCGCGTCGCTGGGATCATATCCCGCCGGCGGCCGATAGAAGAAGCGCGCCACCGGCGTCGCGCGCGAGGCCGGATCGCCGGCGAACAGCAACGCCGGGCGCAGCGCCCCGCGCCAGCGCTCGGCGATCACCACGAATCGCCCGTCGGGCAGCCGCGCGAGCGATTCGGCGCCGCTATTGTCCCACCATTTCGCCATCTCATGCGGCGCGCGGTGCGCTTCGCCGTGGCGGAAAGCGGCATCGTAGCGCCAGATCGCATTGGCGCGCTCGAAGCCGACCCACGCCCGCCCGCTCGCCGGTTCGATCGCGAGCGATTCGCTGTCGCGATCCTCCTTGCTCCACCCGCTGCCCGGCCCGTCGCCGAGCGCGCCGGTCTCCACCGCGGCCGCGCCGCGCGTGATGCGCAGCCGCAGCCAATTGCCCGAATCGCCCAGCAAGGTCGCCCGGCCGCGCTCGATCGCCAGCGCCGAAAACCCGCCGAACCCCGGCGCCGCGCTCGACAGCGTGACCGCGCCGACCGGCTCCAGCCGCCCGATACGCGCCGGCCAGCCGCCCTCGGGCACGTAGCGCACCACGCGCACCACCGCGCCGGGGGCGAGCCGCGTCACCGGATCGATCCCGCTCCAGCCGGGGACCACCGCGAGCACGGCAAGGATCGGGAACAACAAGGGGCGCATCCCGCCCCCGATAGCCGCGCGGACCCTGAACGGTCGATAACCGACGCATTCAGGATCGGTTCGCCGCGAATCGCGCAGATACGGTTTCAACGAAGCGGACCCTCCACTGGCGAGGCTTCGATCGGGAGACGTAAGATGTTCAAGAAACTGTCGCTGGCCGCTGTCGCGCTTTCGATCGGTGCGGCCGCCATGACCCCCACCGCCGCCAATGCGCAGCGTTATTACGATCGCGGCTACAACAACGGCTATTACGATCGCGGTTACGATCGCGGTTATTACGATCGCGGCTACAATGCGCGTCGTTACGACGACAACCGCCATTATTACCGCAACCGTCGCTGCTCGAACGGCGGCACCGGCACGGTGCTCGGCGCGATCGCCGGCGGGTTGCTCGGCCGCACGATCGACAATAGCGGCGATCGCCTCGCCGGCACGTTGATCGGCGGCGTCGGCGGCGCGCTCGCCGGCCGCGCGATCGAGCGCTCGGACAATCCCCGTTACTGCCGCTGAAGTTGAGCGGCAGCCCGGTTAACTCGCGTAGCGTATCGAGTTCCCTCCAGTAGCTTACCGAGGGCGCGGGCCCGACTTCCCCCTTAACCGGGAGACGTCGGGCCCGTTGTCGTTTGCGCGCGGCTTCGCTATATCGCGCGCATGCGCCGCCTCATGCGATCCCGGCCGACCACTACCACCCCCGGCTTCCCGGGGGCCCTGACGCGCGTCGGCTGACCGCGATCGGGCGCCTCCCCGGGGAACGGGGAGAGCAAGGCGCCCGCCCTCTCCTTCCTGCCGCTTTCCCCCGGGCGCCACGATGTGCATAAGCCCGCCAGAACCGACAGGACCTCACATGAACGACATGATTTCGATCTCGCTGCCCGACGGCTCGGTCCGCGCGATGCCGCTCGGCACCACGCCGGCGGATGTCGCCGCGGCGATCGGGCCGGGGCTCGCCAAGGCGGCGCTCGCCGCGCGGGTCGACGGCGAATTGCGCGACCTCAACCGCCCGATCGAGCATGACGCCAAGCTCGCGCTGGTCACCGCGCGCGACGAGGCCGACGCGCTCGAGCTTGCGCGGCACGATTATGCGCATGTGCTGGCCGAAGCGGTGCAGGAACTGTTTCCGGGGACGCAGATCACCTTCGGCCCGGCGACCGACGACGGCTTCTATTACGATTTCGCCCCCAAGGACCGCCCGTTCACCGAAGAGGACCTGCCCGCGATCGAGGCGCGGATGCGCGCGATCATCGCCGCGGACAAGCCGCTGCGCCGCGAGGTGTGGTCGCGCGAACAGCTGATCAGCCGCTGGAAGCAGCAGGGCGAGACGTTCAAGGCCGAATGGGCCGCCGAGCTCCCCGACGCCGAGGAGCTGACGGTCTATTGGTCGGGCGACGACTGGCTCGACATGTGCCGCGGCCCGCACCTCCCCTCGACGGGCAAGCTCGCGCCGGACGCGTTCAAGCTGACGCGCGTCTCGGGCGCTTATTGGCGCGGCGACCAGAAGAACGCGATGCTCTCGCGCATCTACGGCACCGGCTGGCTCAACAAGAAGCAGCTCGACCAGCATCTCTTCCGGCTGGAGGAGGCGGCCAAGCGCGATCACCGCAAATTGGGGCAGGAGATGGATCTGTTCCACCTCCAGGCCGAGGCGCACGGCAGCGTCTTCTGGCACCCCAAGGGCTATATCATCTGGCGCGAGCTGGAAGCCTATATGCGCCGCGCGATCGACGGCGCGGGCTATCGCGAGGTCAAGACGCCGCAGGTGATGGACGCGCGCCAGTGGGAGCAATCGGGCCATTGGGGCAAATATCGCGAGAATATGTTCGTCATCCCCGACGAAGTGCCCAATAGCCCAATACCG
>NZ_MKRR01000010.1:0-1133 GCF_001897045.1 Sphingomonas sp. 66-10
GGAACTTGAAGCGGCCGGCCCAAAAAAAGATCGGCATCTGGTGCTCACGCGCGGGAGGGCGCGTTTTGCGACGCGCGCTGGCGGGATTGCTCCGCTCATGGTGAGGGTTGGATCATGGACTGTTGCCGCCGATGAGGCGGTGTTTGATGTGGACCTGATCGCCTCGACGCCAAGGGTCAGGGTCAAGGAAGGAGTGGTGCGGGTAACGCCGCCATCGACAAGCGGCACGACGCTTCGTTCCGGCGAGGCAATATCCGGCCCCAAACCCAATGCGACACCGACCCCCGTCGTCGTGGATAACTGGCCATCCGGCGTCCTCACGCTGCAGCAGACCCGCGTCTCGGAGGCGATCGCCGCGATCAATCGATATAATGATCGCAAGATTGTTCTTGGCGATACTGCGATTGGAGAAATGCGGGTCACCGGTGGCTTCCGTGTCCGCGATCCGCTGGGTCTCGCACGCGCAGTCGCTGCGCTTTACGGCCTGCTCGTCGATCAATCGAACCCATCAGAGATCAGGCTCATCCGACCTTAAAATAATCCGGGCGGGCAAATTCCAATCGCCGTTTCCTTTCTATCAACCGCGCAATCGTGGGTGATGGAGGGGAAAAGATTATGAATCGAACCAGCACAAGACGAATGCTGCGCGTCGGAATTGCGTCCGTGGCAATTGCTTGGGGGAGCTGGGTGCCGCATGCTCGCGCGCAGACCGCGGAGCGCGCGGAAATCCGTTTACCGCGCCAGTCGCTGGCTGCGGCGCTGGAGCGGCTATCGGCGCTGTCGAAGACGACGATCCTGGCCGACTCAGCCCTCGTTGGTGAGCGACAGGCACCTCCGCTCAACGGGGCATACACGGTCGAGGAAGCGCTCGAGGCGCTTCTGCGCGGCACTGGGCTGCAATACGAACAAGTCGAGGGCGGGGGGTTCGTCATTCGCGCGGGCGAACCGCGCGATCGGGCAGCGACAAGCGCCGATGTCATCGTTACGGGCACCCGCATTCGAGGTGCGGCGCCGGCCGGTGAGCACGTCCTTACGTTCGATCGCAAGGACATCGATCAGAGCGGCTATGCGACGACGCAACAAATTATCCAGGCATTGCCGCAGAATTTTGGCGGCGGGCTCAATGAAGGGAA
>NZ_MKRR01000010.1:1248-17006 GCF_001897045.1 Sphingomonas sp. 66-10
CGGCGATCGAGCGGATCGAGGTACTGGCAGATGGGGCCTCGGCAATCTATGGTTCGGACGCGGTTGCTGGCGTCGTCAACGTCAAACTTCGTGACGATTTTCGCGGCGCCGAGAGCCGCGCGCGGTTCGGCGCGGCCGATGGCTTCAATGAGGTCCAGGCGAGCCAGCTGGTTGGTCTCGGTTGGAAGACAGGCGGCATCACGCTCGGTTACGAATATTATCATCGCGGCAACCTCGCTGCTGCCGATCGGCGCTATGCCACAGAGGACCTGCGCCCCTTTGGAGGACCCGATTATCGCAAGAATTTTGCCAATCCGGGCACCATCATCGCGGCGGATGGATCAACTTACGGCATTCCGGCGGGCCAGGACGGGCGGCATCTGACGCCCGCGCAACTGCTGCCGGGTCAGCCCAATCTGGCCGACGGACGTGCCAATTCCGACCTGTTGCCCAGCGTCGACCGGCACACGGTTTTCGCATCATTGTCGCAAACGCTGGCGCCATGGCTACGCTTCACTGCTCAGGGCTTTTTCGCCAACCGCGTCTCAGAATTCCGGCCCGTGCCCGATAATTTCGGCCTGACCGTCGTGTCGCCGAGCAACCCATTCTACGTCGATCCAATCGGCACGGGACAGCCCGTCACCGTCAACTACGATTTTACGAAGGATTTCGGGGCCGAGCGGATTCGGGCAACGGCTCGGGCATGGAGCGTGAATGCCGGGCTCGAAGCGACCATCGGCCAATGGCGCGCCGATCTCCATGGTTCCTACGGATATCAGCGCGAGGACAATTGGACCACAAACGTCCCCAATTATTACTACCTCGGCCAGGCGCTCGCCGACCCCGACCCTGCGACAGCCTTCAACGTTTTCGGCGATGGGTCCTTCACGCCCAAGGCGACCATCGATCGGGTGCGCGGCTGGTACGAAACATTGGGGTCCTCCCGGGTCAAATCGGCGTCGCTGAAATTCGATGGCCCGTTATTCCACTTGCCAGGTGGCGATGCGCGGATGGCGATCGGCGGAGAAGTCCGTGGCGAAAGCTATGATTCCCATACAATGCTCTATTATCTCTCAGCGCAACCGGTTGATGGCGGCTCCGACGGATTCCCGATGTCGCGTACCGTCCATGCCGGGTACGGCGAGCTGTCGCTGCCGTTCATTGGTCCGGAACTGAACATCCCGTTTGTCGAGGCGCTGGACCTCTCGGTCGCGGCGCGTGTCGAACATTATAGCGACTTTGGCACGACGACGAATCCGCGGATCGGCGCGACCTGGAAGCTTGGGGGAGGTCTTGCCCTGCGCGCGACCTGGGGTGCGTCATTCCGCGCGCCAAGCTTCCTCGACATCCGCCCCGGTCCCGGCTCCACCTTCTACGCGCCGGTCGCGGTGCCCGATCCGGCGGCGCCAACGGGTATAACTAACGCGCTGGCATTGTTTGGCGCCAATCCGCACCTTGGACCTGAACGCGCCGATACCTGGGTGGTCGGCGCAACCTTCGCGCCTGAGCGCCTTCGCGGGCTCAAGGTCGACCTCAGCTATTTCAACATCACCTACAAGGATCGGCTCGGCAATGTCGGGATCGACTATGCATCGTTCCTCACCAATCGCTCCGTCTATCAGGCGCTGATCAACGATCACCCGACGGCGGCGCTGATCGACAGCTATGTCCGTGATCCCAATTTTCATAACCCCTATGGGATTCCGATCAGTTCGATTCAGGTCATCCTCGACGGGCGCAATGGCAACCTCTCGTCGCTTCATATGAACGGGATCGACTTCGACATTGGTTATGCATCGAAGTTAGGCGGCGCCAACATTGCTGCCGGGGTCAGCGGTTCGTGGATCATTCATGCCCGTCAGCGCATCACCCCGACCGCGGCGCAGGCGGAGACAGTTTCGACGATCGGCAATCCCGTCGATCTGCGCCTGCGCGGCAGGCTGACTGTAGCCGAAGGAAAATGGAACGCTGCCGCGTTCGTCAATTTCATCAACGGCTATCGCAACACCGTGGTGACCCCGGCGCAGCCCGTCACCAGTTATGCCGCGGTCGATGTGCAGGTCGGCTACGATCTCGACCATTGGATCAAGGGAACGCGGCTTTCGGTCAGCGCCACCAACCTATTCAATCGCCAACCGCCCTATGTGCAGAATGCGACGCTCTATTCAGCGTCGGGGTTCGATCCAGAGAACGCAAGCCCGATCGGGCGGATGATTGCGCTCCAGCTGGTGAAGTCGTGGTGAGCGCGTCCCTCCTAGCGCTTGCGCTGGTCGCTGCGAACGGGACTGGCGACCGCGCGCCGACGCTCGCTCAGCTAATTGAGATGACCGATATCTCGAGCGTCGCGGTCTCCCCCGATGGATCAAAGGTCGTCTATCGCTCGGAACAAGGCTCGCTCGCCAATAACAATTACCGCCTCGACTGGTATGTAGTCCCCACAGACGGCTCGGCACCACCACGCCGAATTGCAGACGCCGGCGAGGGCGAATGGCCGAACGGCATGATTAATTCGGAGCCTCCGGTGTGGATGCTGGACTCGTCCGCGATTCTCTATCGTCGCATCAGCAATGGCGAGATTCAGGTCTGGCGGGCTTCGGTTGCCGGGGAGGAGCCGGAGAAGATCACTTCGGATCCCGCCAATGTGGAAAGCTTTGCACTCTCGAAGGATGGCCGGACCCTGGTCTATTCCACTGGCGCTACGCGGGCGGAGATCGTGCGCGCGGAAGAAGCCGAATATGACGCCGGGGTGCTGATCGACAACAAGGTCGATCCATTGCGTCAGCTTTATCGCGGCTGGCGCATCGAAGGACGTTTGGCGACCGACCGCCTTCATGGCGGCTGGTTCATGCATGGCGGCGTCCTCGCCGATCGGACGCCGAGCTACCGCAACATCGATCTCGCAACTCGCGTTCAACGGGACGCGACACCCCCGGAAATCGGCCTCCTGAAAATCCCGGAGGACGTGTTTGCGAAACTCGGCAGTCGGATGATCAAGGACAAGGCGGCGTCGGGTGACCAGCGGGGGGATGCCTATGTGCTCGGGGATGGTTTGCGAAGGATTCTTGAAATCCGTCGCCCGAACGGGAAGGTGATTACCTGCAGCGCCGCACCTTGCGATCTCAATATCAGCCGCGTGACCTGGCAGGGAAGTGCGGACGGTCTGCTGTTCACGACGACCGACATAGGCGCGGAGCAGACCCTTTACCTATGGTCGATCACCACCGGGAAAGTACGGGGCATCGCCGGCGGCGTCGGGCGCTGGAACGGTGGGCGCGACGAGCAGCAAAGCTGTGCCGTCGATCTGCGCGCCGCTTATTGCGTGATGGCTGCGGCGGATACGCCACCGCGGCTCGTACGCGTCGATCTTGCCACCGGCAAACTGACGACGCTGGCCAATCCCGACCGCGACCTGGAGCGGGCGGAACTCCAGAAATTTGCGTCGCTTTCATGGACCGCGGCTGACGGTCGGCGGTTCGCCGGCCAATTGATGATGCCGCCGCATCAACGTGGTCCGGCGCCGCTGTTCGTCACTTATTATGTGTGCGACGGATATCTGCGCGGGGGGACCGCTGACGAATTTCCGCTGCGCCAGCTGGCCGCTTCGGGCATCGCGGTCCTTTGCATCAACCGCGCGCCGACCGTCGTTGGTCCGGGGGACCAGGTCGGGGAATATCGCATTGCGCAAGCGGGTATCACCGCCGCCATCGACCTGCTGGTCGCCCACCGTATCGCCGATCCCCTGCGCGTCGGGATGGGCGGGATGAGTTTCGGTGGCGAGGTAACAATGTGGATGGCGACCCGTACATCCAGACTCGCGGCGCTGTCGGTTGCGAATGTGCTGTTTTCACACACATATTACTGGTTGGGCTCGATGGCGGGGCGAGAAGTGCCCGACATGCTTCGCAAGGTCTGGGGCCTCGGAACGCAGGAGGAAACGCCAGAGCGCTGGAAGCTGATCGCGCCCGAACTGATGACCGATGCGATCAATGCGCCTCTCCTGATGCAGCTTCCTGAGTCCGAATTTCGCTCGAATGTCGAACTTGCCGCTCGGCTAAGTCGTGAGGGAAAAGTGGTCGAGTTGCGGGCGTTCCCCTATGAGACTCACGTCAAATACCAGCCGCGGCACAAGCTCGCGATCTATGAACGCAACCTCGACTGGTTCCGTTTCTGGCTTCAAGGCTATGTCGATCCCGATCCGGCCAAGGCCGATCAATACCGGCGCTGGAACGCGATGAAGGAAACGGCATCACGCTGATCCGATCACGCCGCGCGCCCATGCTTCCATATCTGCGATCGGCAGTATCGAGTAGAATTGGCTGTCTCGATTGGTGAACGGCCGTGTCAGATAGGCGTCGATACTGGCACGGTCGAGCAAGCCAGCTTGTGCGAGAAGTCCATCGAGAAGGAAGGGCCTGAGCCGGTCGCGGTTGGCCTCAAACGTCCGCGCGCAAAAAGCTTCCATACCGCCCTTAGTGCGTCGGTCGAGTATGGCATCGGGAAGCCGGCCCCTGAAGGCTGCCCGGGCGGCCGCACGGTTTTGGCCACCCTCAACCCATAACCACGATGGGGTGGCGAGGCAGGCTTCTATCACGGGTTGGGTCAGGAGCGGAAAAAGTGACGGGGCGGCATGGTTCCGGCCATAATCGTCGAGATGCGCGCTTGCCCCGAGGATTTGCTGGATATGTGCCCGGCTACCGGGAAGGGCATTGTCGGGCTCGATGAGCCACGAGTGTTCCCTGAACCTCGTGGGCAGCGAAGGCCGGTGCAGGAAAGTATCGTCTCTGCGCCACCCACGATGTGATCGTCGCCGGACCAACTGGCGCATCATGAGCCGCACGACGGTCCAGACATTGCTATTGTGGACCCGCGCTACGTTGCCCAATGTCGCGAACAGACGCGTGCCCGGACCGAGCGCCAGGCATGCGTCTGTTGCCGGTGCCGCGCTGCCGAGCGAACAAAATACGCAATCCCCTCCCATGCCGCCAATAAAAGCGTCGACGTGAAGTTCCCGCGCCTTTGCCTCGAAGCGCGCGTCGACGATGCTCAGCATCGCCGGCATCGCGGGGCGCGCGGTGACGTGTCGGACCGGGGCGGTCAGGTCGATCGAACCTTCCGCCATTTCTTCGATGAGCGGGAAACCACAATGCTCACTCACCTGACGTGCATAAATGCGCTCGTCGCCCTCCTTTCCGGATGTCGAAAGATTGTAAGCCACCGCCGAACGGCCGTTTTCCGCGAGCGACGCGGCGATGATCGAGGAATCGAGGCCGCCCGAAAGCTCGAGCAACAGCCCGCCACGCCCGCAGGTAAGCGCCGAGGTCGCGCTGACCACGGCATCGTGAACGTTCGCGGTCGCCTTCGCGAACGATCGGATTTGTCGGTCTGGGCTGGCGAAAGTCCAAGGTGACCAGAGGCTTTCGGCGTCACCGGCGCGACCATATTCACGTACGAAATTGCCGGGCAGGAGTTCCTCGACGCAGTGAAGTCCCGTGGTTTCATTCGGCAGGTGCGGGAAGGCCAGCCGATGCGCGACGAACCCCCAGTCGATCGCGGGCGAAATCAGCTCCAGGCCTGACAGAAGATCGATATGCGAAGCATAATAGGTAACGCATCCCTGGCGCGTGCGGTAGGCGGGCAGCCGCCCTGCTGGCGCGCGTAGCACCGTCACCGTTTTGGAGCCGGGATGCGCCGCGAGCGCGAGATAATCACCCCAGAAATGGTCGATCAATGCGCGCGCCTCGGTGGCCTCGAGGTTCGGGCCGAGTGCGCGTTCGACCGGCGATCCGGCCTGGTCGAACAGCGTGCCGATGACCGCTCCAATCCGGCCGATCGCGCGCACAGGTGAGCCAGGCGTCGAGAGAATAACAAGCGCCGGTCCCTCATAGGCGAGCGCCAGCCCGAATTGTGCCTGCGCATCGGCGATTGAGGAGCTACCCCTGCCGGATTGCTGGGGGTCGATGACCGCGAGATAGGCCGGGCCTATCATACCGTCAGGATCGGCGAGAAAGATCGAGCGTGATCAAGCGCGTCGTTGAGGACGACATCAGCGGATTGAACCCAGCAATGCGCCGCGAACGGCCAGGCTTCGACTCCGAAGACCAGGTGGGGAAAGTGCGCGCGGCGGGCGGCAAACGCAAGAAATGCAAGCGAGTCCGGCAGGCATTTCCGCGGAAGCGGAACGAGTCCCCGGTGATGCTCGAATGCTTTTGCGAGCGGGATTATGTTTCCCTTGCTTCGCTTCAGCGCTCGTCCGCGGGCAGATCGCAGTCGGTCGATAATTGATTTGAGAGGACGCGAACGAACGACCAACCTCGCCTCGGCGCATAAAAGGCCGACCTCGATGGCCGCGGCGATTCGCCAACCATCATCGGCGATCCCGCCCTCCGCAGCGCTGGCTTTCGCAGGCGGAAGGTCGTCCGGCTGAAGAGTTCGCGATGTAATAGCTCGCTCCGTAAGCTGCAGGTCATCGAGCCGGCTGCATGTTTCGGGCGCGATGGGGCCGGCGCGGCGACCGGCGATCCAATCGAGCCCCATCGCGAGATCGCGTCCCACGCGCCAGTAGCGGTCGCGGTCGATATCGAGGATGATCGCGCAGTCCGCAAAGGTGCGGTGCGATATCCCTGTCCGCAGTCGAAGGGTTTCCATCTGTGCCTCCCGACATGCGGGCGAGCCAGGGGCTCGCCCGCCGCGCGATCATTCGTCGTCGCTGATGCCGGGGAGGCTGCCGACCACGCCGAACTCGATCGACTTCTGGATCGGCCCCTCGGTTTCAACCGAGGCGGCGCCGAGATCGATCAGTTCCTCATGAAGATCACGTTCCATGTGACTTCTCCTTTCTGTCGCGGAATTGCGACAGGAAGAATTATATGCGCGGCTAGAATTGAGTGTAAAATTATACTTTCGTTATAGAAGGAATGTGGCAAGAATATAGCATGAATACATCTAGAATATCGAAATCGATGCTCTGATGATCTGTCCAATAAGGTTAATTCTATTTTGGTGGTAATGTTCTAACCAATGAGCGATCTTATTTGTATCGGCTGCGTTGATCAGAGTCGCCAGCCCTCGCAGATCGCGATCAGCATCGGCCAATATCCGTGCTTCGGCAACCCGGGCGGTTGCCAGGCGATCACTGGCGGCGGCGGCTTGCCGGACAAGTTCAATGTCGCCGGAATAGACCGCCATTGTGGTGAACAGACGCCGGGCACGGTCCGCATAATCGGTCCCGGTCAGGTCCGGCATTTTGGGTCGAAGATCGCCTGGCCAGCGTCGGACGATGAGCAACGAAAGGTCCAGATGCCAGGTGTAGAGGCTGCGAAGGCCGGAGTCGGTCATCGCAGGTACGAGAAATCCCTCGGCAGGGCGCATCTCGACGAGATATTCGCCCACGAGGCGGTGCAGCGCGTCCCGGACCGGCGTAGCGCTGGTCTGGAGCGCTTCGGCGTAGCTCCTGGGCTCAAGCCGCTCGCCGGGCAGGATGTGTCCGGAGAGCAGACTGGATTTGAGCGCGCCGTAGACGCGCTCGGAGGTCACGCCGGCACTCATGGCCTCCTCCGTTGGTCGGCGACATAGGCCTCGACGAGGCTTTGCTGATCGGGTCGCAGCGCATCGATAGCGCCGATCCACTCGGGAATTTCATCGCCAAGCAGGATCGACGGGCAGCGCCCCTCGTAGTTGCCGAGATTGGGGCGGTGCTGGCGATAGCCGACGAGACCGGCCAGCTCCGGCGAGAAGTTGCGGGCAACGGCCGGCGGATAAGCGAGCCACTGATTTTCATAGGGCTTGAGCCACCCAAGACAGTAGCTGACGATCATGCCACGGCGGATGTCGTCGCTATCGTTTCCGCCAGCGCCATGCAAGGTCGAGCCTAGGAAGACCAAAGCGTCGCCTGGCCGCATTTCGGCGGTGACGGGCTGCATCTGCGGCGGATCGCTCAGCGCCGCAGTGCCGTGGCTTTGCGGCCAGATCAGCGTCGCGCCATTGTCGGCGCGATAGTCCGTGAACGGCCACATCACGTTGACGAGATACTCGGTCTCGCCGATCGCACCGCGCCACATATCCTGATCGCGGTGCGGAAGCTGAGGCAGGGCGCCCGGATAGAGCGCGATCGCCTGGGTCAGGTTGAGCTGGATTGTATCGCACCACGGGCCGAGCGCCTGCTCTACCAATGCGAGCACGAGCGGGTGCAGCACGAACTGCTTGACCTGCGCCGAGCGCGCGAGAAGTCGGCCGAACCGCTTCGTGCGCGCGCCATAAAATCCTCCCTCGCAGAAGGGGGTCGCGTCGAACGCAGGCCGCAGATCGTCGCCAAGCCGGTGCACCATACCTGCCGGTACGGCTCGCGATATGATGCAATATCCATCTCGCGCGAGGCGGGCAGCCCGGTCGCCGAAAGGCACATTGCTCGGGACGGTCTTGGTCGGGTCACGCAGCATGGCGCGTTCCCTCCGCTTGACGAGGCGTCGAATAGATGCCGGTCCGGGCCAGAAGGGCGGGGGTTTCCCGATCGATGTCGATGGCGAGAGCCGCCAGCATCTTTCCGCCAACGCGTTGAGCGCGGCCTAGCGGTCGGCTTCGCCACCCGAAGCCCAGGATCTGACGCAACCAGCCCATTTCGGCGACGCCGGTGAAAGTGTGGATGCCATTGGCGATACCGTATTCGGCGATCGAGCTTACCAGCTTGTTTCGGGCGTCCCGGCGCTCGGCGGCGGTTAACCTGCGGTCGAGGCAAAAACGGGTGATCTCGAAGATACCAGGCCCGCGCGGAATCTCGCCCTCGCATAGGTGGGCGAAGAGATCGGCGAGGATATGCGGCCTTGTGGTTGGCAGCAGCCGCGCCGAGGCGAGATGTTCGGCGTTCGGACCCGAGACGATAAGATAGGCAGCGTGTTCGTCGTCGAACTGGTCGATCTCATATCGTCCCTCAAGGACTGGAACATCCCAGCCGAGGAGGTCGACAAACACCTCCCTGCGCGCGATGAACATTTGGCGGAGCGCCTCGTCGCCGAGCGCGGCGACGGCACTTTTCATGTGCAACATCGTGAATAACTCCCATCATGCATAGGGACGCGATGGGAGCACCGGCGCGAGCAGCCGCGCTATTCTAAGAAATGAGAATATCAGCGCCGGAAAATGTCGGCGAAGCTGATCGTCCCGTCGAACAATGTCCGGATCAGTAGCGATGTCCGCTTCTGCACGCCATATCGATTCAAGGCATCGGTCAGATGCTTGATCACCGTCACCTCGCGAATTCCGAGGATGCTTGCGGTCTCCCACGCGGTTTTTCCGCGCGCGGTCCAGATAAGGCAATCGCGTTGGCGATCAGTGAGGGGGCGATGATGTCCCGGCATGTTCATTCCTCCAAGCCAGATACGTCGCGCAGCATCGAATGCCGCGAGGCCAACCATTTGCGCCTCCACGAGCGCGTTCGTGGGGAAAGCACCCCGCGCTCCGAGGGCGAAGGTGCAAGAACCCGTTGCCTCGCCGACGATATGCGCCGGGACCGTAAAGCCATTGGCCAGTCCGAAGTCGCGCGCGCGCATGAGGAGCTTGCGGTCGGCGGGCGTCAGCTCGATGAGGTGAGGCAATCGTTCCCAGCGAAATCCCGCGACGATGCGCTGGCTGGCGCGATGCACAGGATCCGACAGCCCGAGGCGGTTGGCGTCGAAATAATCGACCCATTGCTTGGGATAGTTATGCAGCCGGATCATGGCCTCGTCGGCAACCGGGCTGTCGGTATGCTGGGTAACCGCGAAATGGACGAAGCCCAGGAGAGAAGTCATTCGCTCAAGGGAGCGGGCGAGGTCCCCGATATCCTCAACGGTCCCAGCAATCTGGATGAACTCTTCGATTTCGACGCGCGCGGGGCCCATGTCCAACATCGGCTGATGGCGGCGCCCCAAATCGCCGAATGCCCACCGGCCGTCCTTTCCAGTTCATCCAGCCGAGCATGCGGACTCCTGAAGCCGTCGCGGTCGGATACCAGAATGAGCAGCAACTATAACGGGTTGGCGGCCGCGGGCAAATGGATGATTGCGCTGATCGGGCCGAACGCCTCAGCCCTCGTGGGAATAGTGTAATTGTCCGCGTCAGGCGCCGTGGCTGACTGGCAAGATCCGGCACCTTACCGCCGCCTGAAAGGGGTCGATCGCGCCGGCGTGATGTGGGAATGGCTGCGGCGCGATCCTGATTATGTCGCCTGGTACACCTCTGCCAGTCGCGCGACCCGCGATCAGTGCCGGGAGGATGATCCGCTCATATGGGGCCTCCACTTTCGCAGAAGACCCGCGGCGTGATGCAATCCGAGCCCGCGTTATTTGGGACGCGACGCTCGATCCTGGTACGGTCGAAGTTCGAGCTCTCCCAACTGACCGATCGGATAGTTTTGATCCGCGGCGCTTCAAAAAGATGCTCACATTGGCCGTCGACCCGTCCGGGCGCGAGCATGCGGTCCTTTCCGATGGCTACCAGCATGTTCGGATAGACGTGACCGAAGGGACACTTGCGTCCGGGAATCCGGTCTTCCTTCAATATTCCATGGTGGATGTCATCGATTCGACGACCGAAAGGCGCCTCATGCCGTTGCGCAGGCTTGCCGCGCTATGCAGGACCGGGCGCTTCCTGCCGGCGCTTTTCCCGCGCGACCTCAGGCTCGACCGGCACATCGACCTGCTGAGGGTTCATGATGCGCTCGTCGCCGGGGCATCGCAGCGCGACATTGCGCTGCGCCTTTTCGGCAACGAGCGCGTTCCGAAGGATTGGCGCGTTGCCTCGGATTCGCTCAGGTCACGCGTCAGGCGGTTGATCCGCGACGCTCGGCGCATGGCTGGAGGAGGCCATCGTCTGTTGGTCGGACGAACGGATGCCGAGTGATGCCGCCATACGCGGGTTCAGGAGTTTGACTGGATCCCGGCCTGAGCAAATCTCCGGAAAATCGGAAGGGTGGGCGTCCGCCGTGTCGCAACGCAAAGCGTCCAGCTGACCCGTTGGAGCACATTCAGGTGGGTTTATCGCCGGCCGACGGGAGACATTAGGTTGCAACGTGCGTTACGCGGTGAACGCTGCCTGCTTCGATGCGCCAAGTGCGTCCGAAGGCGCTTCGCGGGTATTTTCGACGCTGCGCCGCAGCGCGGGAGGAATAAAAGGAGTATCCCCGGTGGTCATTATTGGATTGGTCGTTGTTGTTACGCCGCTGGTTATTGGCGGCATTTGGCTCTTCGATCTTGAGCGCCGCATGGTGGCGCTGGCGAGCCGATTGTGACTATGTGGCGCTTTGCCCGAGTTCGATCCCGCGGCAATGCGCAAGATAGGTCGCCTCGGAGCGGGCAGCGAGATCGACAATTGCGCGCCAGAACCAGTCGGGTGCGCGTTCGTCAGCCCCGGCACTGAATGCGCGGCCCAGATCGCGGCGTCCATCGGCCGTAAGCTGGCGCGCGTGGGCGTGGCCGACGCGATAGCCGAGATATGCCGCCGCTCTGATCCCCTGGCGCTTGGTGAACTGGTCGATCTCAAGCTTCAGGTCCTGCGGCTTGAGCTCGCGGATGACGATCGGTTTCCCGAGCAACTCCGTCGCGATCATGCGCTCACCGAGGTTGGGCGCGAGGGCACAGGCACCAGTAACGATACGGATCGCCTGATCGTCCGGCAGCGGGCATTTCGTCGGGGCAACCGGCTCAATCGCTTGTTTTACGTCGACCAGCGCCCGCAGATTTCGGCGGTGCACATTGTCGGTGAGCCCAAGCAATATTGCGACCCGCAAGAAACCGACGGAGCTGCATCCCTTGCGCCAATAAGCGGCGTCGACGACCCGGATATCGTCGATCCCGGGATGGGTGAGCGACATCGCCTTTGATCGGACGCCGGGATGTTCGAGCATGTCCTCGACCGCGCGAACTTCGCGCGGACCGAGGTCCCAGAAGCGTTTACCCCGCGGAAGGTGTTCGCCGCGCCCTTCGGTGCGCTCTTTGACGAGATCGTGCCAATGGCGCCCAACTGCGCGCTTCCGAACCAGCCGGACCGCCGCCGGTTCGCCCGGTGGCGGGCGAAGGGCGAGCGCATCGCGATAGCCCGACGCCAAAGCGTCGACGATTCTTGATGTTGCGACCCCGGGCAGGACCGAACTGCGCGCCGCGGTGACCAGCGACAGTCCGAGACGCAGGAGATCATGAGCGGGATTGCCGATGACGCTCTGATCCAGATCGCGGATCTCAATGTCGACGCGGCCAGTTGCATCAGCGACCGGTCCGAGATTGCCAAGATGGCAGTCGCCGCAGATCCAGACCGGCGGGAGATCAGGGATGGTCGCAGGGGCTTCGTCGAGCCAGTGGTAGAAATCGGCGACCGCGCCGCGCACGAAATTGTGCACCGAGCGGGCCATCTTAAGCTTGCGATAGTGATCAAGAACCGCCTGGCGCTCGCCTCGTCCAGGGCATTTGCGACCCATCCGAACCTCCGATCAGAACCGTATAACGCTGATCTTCGCGTCGCGTTCGATCTTTCCGGCTGCTGTGGTGACGGGCCATCGCGCGAGGATCGATCGACCGTCTTCGGCGGAGGCAGCGGGACGCTCCGCCGCCCTGATGGCGCCATCGAGTGCGTCGAGGCAATTGGCGCGCCATTGCGCCATCGATCGCGGGCAACTTTCGTATTATTCCCGATATCCCCGGCGTTTGAGAGGCCCTTATGCCTTCAGGGTCTCGGCGTGACGCCGACATAAGAGGGAAGCCGCCGAATGAGGACGCATCGGGAACAGCATCTCGTGTCAAGGATCGGCTGGCTGCGTGCTGCCGTCCTTGGAGCAAACGACGGGATTGTATCGACGGCAAGCCTGATCCTGGGCGTGGCGGCATCCGGTGCCGCTCGCCCGGCATTGCTTGTCGCGGGCGTCGCGGGACTGGTGGCAGGGGCGATGTCGATGGCCGCTGGTGAATATGTGTCGGTAAGCTCGCAAGCTGACACTGAGCATGCCGACCTGGCTAAAGAACGACATGAACTGGCAACCTTCCCCGCCGCGGAACTCGACGAGTTGACCCATATCTATGTGTCCCGCGGTGTCGACCAGGCTACCGCCCGCGCCGTCGCCGAGCAGATGACGGCCTTCAATGCGCTTGAGACCCACGCCCGCGACGAGCTGCACATCACCGACCTGACCGCCGCCCGTCCGATCGTCGCTGCCGTTACATCAGCGATCACCTTCACTGCAGGCGCGTTGCTGCCCCTCCTGCTGGCGGCGGTGCTGCCTGTGCCAATGATCGTGATCGGCGAAGCGGCAGGGACGATCCTGTTTCTTGGGCTTCTCGGCGCGATTGGCGCAACGACGGGCGGCGCCCAACCTTGGAAGCCGGTTATGCGGGTCGTATTCTGGGGCGCTCTGGCGATGGCGATTACGGCCGGGATCGGACGGTTGGTTGGCACGAGCATTTAGCGTGATCGGGTTTCCACGGAGCCGGGCGATGTTGGAAGCGCCCGATCGCAAATCTGCCTGGCCAGCAGATGTTCACTCAATGCTGGCGATCGAAAGCCGGCGGTAGCGACGTATGATCGGGAGAGCATGAGCCAACCTCGAATTGCCTCGAAGTTCAAAGGCCTCACCCGCGACAGCTGGCTGCTCGCACTCGCGAGCCTGTTCACCGATATCTCGACCGAGATGCTCTATCCGGTCCTGCCGATCTATCTGACACAAACGCTCGGCGCGACCGGCCTCGTGGTGGGCGTGATCGAAGGCGTGGCGACCGGCGCGCAGAATTTGATCCAGGGGGTTTCGGGTAGCCTTTCGGACAGGTTGCAACGCCGCAAACCAATTGCGCTGGCCGGCTATGCGGTGGCGGCGCTCGCCAAGCCATTGATCGGCGCCTCGAGCGCCTGGCAGGGCGTCCTGGGCGCGCGATTTCTCGATCGGCTTGGCACCGGAGTGCGCTCGGCACCGCGCGATGCGCTGATCGCAGCCTCGGCCGACAGGGCAAGCCGCGGCCGCGCGTTCGGGCTCGAGGGTGTCGGTGACAATCTCGGTGCATTTCTGGGGCCGCTGATCACCGTTGGGCTGTTGCTGCTGCTCCATATCGAACTCCGGATGATCTTCTTCCTCGCGATATTTCCCGGCTTGCTGGCGTTCGCGACGGTCATGCTTGTGCGTGAGCGCGCCGCCGAGGTGCAGGCCAAGGCAAAAATCGAGGTCAGCCTGTCGCACCTGCCCGGTCCGTACCGGCGCTACCTCGTCGCGACGCTCGTGTTTGGCATCGGCAATTCGAGCAACGCGTTCCTGATCCTCAAGACGCGCGAGCTCGGCGCGTCGCTCGTTACGACGGTGCTGATCTACGCCGGGTTCAACCTCGTCGCCGCGCTGGTGTCTTATCCGGCCGGCGCGATCGCCGATCGCGTTGGTCGCCGCGAATTGCTGATCGGCGCCTATGCGATCTTCTTCCTTACCTACCTCGGCTTCGCGTTCACCCCGGGCCTCGGCTGGGCTGCGGCCCTCTTCGTCCTGTACGGCGCCTTTCAGGGGATTTTTCGCGCTGTTGGCAAGGCTCTGGTCAGCGATCTGGTGCCTGACCATCTGCGTGCCAGCGGAATCGGCTGGTACAGTGCAGCGATCGGCCTCTCTGGATTGATCGCAGGGCTGGTCGGCGGCCTGCTATGGGATCGCCTAGGTCACGCCAGCGTGTTTCTCTACGGGGCCGCGTTTGCAGCACTGGGCGGAGTGGCATTCGTTGCGCTCGTTCCGGCAGGAACGGGCGCTCGTTCGTGATTTTGATCTGCTCTGGGCATTCTCCCGGGGCGCGGGCGGTCACGCTCGCAGAAATTCGGATTGACGCTGCCGTTCCAGGCGGGCGATCGCAGGTGCCATGATTGCTGCTGTTCTTCTCTTTTTGATCGTGTTCGGGATCAACCTTCTCCCCGCGTTCGGACCGCCGACCTGGTCGATCATCGTATTCTACGGCCTCAATAGCGATGTACCGACCGCCGCAATCGTGGTGATCAGCGCTGCTGCCGCAGCGTGCGGCCGGTTGGCGCTGGCGCATGGCTTTCGGTTCCTGCGCGGGCGACTGCCCAAAAGATTGAAGGACAATCTCGAGGGTGCCCGCGAAGCGCTCGAACATCGCCAGCGCGGCGTGATCGTTGGGCTCGGGCTTTTCGCGCTCTCGCCGCTCCCGTCCGCGCAGCTTTTTGAAGCGGCGGGGCTGGCGGGAATCCGCCTCCTGGGGTTCACCGCGGCGTTCTTTGCCGGACGCCTGATTTCCTATTCGGTCTACGCCGCCTCGGCCAAGACGTTACGCGGCACATCGCTAGGCGATGCGTTCGCCAATTCGCTCACCAGCCCCTGGGGCATCGCGCTTCAGGTCGGCATGATCTTGCTGCTGGCCGGCCTCACGCAGATCAACTGGCGCAAATTCGCGCCCCACGACGATGCAAGCGAGCGAGAAGGCAAATTGCCCTGAACCCCAGGAAAATCCGGATGGAGTGTCAATGCCAAGGGGAGTCCGCGGTGCCACCAGGCTGCCGGTAGTGTTAAACAGACCAGGACAGATCGGTAACGCGCGGCTCATCATCGTTTCTGGAGGGTGGAAATGGCCGAATCCGAAATCGTCATCTGCCCGGCATGCGCCACTGCAAACCGGGTCCCGCTCGAACGATTGCGCGAAACGCCCTTGTGCGGAAAGTGTGGGAAACCGTTGTTCAGCGGCAAGCCAGTCGCGATCGATACCGGGGCCTTCGACCGCTTGATGCGGCTTGGGACCTTGCCGGTCGTGGTCGATTTCTGG